>VHCY01000011.1 GCA_016871595.1 Verrucomicrobiota bacterium
AGGGCCGCGGGGCCGACCTGACGGTGCTCGCGCGCAAGGAACGCGTGGTGCGCCCGAACTTCGAGGCGCTCCACCTCGAGGCCGCCCAGCGCGACTACCTCCTGCGCCTGCGCCTGGGCGCGGGCTATGACTTCAGCCGGATGGAGGCGGAACTGGCGGACGGCGTCCTCACGGTGCTCGTCCCGCGCCGGAGCCGCGCGGCGGCATCCCGCCTCGCGGCGTGAGGCCAGCCTCCCGCGGCATCCTTCGGTTCTCCTTCGCTTCTCCTTCGATTGTCCTTCGATTCTCCTTCGATCGAAGTTAGGGGCTCCCGCGACCGCCATCCGGGCCCCGGGGCGGGAATCCGGCCACCAAAAAGCCGCACCCCGCGAAGGGTGCGGCCGGAAGGTCAGGACCGCGGGGCGGCTCAGGTCTGCTCCTCGAGCTTCACCGGGCGGTAACCGCCGATGCCCTTGAAGTAGAACATCATCAGCAGGTAGATGGCGGCCATCGTGAGCGGGATGAACGAGTCCGCCTTCAGGGTGGCGCGGTCGCCCTTCTGGTTGGCGGCAACGATGGCCTTCTGCTCGGGGGTGCCCTTGTCGCCGGCCTTCTTGGCGGCCTCGAGCTTGGAACCGTCAACGGCGGTCACGGGGTCGAGGAAGAGGAACTTGGAGGGGGCGGCGGCCTTGTTGGCCTCGTAGACCGCGGCGTTGGTGGACTTCAGGTTCTCGGCGGTGAACCGGTCCTTGGCGTAGCCGAGGCCGGGACCGCCGATGAGGCCGGCGGAGAGCATCCCGATGCCGCCCATAATGGACATCGCGACGGCGCCGGAGCGGGGGAAGCGGTCACCGACGACCGCCAGCATCGTGGGCCAGAAGAACGTCTTGCCGACGGCGTAGAGGCCAAGGGCGACGAGCGCGACGACGAAGGAGTTCATCCCGGAGGCCATCTGGAGGCCGACCACCGCGAGAACGGAGGACGTCAGCAGCAGGCCGATGGGGGACAGGCCGAGGCGGGTCTCGATCCAGTGGGCGCAGAAGCGCAGGCCGAACATAATGGCGGAGGTCCAGATGAAGAGGATCTTGCCCTGCGTCGGCGTGAAGAGGTTGCCGGTGATGGCCTCGATCCAGCCGTCCGTGCCGAGCTCGACCGCGCCGATCATCGCGTGGGTGACGAAGAGGACGAAGAGCAGGAAGGAGCCGAAGGAGAAGCGGGTGAGCAGGCCGACCACCACGACGAGGCCGCCGCCGGCGACCCAGCCGATGGTGGGGCTCTTGAAGACGCCACCGAGGAACAGGGCGAGCAGGTAGCAGGCGACCGCGGCCCCGAGGATGCCGACGTCCTTGAACATATCCGCGTAGCTGGTGCCCTTGGCCGCGGCTTCCGACTTCGGGAAGGACTGGCCCATAAACATCACGGCGTAGGCGATGGTGGGGACGAGGTAGAAGGCCAGCTGGCCCTTCCAGCCGAAGCCCATCACGGTGCCGAGCACGTAGGAGGCGACGGCGCCCAACACCATCCCGAGGGGCCAGGAGGCGTGGAGGATGTTGAGGAAGTGCGTGCGGTTCTGGGGATACACGGTCGCGACGAGCGGGTTGGCGACCGCCTCCAGCGTGCCGTTGGCGTAAGCGAAGATGAACATCCCCCAATACAGGAAGTCGTAGGCGTTCTGCGGGGTGCTCGCCATAAAGGTGACGACCGCGGAGAGCACGTGGCCGAGGAGCGCGAGGGCGACCAGCTTGCCGTAGCCCAACTTGTCCACGATCACGCCGCCGATGATGATGCCGAAGCAGAAGCCGGTGAAGCCGGCGCCGCCGATGGCCCCGAGCTGCGTGGCGGTGAAGCCGTATTCGGAGGCCCAGGCGCCGAAGATGCCGCCGCGGAGGGCGAAGCCGACGCCGGCGGCAAGGATGGCCATAAAGCCCGCCCACAACAGCCGGCTGGCGTTGGGCACGGTGCCTTCGTTAATGATCTGAGGAGTACTGGTCATAGTAGGGTGAGTACGATTGGGGGTGGGGGAAGCAGGAAGCCCGGGATCGGCCTCGGGGGAGGGACCGACAGACCTCGGCGGGGGTAGCCGCCGCGGACCGGGGTAGACGCGCGGAGGTTGAGTCGCGCCCCGGACCGGATCAAGGGCCAAGTGGGTCACCACCCACTTTCCAGCGGCGGCGCAAGCTGGGCATTCCGCCCTAGCCGGGACGATTCAGTTGATCGGGTCGCCCCGAGGTGACCTGACGGCACCTTTCAGTGGCTCTCTCCCGTCGCCATACCCTCCGGGTATTCCTCGGTCTCTCGCCCCTGAAATGCGCTCGCCATCTCACCCCGCTGCTCCGCCTCCAATTGAATCGTGCCGGCTAGGTCGCACGCCCCGCGGCTCAGTCGCCCACGGCCGAAACCCGGCCTAGCGATCGGGCACCAGCCACGTCAGCCGGCCCTCGCCCCCGGGCGCCTGCGCGAGGCGGGGGACGAGGAGGTCCAACAGGGATTGGGCCACTTCGGCGAAGCCCCAAGGCGGGTTCAGCACCAGCAGCCCGCAGCCGCGGAGCTTGAGCCCGGCCGCTTCGCCCGCGACGGTAAGCTCGGCGGTGAGGCACGGCGGCGGCCCCACGGTGGAGACCGCGTGCAGGAACTCGTCCACCCGGGCGCGCTGGGTGAGCGGATACCAGGCGGCGAACACCCCGGGGGGAAAGCGGCGCAACCCCTCCCCCACCGCGGCCGCGAGCCACGCGAACTCCTCCGGGGCCTCGAACGGCGGGTCCAGCAGGATCAGGCCGCGACGCTCGGGCGGGGGCAGCAGCGCCCGCAGCAGCGCGTACCCGTCACCCTCCCGGACTTCCGTGCGCGGCCAGCCGGCGGCGAAGGCCCGCAGGGCGGCGCATTCCGCCGGGTGACGTTCCACCAGCACCAGGCGGTCCACCGGCCGCAACAGCGCCCGCAGCAGCCCCGGGGAACCCGGATAAAAGCGCGGCTCCGCGGCGAGGTTACCTTGCCCCCGGTCGAACTCCCGCACGAGGCCAAGGTAGTCCGCCAGCGGCTCCGTCCCCGCGGCATCCGCGGGGAGGCGGCCGAGGCCCTCCGGCCATTCCGGCCGGCGGGCGAGCGAATCACCCGCGGCGGCGGCGGCGAGGTCGTATCGTCCCCGGCCGGCGTGGGTGTCCAGCAGGAGGCAGCCCTTGTCCTTGCGCTGCAGGGCGCGCACCAGCGCGACGAGGAGGGCGTGCTTCACCACGTCGGCGAAGTTCCCCGCGTGAAACTGGTGGCGGTAGTTCATCGCCCGGGACGGTGCCGGACCGGCGCCTTCAGGCGACGGGCACCTTCACGACCGTCTTGCGGACCAGCACCGGGGCCTCGCCGGCACGCAACCCCGGCTGGTGGACATCCGCGGGAAAGTAGACCGCCACATCGCCGGGACCGAAGCGAGCGACCAGCGTCCCGGTGGCGGGCGGGTAGGCCTGGAAGTCGCGGTCTTCCTGGAAGGGTCCGGCCGGGGCGATCCGGGTGGCGTCGATGACCTCCATCACCTCCTCGCCCTCGACCACCACCTGCACGTCGATGTGGCGGCGGTGGGACTCGAAGAACCCCTCGGCGCGGGGCTTGCTGAGGTAGGCCTGCTCCATCGCGAAGACCCCGCCGCCGAGCTCGAGGCGGGCGGAGGTGCCAGGCGCGAGCGCCGCGAGCCGGGCGCGGCCCGCGGAGCCCGGGGCGAGCAGGGCGTCCACGTAGGCGAGGGCGGCGGCGAAACCCGGGGTGGCGGGCACCTGCGAGCGGACGGTGGCGAAGGAGCCGAGGATGGCCATTCCCGAGGGCACCGGCCGGCGCCGGCGCTGGCAAGCCCGCAGGCGGCTCAGCGGCGTTTCTCCGTCAGCGGGAGCATCACCCCGCGGCGGAAGAGCGTGACCTGGCCGGTGCTCGAGGAGACGACGATCGCGATGCAGTTGGCGGCCACGCTGACCGCCGCGGCCGCCGCGTGGCGCGCCCCCAGTCCGCTGGGCAGATCGTGGCCGGGATCGGTCGCCTGGATCAGCGAGCCGGCGGACTCCACCACCCCGTCGCCCCGGATCACGAACGCCCCGTCGATCGACGAGAACTCCTTCACCGTCTCGTCCATGAACGGGTTGAGGATGTTCCGGTCCTCCTCCTTGTAGCCGTAGAATGGATTCAGCACGAGGGGCTTCGACAGGCCGCCGACGCGCTCGCTGTCGCCCACCACGAAAAGACAGCCGACGGGCCGGCCCTCACGGCCCTCCACCGCCAGCTCGGTCGCGACCGCGATCACGCGCTCCAGCACCTCCGGCTTCACGTCGGGCGGGAGGAGGTCGGCGGTCGAGCCGGTGAGCAGCGTCTGGAACTCGCGCTCGATATCGACGACCACGAGGGTGTCGAACTGGTTGCTGCCCGTGATCCCGCCGATGCAGCAGATGCGGTCGCGGAACGTGACCACCCCGCGGGTGAGCGCGACCAGCATCGCGCTGCGCAGCTGGGCCAGCCGCTGCTTCGAGAAGGAGCGGACCTGGAGGGTCTCGTGGAACCGTTCCTCGCCCGGATCGCCCAATTCAAGGGCGGAGCGGGTGACGAGGATTGTCTTCAGCTTGGAGCGGAGCACGCCCGGTTGGAGCCCACCGACGAACGTGTCCCCGAAGATCATAATCGCCCCGCAGCCGGCCCCGGTGGCGACGCGCTCGGCCTGGCGGAAGAGGAGGCGGTTGACGCGGTTCTGGCGGGCCTCGACGGCCCCTAGCCCCACGAAGCCGCCGACCAGCAGTTCGTGCAGCGTGTCGAGGTCGGAGGCGTTGACCAGGTTGTCCACCAGGTCCTTCTCCTTCACCTGCCGCGCGATCGCCGCGAGCACCTGCAGGTAGTCGCGGGCGGACTCGCCGGCCAGCAGCATCACGATCAGGTGCACGCGCTCGTCGCCGAGGGCGCCGTCGTGGCGGATGCCGACCCGGCTGCGGCCGATGGCGAGCACGTAGCGGCGGGGCATCCGGACGCGGACGTGGGGCAGGGCGACGCCGTTGCCCAGGTAGGTGGTCATCGTGCCCTCGCGCGCGAGGAGGCCGCGGAGCAGGGCCTCGGGCTTGAGGTCGGGGAACTTGCCCACGCAGGTGGCGAGCAGTTCCTCGAGGGCGCCCTCGAGGTCGAGGCTGCGCACATCGATGATGCGGCTCCGGGAGAGGATCTTCTCGAGGCGCATCGGGCGGGGCTGGGACGCGGGGCGGACCGTCACTTCTCCCACTCCAGCGCGCCCTTGCGGACCTCATAGATGAGGCCGAGGACGAGCACGCCGAGGAAGAAGAGGAGCGGGCCGAGGATGGGGAGGTGGGCGGCCAGGAACTCGCGGTAGACGAAGGTCGCGGGGATGAGGATCACCACCTCGAGGTCGAAGAGCATGAAGAGCAGGGCAGTGAGGTAGAACTTCACCGGGAACCGCGTGTGGGGCAGGCCGCCGCCGGCCACGCCGCACTCGTAGGCGGAGTCCTTGATCGCGTTCCTCTTGAAGCGTTGCCCGAGCAGGTGGCTCGCGCCGATCACCACGCCCGTGATGAGCGCGGCGAGACCGGCCTGCAGGAGGAAGGGCAGATAGGCGGCGGAGGACATCAGAGCGGGGAGAATTGGGCGTGGCGCGCGGGTGGCCGCAAGCGGGAAGTGGGTCAGTCCAGCCGGAGCATCCGGACCTGGGCCGTCTTGGTGGAGCCGACCCCGAGCGTCTCGGCGAACTCGAGCGTGCGGATCTCCTCGTCCACCGGCTCGAAGCCCTGCTTCTTGCGGTGGCCGTTGATGCGGTCGCGCACCAGCGAATCGAGCATCACGGGATCGTTGCTGAGCCAGAGGAGCGGCTCGGAGACGGTGTAGAGGGAATTGAAGAAGGGGCCGCCCACGAACTGGTAATACTGGAGGCTGGCGAGGGTGAAGGCCCAGGTCTGGCGCAGTTCGGGGATGGCGCTCATCTCAGCGACGGCGGCGGGGGCGTTCGCGGGCGAGCGGAAGAAGCGGGCCGTGTTGGAGGCGTTCCAGAGGGTCGCGTTGACCAGCGCGCCGTTGATGCCGAGCGTCGGGTGGTCGGTGTAGACGGGCAGATTGATCCAAAAATCCGCCTCGAGGAACAAGGGTGTGGCGAGGAAGCTCTTGCGGTCCTGGTCCTTGGTCGTGTCCGGCGAGACGCCCTTGGTCTGCTCCTGGGCGAAGATCGGGTCGAAGCGCTGCGGCAGCGGCGAGTCGTAGAACCAGACCGGGTCGTAGAAGCGGCCGGACTCGAGGACGTAGACGGGGTTGCCGGAGAAGGGCGTGCGGCCGGAGACGAGCGAGGGCAGGTAGCCGGTCATCCGGAGGCGGAGGGCGTTGAGGCCGACGAGGAAGATGTCCCCGTTGTCGAAGCCGCGGCGGCGCAGGGCGGAGATGACGGCCTTGACGAGCGGGAGCGGGGTGGCGAGGCCGGGGCCGGAGTCGGCGTAGATCTTGATCCCGGCCTTGCGTTTGGCGCCCGGGGCGAGGCGGCGGCCGCTGGCCTGCTCGTGGGCGGCGATCAGGCGCTCGACCTGGGTCTCGTAGGTGGCCTCGTCGAAGCGGGCGAGGGGGGCCTCCCACACCGGCTCGGCGGCGCGGGCGGGCGGGGTCGGGGCGGCGGCGCGGGCCGCCAGCGCACAGGCGAGGCCGAGCAGGGGGGCGAGCGGAAGACGCATAAGGGAGGGACGGCCGGCGGGACGGGAAAAGGGGCCGCGACGACGCCGGAGGGCGGCGCACGGGGCGCGGAACTTGACAGCGGGGGGACCGCGTTGAAAGTGCATTCTTCTTCGGATCGACGGGGCCCGCGCAGGTTGGGGAACCGCCCGGAACGGGGAAGTTCCCCTCCACCCCATGCCCGTCATCAAGCCCAGCTGCGTGCGCGACCTGAAGCAGCGCGTGAATCTGGCGGATGTCGTGGGGCGCGTGGCCGGGTTGCGCAAGGCGGGCGGCAGCCGGCTGAAGGGCCTGTGCCCTTTCCACCAGGAGAAGACCCCCTCGTTCCACGTGGACCCGGACAAGGGTTTCTACAAGTGCTTCGGCTGCGGCAAGGCGGGGGACGCGATCACGTTCGTGCGCGACACGGAGCAGCTCACCTTCACCGAGGCGGTGGAGGCGCTGGGCAAGCGCTTCGGCATCGTGATCGAATACGAGGAGGGCAGCGGCGGGCCGACGCGGGAGGAGCGCTCGCTGCGGCAGGAACTGTTCGACCTGCACGACGCGGCCGCCGACCACTTCCACCAGGCGCTGCTGGCGACGGACGAGACGGGGGAGTTCTTCCGGCGCTATTGGACGGAGGAGCGGCGCTTCGGCCTGGACTTGGCGCGGGAGTTCAAGATCGGCGCCGTGGACGCGGCCGGCGGAGGCCTCGGCGGGGCGCTCCTGCGCCGGAAATACTCGGAGGAGGCGCTGCGGCGCTGCGGGCTGTTCTTCATCAGTGAGCAGGCGCTGATGACCCCGGCGGCGCTGCGGCCGCGCTTCCGCGGGCGGCTGATGATCCCGATCCGGGACCACCAGGGGCGGGTGGTTGCCTTCACCGCGCGCCAGACCGCGCGGACCCCCGAGGATGATCCGGCGCGGGAGGCCAAGTACGTCAATTCCCCGGAGACCCCGATCTTCACCAAGGGCCAGTTGCTCTTCAACCTAGACCGCGCGCGGACGGCGGTGGGTGACGGGCGGCCGTTCGTGCTGGTGGAGGGCCAGCTCGACGCCCTGCGCTGCTGGAGCGTGGGCCTGAAGACGGCGATCGCGCCGCAGGGAACCTCGATCACGGAGGGTCAGCTGGCTCTGCTGCGGCGCTACCATCCCCAGGTCGAGTGCCTCTTTGACCGCGACGCGGCGGGCCACAAGGCCGCGCAGCGCCTGTTGCCGCTGGCCCTGCAGGCGGGCATCGAGGTTCGTTTCCTGCAGCCGGCGGGGGACGGGAAGATGGACCCGGACCTCCTGTTCCTGAACGAGGGCCTGGCGGCCTACGAGCAGCTGCGGGCGGGGGCGTTGAGCGCGATGGCGTTCGCGGCGGCGAGCCTCTTGCCCCATCCCGAGCGGGCGGGGGCGGAGGAACGGGGCCGCGCAGCGCAGGCGGTGGCGGAGATCATCGGGCACAGCGGGGGCGAGGCGGCGCGCGCGGCGCTGGCGCAGGAGGCCGCGGGCGCCCTCGGGCTGCTGCCGCGGGTGATGCAGCAGGAGGTGGCCGCCCACGAGTCCAGCGTGCGGCGGCAGGAACCCCCGCGGCCGGCGCCCGCGGCGGCCGCCTCTGGGCAGGCCGGGGCCGATCCCCTCACCGCGGAACGCGACCTGCTGGCCCTCTGCCTGCACCACGAGGAGCTCGGGTCCGCGGTTGGCCATGCCCTGCAGCCCGGCTGGGTCGACACCGACCATACCGCGGGCCGCCTGCTAAACCGCTTACTCGGGGAGTTTGAACAGGGTTCCTGGCCCGGCCGGGACCATCTGGACCCGCTCCTGGAGGACGACGCGGAACGGGCCCTGGTGGCGACCCTGCGCTTTGAGCCGCCGCGGGTGGATGACCCGGCGCGGGTGGCGCAAGCGGGGCTTGCGCGCCTCCGTTCGCGGGCCCTAGAGCCGCGCCTGCGCCAAATAGAACTTGCTTTGGCCAACCCGGGTGCGGACCGTGAAGCTGAGTCTCTTTCACTCTTGCAAGAACGCTCCGCCCTGCAACGCCAGCTACGCCAACCCGTAATCCTCGCGCCGCCGGCCTGAGCCGCCCGTCGCCGGAGCCTCCCAACGCCCTTTTCCCATGTCCCGCAAGACCAAGTCCACCGCCGCCAACACCGCTCCCGCCGAGGCGGTCGAGAACGCCCTAGCGAAGCTGCCCGCGCCCGCGGAGGGTGCCGGCGAGGCAATCCCCGCCGGCGGCATCAACGACAAGATCCGCCACCTCATCCGCCTCTCGAAGGAGCAGGGTTACCTGACCTTCGACGACATCAACGAGGCGCTGCCGGAGTCGGTCGAGAACCAGGAGGAGATCGATAACGTCCTGTCGATCCTCCAGAACTTGGAGATCGAGATCCTCGAGCCGGACCAGGTCGAGGACTACAAGCAGCGGATGGAGGAGGCGGAGGAGGAGCAGTCGCGCTCCTCGCAGAACGACATTCTGGACGACCCCGTCCGGATGTATCTCAAGCAGATGGGCCAGGTGCCCCTGCTGACGCGCGAGCAGGAAGTGGAGATCTCCAAGCGGATCGAGACGGCCGAGTTGAAGGCGCAGGAGGCGCTCTTCCAGGCTTCGGCGATTGGCGGCTACATCGCCGGCCTCGGGGCCAAGCTCATCAACCGCGAGGAGCGCTTCGACCGCCTCGTGATCGACAAGAAGATCGAGTCCCGCGAGGCCTACTTCAAGTCCCTGCCCAAACTGGTCGAGCACACCAGCACGGCGGAGTCGTCGGTGGCCGAGGGCTGGGAGGAATACCTGAAGGCCCGCGGCGAGGCGGAGCGGAAGAAAGTCCTCGCCAAGGTCCGGAAGCGGGAGACCACCCTGCGATCGGGCTTCGGCAAGTTCTACTTCAAGCTTAAGGTGTACGAGGAGTACCTCGAGCAGCTGCGCCCCGTTCTGGAGGAGATCGAGACCCTCAAGGCCCAGCTCGAGCGGGCGAAGAACCCCAAGACCAAGCGCGACGCCGCCCTGGACACAAAGCCCGTCCACGCCCGCCTGCGCCAGATCGAGGCCCAGCAGCGCATCGCCCCCGATGACCTGCTCGCGGTGGTCAACCAGACGTTCGTGCACGTGCGCGAGGCCCACAAGGCGAAGACCGAGATGGTCGAGGCCAACCTGCGCCTGGTGATCTCGATCGCCAAGAAGTACACCAACCGCGGCCTCTCCTTTCTCGACCTGATCCAGGAGGGCAATATGGGCCTGATGAAGGCGGTCGAGAAGTTCGAGTACCGCCGCGGCTACAAGTTCTCCACCTACGCCACCTGGTGGATCCGCCAGGCCATCACCCGCTCGATCGCCGACCAGGCCCGCACCATCCGCATCCCGGTGCATATGATCGAGACCCTCAACAAGGTGATGCAGGTGCAGAAGCAGCTCCTGCAGGAGTACGGCCACGAGCCCACCCCCGAGGAGGTCGCCGACGAGATGAACCTGCCCGTCGAACGCGTGCAGCAGATCATGAAGATGGCGCAGCAGCCCATCTCCCTCCAATCCCCGGTCGGCGACGGCGACGACACCAGCTTCGGCGACTTCATTGAGGACAAGTCCGCAGAGAACCCGTACGACATGACCGCCTACTCCCTGCTGCGGGAGAAGATCGTCGACGTGCTCGATACGCTCACCGAGCGCGAGCGCCGCGTGCTTTCGCTGCGCTTCGGGCTGGTTGACGGCTACAGCCGGACGCTCGAGGAGGTCGGCAAACAGTTCAAGGTCACCCGCGAGCGCATCCGGCAGATCGAGGCGAAGGCACTCCGCAAGATGCGGCACCCGACGCGCATCCGGCAGCTGCACGGGTTCTTCGACGCCGAGCAGATCGACAACGCCCAGAACCTGATGAAGGTCGCCGCGACGGCGCGTCCCCCAGGTGCCCCCCGCACCGGCACCACGGGCGTCCCATTCCCGCCGGCCCACGCCCTCCCGCCGCGAATGCCGGGTGGCCTCGCGTTCCCGCCCCCGCCGAAGCCCTGACCGGGGCCCGGCGGCCCCTTCGTGAGCTTACTCCGCGCAGCCCTCCCCGGCCTCGTGCTGGTCGTGCCGGGCTGCGTCGCCCCGCCCGCGCCTCCGACCCCGCCGACCGCCGCCGCCGCGCCCACGGAACCGCTCGCCCCCAGCCCCCGCCTCGTGGTGGGCCGCGTGATCGCGCTCGATGCGGCCCGCGGTTTTGCGTGGGTGGAGCTCGCCCCCGATGCGCCTCGCCCCGCCCTCGCCACGGGGACCCTGCTGGGGGTGCGGCGCCCAGATCTGACCCCGGCCGCCACCCTCCACACCTCCGGCCACGTGCGCGGGCGCACTTTGGGCACCCGCGTGGCCTCCGGCACCCCGCGCCCGGGCGACGAGGTGGTCTGGGAGGCGCCGGCCGAGCCGCAGTAGGACCACCCCGCGCGCTTGGACGGGAAGCAGACACCTTTCCCGCTTTACAGTCCAACGCCCCGATCTTACCTCCCTTCGAACCTATGGCCTCCCTCCCTTTCTTCCCGCTCGCTTTCATGGGTATGGGCCCGACCGAGCTGATCGTCATTCTGATCATCCTGCTCGTCCTCTTCGGCGGCTCGAAGCTCCCCGGCCTAGCCAAGGGCCTGGGACAGTCGATCAAGGAGTTCAAGAAGGCCACGAAGGAGGAGCCGGAAGCCGAGAAGCCCGCCGCCGCCGTCGCCGAGGCCCCCAAGCCGGCCGCCGCCGCGACCACCGCCAAACCGCCTGCGGCCAGCTGAGCACCAGCCCTCGCGCCGGGCTCCCGCCCCTCCTTGCCCCGCCTCCCGCGGGGCTTTTTTGTGTCCTGACGGAACGCGCCGGCCGCGCGGCATTTACCTCGTTGACACCCCCCCGGCGCGGGGATTCGGTTGACCGTCGGCTTAGCGCGCCCCCTCGCGCCCCGGGCCGCCATCATGGCGAACATCTTCGGCTATTTCTCGAACGACATCGGGATCGACCTCGGCACGGCCAACACGCTCGTCTACGTGAAGGGCAAAGGCATCGTGCTGCGGGAGCCGTCCGTGGTCGCCCTCGACACCACCACCCGCAAGGTTCTGGCGGTGGGCGACGAGGCGAAGCGGATGCTGGGCCGCACCCCCGGCAACATTACCGCCATCCGGCCGATGAAGGACGGCGTCATCGCGGACTTCGACGTCACCGAGGAGATGCTGCGCTACTTTATCCGCAAGGTCTCCAACTCCGCCTTCCGGGCGCCGCCGCACGTCGTCATCGCCATCCCCTCCGGGATCACCGAGGTGGAGAAGCGCGCCGTGATGGAATCCGCGACCCACGCGGGCGCCCGCAGCGTCGAGACGATCCCCGAGCCGATGGCGGCGGCGATTGGCGTCGGCCTGCCAATCGAGGAGCCGGCGGCCAACATGATCGTGGACATCGGCGGCGGCACCACCGAGATCGCCATCATCTCGCTCTCGGGCATCGTATTTTCGAAGTCGATCCGCGTGGCGGGCGACGAGCTCGACGGAGCGATCATCAGCTATATGAAGCGGGCCTACAACCTGCTTATCGGCGAGCGCACCGCGGAGGAGATCAAGTTCAACCTCGGCTCCGCCTATCCGCTGGAGGAGGAGCTGACGATGGAGGTGAAAGGTCGCGACTCCGTGGCCGGCCTCCCGAAGACGATCCAGGTCACCTCGCAGGAAATCCGCGAGGCGCTCGCCGACACCGTCGCGGCAATCGTCGAAGCGGTGCGGGTCACCCTCGAACGCTGCCCGCCGGAACTTTCGGCGGACCTCGTGGACCGCGGCTTCGTGATGGCCGGGGGCGGGGCGCTGATCCGCGGCCTCGATAAGCTGCTCAGCGAGAAGACCGGCCTGCCGGTTACCGTCTCGGACGACCCGCTGTCGGCCGTGGCCAACGGCACCGGCGCCTACTTGGAGAACAAGAGCGGCTGATGCCGCCCGCGGGCCGGACCGGGTGACCCTGCCCCGCCGGCGGCCCCTTCCCGCCCGTGCCGTTTAAACGCTTCCGCCAGGCGAATCCGCTCCTGACCCTCGGGCTGATCGTCGCGGCGTGGCTGCTGCTCCCGACCGCGCTCAAGACGCTCGCGCGCGCCAGCTTTTTCGAACTGACGGCGCCCGTGACCCTCGCCGCATCCCGCGTGCGCGACCTGCAGGACTTCTGGGCTTTGCGGGCGCGCTCCCGGACGGAGCTGATCGAGGCCGGCCGGGACTTGGCGCGCGTCAACGCGTCCTTCGAGCTCGCCGTGCAGCAGAACGGGGAACTACGGGCGGAAGTGGCCCGCCTCGAAGAGCTCCTGCGCCTGCCTCCGCTGCGCGACCACCGGCTCGAGCACGCCCGGGTGGCACGCCGGGATTTCTCCGGCTGGTGGCAGCGCATCGTGATCCGCAAGGGCCGCGACCACGGCATCCCCGCCGGGGCCCCGGTGATCTTTTCCGGTGGCGTCGTCGGCCGCGTGGCCGAGGTCCACGCCAATACAGCGGTGGTGGAACTCATCAGCAGCCCGACGATGCGCCTCGCCGGGGTCGTGGAGGGCGACACGCGCCCGATTAGCTTTCAGGGCGGCGTCAACCCGACCCTCGCCCCGCCGCGCGGCGTGGTGGAGTTGATGCCGCTCGACATCATCGCGAGCCCCGCCGTCCCCAAGCGCCTCGTGACGGCAGGCTTCGGCGGGGTGTTTCCCCCCGGTTTGACCCTCGGCACCATCCTCCGGGCGGATCTCGCCAGCGACGGCCTGTTCAAGTCGGGCGAGGTGGCGCTGGATCCCCGCCTCGGCACGCTGACCGAGGTGAGCGTGCTGGTGCCGGTCGCGCCCGCGGACGCCCCGGTGCGTGCCGCGCCTTAAGCCCCCGCCGCGATGCGCCGCGTGATCATCCTGCTCCTGACGCAAGTGCTCCTCTGGGCCCTGCTGGCCGAGCTTAACCACGGGCTCTCGGGCTGGCAGGTCCACGTCTTCGGCGGGGCACTTTTCGTGGTGTACCCGGCGCTTCATCTCGGCCGGACAGAGGGCCTACTCGTGGCGGGTTGGGCGGGGCTGCTCTGCGACGCCCACTCCCCGGTCCCCCTTGGCACGCACGGCCTGCTGTTCGCGGCCGCGCACCTGTTGCTTTTCCGCGCCCGGGAGCGCGTGCCGCGGAAAGACCCGGTCTCCCAGATCCTGGTCGTGCTGTTCACCAACCTCGCGCTCTTCCTTGGCCTCAGCCTGCTCCGCCTCCCCGTGGCGCCGGCCCCCGGGGGCGCATGGGCGCGGCTCCTGCCCGACCTGCTCGTCTCGCAGCTTACGCTGGCCGTCGTGGCCGTCTGGTTCCTCGCCCTCCAGGACCGGCTCGTACGGCTCGGGGACGCGTGGGCGGAGCTGCGCGGGCACCGTGGTTGAGGCCCCCCGTGACCACCCCTTCCTCCCCTTCCCCCTCCGGCCAGTCGCCCGGGCTCACGATCGAGCAGCGGCGGGCCCACGACCCGCGCGTGACCTTCTTCCATCTGGTCGTGGCGTTGGCGCTGGTGGTCCTGGCCAGCGGGCTCGCGTACCAGCAGCTCCTGAAGGTTGACGCCCACGCCGAGGCGGAACGGGTGCAAAACCAGCGGCGCATCGTCCACCCGGGCCCGCGCGGGCAGATCCTCGACCGCGAGGGCCGCGTCCTCGCCGGCAACCGGCCCCGCTTCTCCGTTCGGCTCCTGCTCGACGCCCTGCGCTCCGAGATCCGCACGGAGCAGATCCGGATCCGCCGCAATTACCGGCAGCTCGAGGACGCTGCCGCCAGTGACCTGCCCAGCGCGGTCCAAATCCTCCAAATCGCGCGCGCCACCGTCGTGCAGCGGTACCTCGACCAGGTCAACGCGCTCATCGGCCGCGCGGAGAAGGTCGACGCGCGAGACCTCGATCGCCACTTCGCCCGCGAGCTACTCTTGCCCTACACGCTGCTCGATAACCTCGCGCCCGCCGAATACGCGCGCCTGCTCGAGGGCCTGCCGGTCAACTCTCCCGCGCAGGTACACACCGCGAGCGTGCGGCACTACCCCCACGGCTCCGCCGCGGCCCACACCCTTGGCTACGTGGGCACGGGTGACGCCGGCGAGATCGAGGACTTCCCCGGAGGCGACCTCCGCACGTTCAAGATGAAAGGGACCGTCGGTCGCGACGGCATCGAGAAGCGGCTTGATGACCAACTCCAAGGCGAGGCGGGGGGCGCGATCTTCCGCGTCGACCCCGCGGGTAATCGCATCCACCCGCCGCTCCAACAGGTGCTGCCGCGCGCGGGCCAAGACGTGCGGCTCGCCCTCGACCTCGACCTGCAGCTTGCCGCCGAGGCCCGCCTGGCCGAGACCGAGATGGCCGGCGCCGCGGTCGCGCTGGACGTGCGCACCGGCGAGGTCCTGGTGCTGGCCAGTAAGCCCGATTACGACCTCAACGCCTTCTCGCCGCGCCTCGGCGCCGCCGCCGCGGCCGAGATCACCGCCCGCGGTGCCTGGTTCAAGCGCGCCATCCAGGGGGTCTACAAGCCCGGCTCGATCTTCAAGGTCCTCACCGCCGTCGCCGGCCTCCGCGCGGGCACTCTCGACCCGGCGGCGACCATCAGCTGCGGCGGCTCGATGCGCGTCGGCACCCGCTCGTTCTCCTGCCACGACGGCACCGCGCACGGCGAGGTGGACCTCGTCACCGCCATTACCAAAAGCTGCAACCTCTACTTCTACCGGGCCGGCCTCGAGATGGGTCCGGAGGTGCTCGCTACGGAGGCGCGGCGCTTCCACCTCGACCAGCCGACGGGCATCGAGCTGCCCGACGAGACGCGCCGAATGCTCATCCCGGACCCGGCTTGGAAACGGCGCCTGACGGGCGAGGGTTGGGCGGGCGGCGACACCGCGCAGTTCGCGATCGGCCAGGGCTACGTTGACGTGACCCCGCTGCAGATGGCCTGCTTCGCCGCCTCGGTCGCGCGCGATGAGGTCTGGACCCAGCCCTACCTGCTGCACGACCCGGCGCGGCCGCCGCAGCGGCAGGAGGCCACCGGGCTGAATGCGGCCCAGCGGGCGGCGCTGCTGCGGGGGATGGAGCAGGTGACGCAGCGGCCGCACGGGACCGCGCGCATCTTCCAGGATCCGCGGGTGCTGGCGCCGTTGCCCGGGCTGCGGCTGGCCGCGAAGACGGGCACCGCGCAGAAGCAGGACCCGAAGGGGATGATCAATTTCGCCTGGCTGATCGCGTTCGCGCCGGTCGAGGACCCGCGCATCGCGGTCGCGGTGGCGATCGAGGGCGACACGCCGGGCGAGGAGACGGGTGGCGGCCGTTACGCGAGCCCCGTGGCCCACGCGATCTTCAAGGCGTGGCTGGAGAAGCGGAACCGCCCGCCCGGCCTGCCGGTGCGGTTCAGGAACGGTTGAACCGGGCCGGCCGGCCCGGCGGCCGCCGCAGGCGCCGCGCCCGCTGGAAACTCGCGGCCGGATCGGGCCAGCCCGCCGCCGCGCCGAAGCGCAGGCGCTGCAGTTGCGCGACCACCGCGGCCCGCTCCGGGTCGTCCGCCACTCCGGGGTCAAGGCGCCCCAGCCAGCGCCCGGCCTCCCGGCGCACGGCCGCCTCGCGTCCCATCCGCCCCGGTCCGGGCCGGAAGTCCCACCGGACGCGGCGCCAGAGCAGGAACAGCAGCAGCCCGCCCCCCGCCACCCCGCCCGCCACGGCCAGCCGGCCCGCGTCCCACGGGGCGCGCCACCACGCCGCGGCCCGCCCGAGGGAGGCGCGCGCGGCATCCCGCCCCTCGCGGAACCACGCGGCGGCCGCCGCCAGCAGGCCCCGCGCCGACTCGACCTGCGAGCGCTGGTCAAAGCTCACGATCCGGCGGTACCAGAAGACGCGCAGGCTGTCCCAGCGCGCCTCCCAGCTCCGGTCCGGCTGGGCGGCCACGGCGGCGGCCACCTCAGGCCCGGTCCCCGCGTCCGCCACCGGGGACGCCAGGGGATCCACGCGCCGCCAGCCACCGGCGGCCTCGTCGAAGAGCTCCGCCCAGGCGTGGGCGTCCGAGTTCCGCACCGTGAGGCTGTTGGAGTAGCCGTTCCAGCTGCCGCCGCGGAAGCCGGTGACCATTCGGGCGGGGAAGCCGGCCGCGCGCGCCAGGAGCACAAAGGAGCCGGCGAAGAGCTCGCAGTGGCCCGCCTCGCGCGAACGGAGCCAGCGGACGACCGGATCGCCGGGGCCGGGCGGGATGACCGGCGAGAGCGAGTAGCCGTGCCGGTCGCGCAACCACGCGGAGGCGCGGCGCGCGAAGTCCGCGGCGCCACCCTCGCTGCCACCCAGTTCATCCACCACCTGGCGGAGCAGGAGCCGGTCGCGCACGCTCCCGGGCAGGGCGGCCTGCAGGGGCGCGCCGGGCTCGGGCCCCCGCTCGCGCCGTTCCCAGCGGGCGAGGAACGCCGGATCGGGCAGGACGAGCCCGGGCCGGAAGCCGTCGACCCGGAACGCCAGCATCGCCACAGGATCCTCGCGCAGGGCGACGAGCGCGAGCGGCGCGGAGGCGCGGAACGTCTGGCGTTCGCGGAACCGCAGGCGCTCGTACGGGCCCAGCAACGGCAGGTGCCGGCCCACGCCCGCCTCCAGGTAAAGTGTCCACGCGGCCGTGCGGGCGTCCCCGCCGCGGCCGTCCCCGGGCTGCAACGCGGCCAGCCGCTCGGGTCCGAACTGGGCGCGGAGGGCGGAGGACAGGCGGAACGTGCCGTCGACGTACTCGTCGAGCACGATCATCCGCCAATAGAGGTCCCGCGGCACCGCGCCGGGATCATCCACGTCGACGGTCAGGGCCACCCCCTGGTCGAGCTGGATGGCGGACACCTCGCCGAGTTGCACCGAGTCGCTGAAGCCGGACTTCGCCTTCTTCGTGATCACGCGGTTGAGGAACAGCCCGCTCTCGAGCTGGAACCGCGGGAGCGAGAGGAACACGAGCGTGGTCCCGGCCACCAGCAGCACGAAGACGGTCCCGCCGAGCAGCGCGAGCCGGGCGTCGACCACCGCGAACCAGCGCCGGAAGCGGGCGCGCCAGCCGCCCTGCCGGACCCACGCGGGCACGCTCCGCACGTCCGCCACACCGGTGCCCTCCGGCGGGCCGCCCCCGGCCTCGAGCGTCAACACCAGCAGCATCCCGAGGGCGCAGGCGCCGTAGAGCAGCAGGTGCACCGCGAAGGTGGGCGAGACCGACAGCACCCCGGCCACGATGACGAGGAACAGGCCCAGCACGATCAGCTGCAGGTCCTCGCGCCGGCCCCGGTAGCCGAGGTTGCGGTAGGTGAGCAGCAGGATGTCGAGGCGGACCAGCGAGGGCAGCAGCTCGAGGTCGAGCCAGAGGTCGAGGGCGAAGCAGCCGAGGATGACGGGGAACGCGAGCGTGTGCACCACCCGGGGCACCCGCGAGGGCAGGCGCGGCCGGAGCAGCACGGCGAGCGTGACCACCGCGGCGAAGGGCATCAGCAGCCCCGCGTCGACGTCGGTGTAAAGGACGGTGCTGATGCCGAGCAGCGAGAGCAGGCCGCCGAGCAGCCAGCGCAGCGGCGGGAGATCGGCGGGGTCGAGCCGCGGGCGGGGCGAAGGGCGGCTCATAGGACGGCGAGCCTTTCCCGTCCGGCCCACGCGACGAGGCCGCGCGCGCCTTCCGGCGTGAACGTCACGATCTCGCCCCCGCCGGCCGGGGCGGGCATCGGCGGCCCCGGCTCGGCCAGCGCGAGGCAGTCAAGGGCGCGCTCGAGGTCGCTCAGCCGCCGCACGGCGAAGGCGGGACCGGTCCCGAGGGCAAACGACTGCAGCCGGCCGCGGCGGTAGAAATCCTCCGCGAGCGCGGCGGCCACGCTCAGCAGCAGCTCGAACTGCTCCGGCCGCGGCCAGCGGGCGGCCTCGGTGCACACGCGCAAGGCGTAGCCCTCCGCGGCCTCGGCGGCCGGTTGGCGCACCAGCAGGGAGCCCGTGCGGGCGGTGGCCTTCCAATGCACCTGGCGCGGCGAATCCCCCGGCCGGTAGGCGCGGAGCGCGAGCAGGTCCGACCCGACACCGGCGCGGGGGCGGGGCCGCCCCTCGGGCCGCCGGCGCGCGAATCCGGTGCCCACGAGCCGCGGTTCGGCCGGCGCGGGCCAGACGATCGTCTCGACCGCGAGGGAGGGGCTAAGCTCGCGCCGTAACAGACCGAAGGGAAACACCGAGCAGACGCGGCGGAGCTCGATCCGGAGGCGGCCGCGGCGCGCCGGCCGGACGTCCCACGCCACCTCGGCGCCCGTGCCGGGATCGAGCCGGCCGGCCAGCGCCACCCGGCCGGTCACCGGCGCCTCGCCTCCCGGCGCCAGCCGCAGGCGGGCCGGCAGGTCCGACGCGCCCGCGCCGCCCGCCGGCACGGCCCGCGCCGCGAGTTCGAAGCCCACGCACCGCACGGGCAGAAAACGCCCCGCGTGGCGCAGCTCGAGCGGCACCACCGCATCCTGCCCCGCCCGGAGCGCCCGCGGCGGCCGCAGCCGCCAGCGCAGCCCGCGCAGGTTCAGCCAGCCCAGCAGGCCGCCGAGCACGAGGCTGGTGAGGAGCAGCGCAACCGTAATGAACAGGATGTTGCTCGCGGAACCGTAGGCGGCCGCGGTGAGGCCCGCGCACAACACCCCGAGCACGGCGCCGGGCGGCGTGGGCACGACGCGGTTGCCCCGCGGCGGGCAGAGCAGCGACCAGAGCAGGCGGCGCCAGGCGAAGCCGGGACGCCGGCCGGGGCCCCGCGGGCCCTCCCAGCCTTCGCCCCCGGGGATCTGGGCCTCGGGCGCCACGGCGGGTCACTCCGGCCGCGCCACCGCGGCCAGGATGCGGCGGAGCGCGGCCTCGACCGCCCGCGTGTCCTCGGCGGGATCGCCGGATGGGCGCAGCGGCGCGAGCCGGTGCGCGAACACAAACGGCGCGAGGGCGGCCACGTCCTCCGGCAGCACGAAGTCCCGCCCTCCGACCAGCGCCCGCGCCTGCGCCGCCTGCCGCAGGGCCACTCCCGCGCGCACGCTCACGCCGTGACGGAACTCCGGCTCTGCCCGCGTCGCGCCCGCCAGCCGCAGAATGTAGTCGAGCACCGTGTCCTCGACGAAGACCTCGCCCACCAGCGCCTGCAGTTCCAGGACCTCCTCGCGGCTCGCGACCGGGTTGAGCGCGATTGCGTCGTAGCCACCACGGGCCCGGCGCAGCACCTCGCGCTCGTCGGCCGGGTCGGGGTAGCCCATCCGCAGCCGGAGCAGGAAGCGGTCCATCTGGCTCTCCGGCAGCGGGAAGGTTCCCTCGAAATCGAGCGGGTTCTGGGTCGCAAAGACCATGAACGGCGAACCCACCGCATGGGTCTGGCCATCGACGCTTACGCGAGCGCGGTCCATCACCTCGAGCAGGGCCGACTGCGTCTTGGGCGTGGCGCGGTTGATCTCGTCGGCCAGCACGATGTGGGCGAACACCGGACCCGGCTTGAAGACGAACGTCCGCATCGTCTCATCGTACACCGCCACGCCGGTGACGTCGCCGGGCAGCAGGTCGCTGGTGAACTGGATGCGGGAGAACGCGCAGTCCATCGAGCGGGCGAGCGAGTAGGCGAGCGTCGTCTTGCCCACGCCGGGGAGGTCCTCGAGCAGGACGTGCCCGCCGGCCGCGAGGCCAGTCAGGACGAGGTCGATGACGCCGTCTTTACCGCGGATGGTCTCGCGCATATTGGCGCGGAGGCGGTCCAGCACCACCCGGGCCTGCTCCATCCGGGGGGCGGCGACGAAATCACTCATCCCGGGAGGCTGGGCGGAACCGGGGCGGCGGGCAAAGGGGTTTTGTACGCCGCCCGGCCGTAGAACTACCCAGCGTCGGGAAAGTCCGGGCCGAGCAGCTCGAGCAGGCGGGTGAAGAGGCGGTTGACGCGCGCCTGGTTCTCGCGGACGAGCGCCCGGAAGGCCTCGAAGTCGATCGAGGTGCCCTCGAGGCCGTTGGCGTAGTTGTCGATGAGGGCGAGGCTGTTGTAGCTGAGGCCGAGCTCGACGCAGAGGTCCGCCTCGTGGGCCGCGGTCATCCCGACGACGTCGCCCCAGGCGCGGATGATGCGGACCTCCGCCTTGGTCTCGAAGCGCGGGCCGCGCATCTGCACGTAGACCTTGCCGGGATGGATGACGAACTCGGGGGCCAGCTCCCGCACCAGCCGCGGGATGAGGGTGTTGGCGATGCCGGGGGCGCCCCCGCGCAGCTCGGTGTCGAAGTAGGTGGCCGGCCCCTGCTGGAGCGCGACGTAGTCCGAGCACGAGACGAGCGTGCCGGGGGGCAGCTCCGGGCGGAGGGAGCCGACGGAGTTAAGCGAGAGCACCTGGCGGAAGCCGAGGTCCGCGATCGCGGCGAGGTTGGCGCGGTAATTGATGGCGTGCGGGGGCAGGGGCACGCCGAAGCCGTGGCGGTTGAGCAGCACGTGGTCGCCGCGCCGCCGGAAGGAGACTGGGCCGTGTTTGGTCTCGACGGTCTCCACCGGCCAGGCCGAGAACAGGGGGGAGTTGACAATGCTCGTGCCACTGATGAACGCGACCTTCATCCCGCCACTCACCGCCGGGACGGCGCGGATGACAACGCGAAAAGCCCTCCTCGCGCGGGCGGCGGCGGGGCTCGCGCTCGCGCTCGCGGCCGGCTGCGCCACGCCCGGCCCGTTGCACCGCTACGCCTTCGCGCCCGGGCAGCCGGACCGCGTGGCGGACCTCGGTCCGGCGGGCGCGGGCGAGGTTCCGAGCCTGGTCGCGTCCGATGAGCGCGTGGCCGGCCTCGCCTACGATCCCTTCACCGACCACCTCTTCCTGCGCCTCGCGCCGGGCGACCGTATCCGGGTGGTGGACCGCCCGGCCCGGCGCCTGAAGCGCGAGCTGGATCTGCCGGGGGCCGGCGCCGGCGGCGACCTCGCGGTGCGGCCGCGGAACGGGCACCTGTTCCTCCTCGCCGGTCCCGGGCGCGGGGTGGCCGAGCACACCCGGTTCGGCCGGCCCGTGGGGCACTTCCCGCTGGAGGGCGTCGCGGACGAGCCCCGCGGCCTCGCGTTTGACGCCGCGCGCGACGAGCTGCTGGTGCTCGCGGCGGATGGCCGCACCGTCTCCCGGCACGACCTCACGGGCCGGCGCCGGGGGGAGTTCCGCCTCGCGGCCGCCGCGGCCGGCCCCCTCGCCTGCGACGCCGAGACGGGCGAGGTCCACGCCGTGCTGGCGGACGGGGCGGGCGAGGTCGGCGTCTTCGGCCCGGACGGGGCGCGGCGCGGGACCTGGAGCGCCGGCGGACCGGGCGCCCTGATCGACCTCGGCCCCCGCTCGTTCCTGCGCGTGTTCTGACCTTATGCCCCTGATCGACCTGCCTCCCCCGAAGCTTCGCGAATACGCCGGGCGCAACCCGCGGCCGGACGACTTCGACGCCTACTGGGCGGCGGCGCTGCGCGAGCTCGACGCCACCCCGCCGGAACCGGAACTGCGCCCCGCGGCGACAGCCCCCGCGACGGACCGCGTCGAGTGCCTCGAGCTGTGGTTCACCGGCGTCGGCGGCGCGCGGATCCACGCCAAGTACGTGCGCCCGCGGGACGCCCGCCCTGGCTCCTGCCCGGCGGTGCTGCAGTTCCACGGTTACGCGGGGCATTCGGGCGACTGGCTGGACAAGCTTGGCTGGGCGGCGGAGGGCTGCTGCCACGCGACGATGGACTGCCGGGGTCAGGGCGGACGCTCGGAGGACAACGGGCGGGTCCGCGGCCCGACCCTGCGTGGCCACATCGTGCGCGGGCTGGAGGACCCGGATCCGGCGCGGCTGCTCTACCGGCAGATCTTCCTCGACACCGTGCAGTTGGCGCGGGTGGTGCTCGCCTTTCCCGAGGTGGACCCGGCGCGCGCCGGCTGCTGCGGGGCGTCGCAGGGCGGGGCCCTGGCACTGGCCTGCGCGGCCCTCGAGCCGCGGATCACCCGGACGGCCCCGGTGTACCCGTTTCTGTGCGATTACCAGCGGACCTGGGAGATGGACCAGGCGCGGGACGCGTACGAGGAGCTGCGGCTGTTCTTCCGCGCGTTCGACCCGCGGCACGAGCGGGAGCGCGAGATCTTCACCCGGCTCGGGTACATCGACGTGCAGCACCTCGCCCCGCGGATCCGGGCACGGACCCTGATGTTCACCGGTCTGATGGACACCATCTGCCTGCCCAGCACCCAGTTCGCCGCCTTCAACCGCATCCCGGGCCCCAAGGAGGTCGTGCTCTACCCGGACTTCGGGCACGAGGCGCTACCAGGCCAGGCAGACCGCACCTTTGCCTTCCTGCGCGGCCGCTGAGCGGCCGGACCCCGCGCTTGTCAACGCCCGCGCCGCGCCCCAACTTCGCCCGTTTATGGATCCCGCCCTCGCCGTCCCCGCGCACGTCGCCATCATTATGGATGGCAACGGGCGGTGGGCGACGCAGCGGGGGCTTCCCCGGATCGAGGGCCACCGGCGCGGCGTGGAGACCGTGCGCGCGGTGTCGCGGGCGGCGCGCGACCTCGGGGTGCGGATGCTGACCCTTTACGCCTTCTCGGTGGAGAACTGGCGACGGCCCGCGGACGAGATCGGCGCGCTGATGGGCCTGCTGGAGTACTACCTGGGACGGGAGCTGGACAACTTCCGGCGCGAGGGCATCCGCCTGCGGACGATCGGCCGGACCCAGGACCTGCCCGCGGGGGTGCAGGCGAGGCTGCGCGAGGCGGAGGCGGAGACGCGGCACCTCACCGGCTACACCTTGGTGCTGGCGCTCAACTACGGCTCGCGCACCGAGGTGGCGGAGGCGGCGCAGGCCTACGCCGCGGCGGTGGCGGCGGGCCGGGAGCCGGCCGGCGAGGCCTCCTGGGAGCATTTCCGGCGCTACCTGTACACGGCGGACCTGCCGGATCCCGACCTCGTGGTGCGCACCTCGGGGGAAACGCGGCTGAGCAACTTCCTCCTCCTGCAGGCCGCGTACGCGGAATTCCACTTCACGCCGGTCCTCTGGCCCGACTTCTCGCGGGCGGACCTCGAGGCGGCCATCGCGGACTACCAGCGGCGCGAGCGCCGCTTCGGCCGGACCAGCGCCCAGGTCCAGCCGGCCGGCGTCTGAGCCCCGCTCCGCGATGGGCCAGCGCATCCTCAGCACCGTCCTCCTCTGGACCCTCATCGGCGGGTCGCTTTGGTTCTTCCGCACCTCCGGGGCGCTCGTGGTGATCACGGTGATCTCGGCGCTCACCCTCCGGGAGTTTTACCAGCTGATGCGGGGCGCGGGCTACGACCCGTTCGACAAGTTCGGGGTCGGCGTCGGCGTGCTCGTGACGCTCGCGCCCTGGCTCGAGGCGCGCCTCGGCTGGCCGATGGGGATGGTGCTGCCGCTCGCGGTCGTGGTCTGCGCCGTGCGCCTGCTCGGCGAACGCACCCCGGAGACGCGCGTCGAGGCGCTGGCGACGACCCTGTTCGGGCTCGTTTACGTCTCCCTGATGCTTTCGTTCCTCGTCGCGATCCTCGTCCCGCGGCCCGGTGACGCCGTCGGCGCGGACGCGCGGTTGCTGCTCGCGCTGTGGCTGGTGGCGGTGGCCAAGTTCTGCGACGTCGGCGCGCTGCTGGCGGGCCTTGCGTTCGGCCGGCACCGGATGTCCCCGCAGATCAGCCCGAAGAAGACCTGGGAGGGCGCCGCCGGCGGCATCCTCTGCTCGATGGGCATTGGCGCGAGCGTGGCCTGGCTGGCCCGCGACGTCCTCGGCGGGCACCTGACGCCCGGCCGCGCGGCGCTGGTCGCGGTGCCCGTGGCCGTGTTGGGGATCGTGGCGGACCTCGTTGAGTCGGTGATCAAGCGGCGCGCCAACCTGAAGGACTCCGGCCACGCCATCCCGGGCATCGGCGGGATGTTCGATCTGAGTGACAGCATGATCCTGGCCGCGCCGGTCGGCTACCTGCTCCTCGGGCTCGCCTAAGGCGCCCCTTCCCCGCTTCCGCCGTGTCCGCCCGCCGCAAACGCATCGTCCTCCTCGGCGCCACCGGCTCCATCGGAGAAAGCACCCGGCGGGTGATCGCGGCGCACCGGGACCGGCTGGAGCTGGTCGCGGTGGCCGGGCGGGGACGCTGGGAGCAACTCGCGGCGATCGCGCGGGAACACGGCGTGCGTGAGGTGGGGATTTTCGACGACGCGGCCCTGGCCGCGGCGCGGGCCGCCC
Source organism: Verrucomicrobiota bacterium (assembly GCA_016871595.1). GTDB lineage: Bacteria > Verrucomicrobiota > Verrucomicrobiia > Opitutales > Opitutaceae > ER46. The sequence goes on from VHCY01000011.1 coordinate 24,770, forward strand.
CGGCAGCGTTCCCGCCCGGGACCCGCCTGCACGGCGGCCTCGAGGGGCTCCGCGAGCTCGCCGGGCTGCCCGAGGCCGACCTCGTGCTCGTGGCGGTGGTGGGCACCCTTGGGCTGGAACCGGCCCTGGCGGCGATCGCGGCGGGCAAGGACCTAGCGCTGGCCTCGAAGGAGATCCTCGTGCTGGCGGGCCCGTTCGTGATGGCGGCCGCGCGGCGGCACGGCGTGCGGATCCTGCCGGTCGACAGCGAGCACAACGCCGTCTTCCAGTGCCTGGAGGGCCACCCCTCGGCCGCCGTGCGCCGCATCGTGCTCACCGCGAGCGGCGGGGCGTTCCGCGACTGGCCGGTGGAGCAGCTCGCGCGGGCGACGCCGGCGGACGCGTTGCGGCACCCCAACTGGTCGATGGGCCCGAAGATCACGGTCGACTCGGCCACCCTAGCAAACAAGGGCCTCGAGCTGATCGAGGCGCAGCACCTGTTCGGCCTGCGGCCCGAGCAATGCGGCGCGGTCCTGCACCCGCAGAGCATCGTGCACTGCCTAGTCGAGTTCACCGATGGCGCGATGCTGGCCCAGCTCTGCCCGCCCTCGATGACCTTCCCGATCCAGCACGCCCTGCTCCACCCGGAGCGCGCGCCCGGGACCGAGCCGGCCCTAGCGCTCGAGCGGGCCTTCGGGCTGGAGTTCCGGCCGGTGGACGAGGCCCGGTTTCCGATGCTGCGGCTCGCCCGCGAGGTCATGGCGGCGGGCGGCGCGGCCCCCGCCGTGTACAACGCGGCCAACGAGGTCGCGGTCGCCGCCTTCCTCGCCGGTCGGCTGCCCTTCCTTGCGATCCCGCGCGTCGTGGAAACGGTGCTCGCGGAAATGCCCGCCCTGCCCTCCCCCGATCTCCCCGCGGTCCTCGCCGCGGATGTCGAGGCGCGCCGCCGCGCCGCTGCGCACCTGCCAGCCGCGAACCCCTGAACTGACGTGGCCACCGACTTGCTCCCCTCCCTGCTGGGCAACCTCTGGTCGATCGCCCTCGTGGTCCTCTTCTTCGGGGGCTCGATCTTCGTCCATGAACTGGGCCACTTCCTCGCCGCCCGGCGCCGCGGGGTACTGGTGGAGCGGTTCTCGATCGGCTTCGGACCCCCGCTCTGGTCCTGGCGCGGGCGCGACGGGGTGGAGTACCGGATCGCCTGGTTCCCCCTCGGCGGCTACGTGCTGCTCCCCGAGTTGGCTGACCTCGGCGCGGCTGAGGGCCCGAGCCGGGCCGACCTCAGCGGCCGCCCGCCGGTCACCTACGGCACCCGGATGCTCGTGTTCGCCGCGGGGGCCGCGTGCAACCTCCTCTTTGCCTTCGTCCTCGCCGTCCTCCTCTGGTCGCTCGGCCAGCCGATGAGCAGCGACGTGCTCTCGACCCGCATCGGCCACGTCGCGCCCTCCCTCAAGCTGCCGGATGGCCGCGAGGTGCCCAGCCCGGCCCGCGAGGCGGGACTCGAGCCCGGCGACCACATCCGGCGGATCGACGGCCGCCCGGTCGCCGCGTGGATCGACATCCAGAATTCCCTGATCCTCGGCACCGGCCGCGACGCCTCGGGCCGGCCGCAGGTCGTGTTCACCGTCGAGCGCGCGGGCCGCGTCCTCGAGGTCACGATCCACCCGCAACTGGCCGGGGACGAGCGCGTGCGCCGCGTGGGCATCGGTCCCGGCTTCGAGCTGCTCGTCCACGCCGTCGCGGCGGATTCGCCGGCGGCGCGGGCCGGGTTCCAGCCCGAGGACGAGATTCTGCAGGCCGACGGGCGCCCGGTCTGGAGCGACGTTCCCTTCCGCGCGGCGCTCGCGGCGGCGGGCGGGCGGGAGCTCGAGGTCCGCGTGCGCCGCGCGGGCGCCGAACGCGTGCTGCGCCTCCCGGCGGCCGAGGGCGCAGCGGCGGTCCCGGGGGCGGGGCTTAGCCTGAAGACCGGTTTCCAGACCGTGCACGTCTCGCCGTTCCGCCAGCTCGGCGACGCGATCGGGTGGACCTACCGGACGCTTCTCAGTCTGGTCCATCCGCGATCGGACATCGGCCTCGACAAGATGTCCGGCCCCGTCGGCATCGCGCGGGTCCTGCACAGCGCCGCCGAGGTGGGCCTGCGGGCCGTGTTCCTGATCACGCTCCTGCTCAACGTGAACCTCGCCCTGTTCAACCTGCTCCCGATCCCGGTGCTCGACGGGGGCCATATGCTCTTCGCGACCCTCGGCCGGCTGCGCGGCCGGCCCCTGCCCGCCTCGCTGATCGCCGGGGCGCAGAGCGTGTTCATGGTGGTCCTGCTGTCCCTCGTGGCGTACGTGACTGTCTTCAGCGACGTCCCGCGCACGCTGCGCGAGATGCGGGCGGACCGCGCCGCGCCTCCGGCCGCCGCACCGGCAACCCCTGCGGCGCCCGTTCCCGCCCGATGAACTATTGCCCCAACCGCTACCGGACCCGCCGGCGCCCCACGCGCGAGGTGCGGGTCGGGCCCGTCGGCATCGGCGGCGCGCACCCGCTCCGGCTGCAGTCGATGACGACAAGCGACACGCAAGACGTGGCCGCGACCGTGCGCCAGGCGATCGCGCTCGCAGAGGTGGGCTGCGAGATCGTCCGGGTGACCGCCCCCAACGTCGCGGCGGCGCGCTGCCTGCGCGAGATCCGCGCGGGGTTCAGCGCGGCGGGCTTTGCCGGCGTGCCCCTCGTGGCGGACATCCACTTCCTGCCTGGGGCGGCCCTCGAGGCGGTGGAGCACGTGGAAAAGGTGCGCGTGAACCCCGGCAATTATGCCGACAAGAAGCGCTTCGCGGTGCGGGAGTACAGCGATGCCGACTACGCCGCGGAGCTCGAGCGCCTCCACGACGCCTTTTCCCCACTCGTCCGGCGCTGCCGCGAGCTGGGTCGCGCGCTCCGGATCGGCACTAACCACGGTTCTCTCAGCGACCGCATCGTCAACCGGTACGGCGATACCCCGGTCGGGATGGTGGAGAGCGCGCTCGAGTTCCTGCGCATCGCCGAGGCCCACGGCCACCGCGACCTCATCCTCTCGATGAAGGCCTCCAACCCCAAGGTGATGATCCAGGCCTACCGCCTGCTCGTCGCCCGGATGGCGGAGGAGGATATGCACTACCCGCTGCACCTCGGCGTGACCGAGGCCGGCGACGGCGAGGACGGCCGCATCAAGAGCGCGATCGGCATCGGCTCGCTGCTGCTGGACGGCCTCGGCGACACGATCCGCGTCTCCCTCACCGAGGACAGCGTGTACGAGATCCCGGTAGCGCGCGCGATCGCGGACAAGTCGATGCGCCTGTGGGCGGAGCCCGCGGGCGCGGACGTCGAGTCGCCGGACCGCGTTGACCCGTACCGCTACGAGCGCCGCGTGCCGGCGGCGGTCGACCTCGGCGCCGGTTGCCGGACCGGCCCCGACCAGCCGCCGCGCGTGATCGTGCGGTTCGGCGCGGTGGACGACCTCGCGCGCCCGGCGTCTTGGCTCCGCGCTCCGGCGCGGACGGACACGCCGGTGGAGGGCGTGCTGGTGCCGATCCGCGGCGTCGGCGACCTGGGCCGCCTCTGCGCCGCGGCGGCGCACGGCCTGCCGGTGAACTTCCTCGCGCTGGAGGTGGATCCCGCGCTCACGCCCGACGTGCTGCAGCCCCTGCTGGCGCTGAGCCCGGGCCGCCTCGTGATCGCGCGCGACTTCCGGGCGGACGAGGCGCCGGCGCTCGCGGCGCACCTCGCGCTCGCGGCGGCGCACGGGCATCTCGTGGCGGCGGGCCTCACCGCCGATTCCCTCCCGGCGTTGGCCGCGGCGCTCGCGCCCGGCGCGGCGGACCGGCTGATCGTGACCCTCGCGGCGGATGGCGTCGGCGCGGGCGAGCACGCACTCGGCGCGTACCGCCGGCTCGCGGAGGCCGCGGCGCGGGCGGGCTGGCGCGCGCCGCTGTGGATCCGCAACACCCCGGCGACGGCGGTGCGCCCGGGGAACGACTTCCTCTCGCGCCTGCTGGAGGCCTCGTTCCTCACCGGCGGCCTGCTCTGCGATGGCCTCGGCGATCTGGTCAGCGTGGAGACCGAGGCGGAGCCGGAGCGGGCGCTGCGGCTGACCTACAACGTGCTGCAGGGCGCGGGGGCGCGCAGCTCGAAGACGGAATTCGTCGCCTGCCCGAGCTGCGGGCGCACCCTGTTCGACCTGCAGACCACCACCCAGCGGATCCGCGCGCAGACCGGCCACCTCAAGGGCGTGAAGATCGCGATCATGGGCTGCATCGTGAACGGCCCCGGCGAGATGGCGGATGCGGATTTTGGATACGTCGGCGGCGCGCCGGGAAAAATCAACCTCTACGTGGGCAAGACCTGCGTGCAGTACAACCTGCCCCAGGAACAGGCCGACGCGCGGCTCATCGCGCTGATCCGCGAGCACGGCCGCTGGACCGATCCGATCCCCGCCGCGGAGGCGGCCCCGCCCGCCTGAGCGGCCGCGGGGAGGCCGGCGGAAGGCTTTCGGAGCCCCGCTTGGGGTGGTGTGAACAAGTTGTGGGAAAGTTGACCTTGAAATGCCCGGGCCCTTATAGATTACTCCGCGCTTCGCCACCCGTGGCGCCCGTTCCGGTTGTTCCTTCTTATGCCCTTCGAGCCCTCCCTGAGGCGCCCGCCGCGAGACTTCCCCTACCCCTTTTCCCGCATCGACTTGGAAATGCAAACCTTGCCCCCGATGCCCTCCCCCTTTTCGACCCCTTTTTCTCTCGGCAGACCGGCGCAGGCGACGGTGTTGGTGGCATAAGTGAGACGCAACCGGCGGCGCCCTGTGAATAAAACCGCCCCCCTCTGCCCGGAAATGTCCTCCGCCCTCCTCTCCCCCAGTCTGTGGGAAACCGTCAAGTGCGACTTCAAGTCGCTCTTCCCGGAGGACGTGTTCCAGATGTGGTTCGAGCCGCTCGGGTGCCTCGAGGCGACGGCGGACACGATCACCCTGGGGGTCCCGAACGACTTCGCGGCGATCTGGATCCACGACAACTATCTTGACCTGATCACGCAGCGGCTGCGCCTTACGGCGGGCCGGGCGGTGCAGGTGCGGCTGCGCAAGGCGGAGGCCTCCGGCGCGACGCCCGCCCCGTCCGAGGCGGCGCCCGTGGCCCGAGTCCGTGCCAACCCTGCACGGCGCGCCGGCCGCGCCGAGGACCGGGGGGCCGCGCAGGGCACGCTCAACCCGCGCAACACGTTCGAGACCTTCGTCGTCGGCTCCAACAACCAGATGGCGCACGCCGCGGCGATGGCGGTCGCGCAGGCCCCGGCGCAGGCCTACAACCCCCTGTTCCTCTACGGGGACACCGGCCTCGGCAAGACGCACCTGATGCACGCCATCGGCCACGCCGTGGTGCGCGCGAACCCCGACGCCCGCGTCGCCTATCTCTCGACCGAGAAATTCACCAACGAGTTCATCCTCGCGCTGCAGGACAACGCGCTGGCGAAGTTCCGGCAGCGCTACCGGCACGTCGACATCCTGCTCATCGACGACGTGCAGTTCCTCGCCGGCAAGGAGCGCATCCAGGAGGAGTTCTTCCACACCTTCAACGACCTCTTCGAGTCCGGCCGCCAGATCGTCCTCACCAGCGACCGGCGCGCGAGCGAGATCCAGAAGCTGGAGTCGCGCCTTGTCTCCCGCTTCGAGTGGGGCCTGCCCGCGGACATCCAGGCGCCCGACTTCGAGACCCGCCTTGCGATCCTGCGCAAGAAGTCGCAGCAGCTCAGCTGCGGCGTGCCCGAGCCGATCCTCAGCTTCATCGCCGAGCACATCACCAAGAATATCCGCCGCCTCGAGGGCGCGCTGCTCAAGGTCTCCAGCTACTCGTCCCTCACCCAGCAGCCGCTCGACCTCCCAGCGGTGGAACGCCTCCTCCAGGACGTGCTGCTGGAGCAGGCCCAGAACGTCCTCACGATCGAGACGATCCAGAAGCGCGTCGCGGACCACTTCCAGATCCGGCACAGCGATATGACGAGCAAGCGCCGGCCGAACAACATCGCGATGCCGCGCCAAGTCGCGATGTACCTCTCGCGCATCCTGACCAAGCACTCGCTGCAGGACATCGGCGACGCCTTCGGCGGCCGCGACCACGGCACGGTCATCCACGCCTGCAAGACGGTCGAGAACCTCTGCGAGCAGGACACGTCGATCCGCAACAGCGTCGACTTCCTGAAGACCCAGCTCTCCCGCTGAGGCGGGACCCCCGCCCCGCCCGCGCGGCCCCGCCCCGCGGTTGCAGGCGCGCCCCTGGCCCCTACGCTCCGTTCCGATGAACCTCACGCCCGAGCAAAAGAAGACCGTCGCCTCCTGGGTCGCCGCCGGTGACGGCCTCTCCGCGGTTCAGTCCAAACTACGGGACCAGTTCCAGCTCTCCCTCACCTACCGGGACGTCCGTTTCCTCGTCGATGACCTCGACCTGCAGCTAAAGGACGCCGCGCCCAAGGTGGACACCAGCGACGTCACCAAGGCGGTGGCCCCGTCCGCTGCCGTGCCGCAGCCGCCCGGTGCGGCCGGGGAGGAAGACGCGGGGGACCCCTCGGCGGAACCTGGGGCCGGAGCGGAGGGCTTCGGCGAGGAGGGCGAATTGCCCGGCGAGGAACCGGCCGGCGCCTCCACCCTGAGCGTGGCGGTTGACAAGGTCACCCTCATCCCCGGCGCGATTGCGAGCGGGACAGTCACCTTCAGCGACGGCGTCACGGGTAAGTGGATGATCGACCAGTACGGCCGCCCCGGCTTCACGCAGGTGAGCAAGGACGGCTACCGCCCGTCCCCGACGGACGCGCAGGCCTTCATGACGGAGCTGCAGCTGGCGATCCGCAACCTGGGTTACGCCTGAACGCGGTGCCGGGGCGGACCCGGCTCAGCCCCCCGCGAGCAACGCGCGCAGGCCCGCCTCGTCGAGCACGGGGATGCCGAGGTCGCGTGCCTTGGTCAGCTTGGAACCCGCCTCCTCGCCCGCGACCACGTAGTGGGTCTTGCGGCTGACGCTCCCGCTGACCCGCCCGCCCGCCGCCTCGATGAGCGCGGCGGCCTCCTCGCGGGCGAGCGTGGGCAGGGTGCCGGTCAGCACGAAGGTCTTCCCCGCGAGGCCGCCCGCGACGGCGGCCGGGGCCCGCGGGGCGAGGCCGGCGGCGAGCAGGTCGGCGACGAGCGCGCGATGGCCCGGCGGCTCGCACCAGGTCCGCACCGCTTGGGCCGTCTTCTCCCCGAAACCCTCCACGCGGCACAAGTCGGCGAACGGGGCGTCGAGCAGGGCCTCGAGCGAGCGGAAGGTGCGCGCGAGCTCCTTCGCCGCCGCCGCGCCGACCTGCGGGATGCCGAGGCCGTTGATCACGCGCCAGAGCTCCACCTCGCGGCGCGCCCCGATCCCGGCGATCAGGTTCGCCGCCCAGATCTCGCCCGACTTGCGCAGCGGCAGCAGGTCCTCGAGCCGCAGGCGGAAGAGGTCCGGCAGGCGGCGGATGACGCCCCGCTCCAGCAGCTGGCCCACGATCTCCTCCCCGAGCCCGTCGATGTCGACCCCCGCCTTGGAGGCGAAGTGCTCGATGCGGCGGCGCACCTGCTCGGGGCAGTCGGGGTTCGGGCAACGCCACGCCACCTCGCCCTCGGCCCGCACTGCGGCGGTCCGGCACACCGGGCACTCCCGCGGGAACACGTAGGGGGCCGCTCCGGCGGCACGCCGCGCGGCCACCACGGCCACGACCGCGGGGATGATCTCGCCTGCCTTCTCCACCCGCACGGTGTCCCCAGGACGCACATCCTTGCGCGCGATCTCGTCCGCGTTGTGCAACGTCGCGCGCCGCACGGTCGTGCCGGCAAGCAGCACCGGTTCGAGCTCCGCCACGGGGGTAAGGACGCCGGTGCGCCCCACCTGGATCGTGATCTCGCGCACGCGGGTCTCGGCCTGGTCCGGCGGGAACTTGAAGGCGCAGGCCCAGCGCGGGGAGAGCTTGCGGGCCGCTTCCGCTTGGCCGTCCGCGGCCATCCCGCGGAAGCCGACCCGCGGGTGGCGCTGCTGGGCGAACGCGTCGAGCTTCACCACCGCGCCGTCGGTCCCGAACGGGAATGCGCGACGGCGGTCATCGAGCGCGCGGATCGCGGTCCACACCGCATCCGGGCCGTGGACGGTCCAGAAGGGGTCCAGGACGGGCAGGCCCCAAGCGCGGAGCCGCTCGTGCAGCCCCGCCTGGGAGGTGGCGACCGGGGGCTCGCAGTGGCCGACGCCGTAGAGGACGATTTCCAGCCGGCGCCCAGCGACGACGCGCGGGTCGAGCTGCTTGAGGGTGCCGGCAGCGAGGTTGCGAGGGTTGGCATAGGGGGCCTCGCCCGCCTCCTCCTGCAGCTGGTTGATGCGGCGGAACTCCTCCTCGCGCAGGTAGATCTCGCCCCGCACCTCAATGACCGCCGGGGGCGCGAGGTCGGCCAGCGCAGCCGGCAAACCGCGGATCGTGCGGACGTTGGCGGTGACGTCGTCCCCTTCCTCTCCATCGCCGCGCGTCACGGCCCGAGTGAGCCGGCCGTCCTCGTAGGTCAGGCTGATGGCGACGCCATCAACCTTGGGTTCGACGGTGTAGGCGAGGTCCTCGGTGCCGAGGGCGCGGACGAGGCGCGCGTGGAATTCACGTAGCTCCGCCTCGTCGTAAGTGTTGTCGAGGGTGGTCATCGCCTGCCGGTGGCGCACCCGCGCGAAGCCCTCGGCGCGGTCATCGCCCACGCGGGCCGTAGGGGAGGCGACACCGGCCGCGGCGGCGGACGGGAAGGCACGCTCGAGGCGGGCGAGCTCGGCCTTGAGGCCGTCGTAGGCGAAGTCGGTGAGCTCCGGCCGGGCCTGCCGGTAGTAAAGCTCGTCGTGCCGCGCGACCTCAGCGCGGAGCGTGGCGATGCGGAGGGCTGCCTCCTCGGGCGTCATCGCGCCATCCCACCGGGACGGCGGCGCGGCGTCGAGCCCGGGCTCGGCGGTGCGCCGGTCAGCGGCCGGCGGCGGGCGTGAGCTCACGGGCCCGGGCATAGTGCCGGGCGGCGCCGGCCGCGTCGCCCAGCATCGAGAGGACGTTGCCGAGGTTGTGGTGCGCGCCCGCGTTGGCGGGATCGAGCCGCAGCGAGCGCTCCAGGCGCGCGCGGGCCGCGGCGGGCTGGCCGCGCAGCGCAAGGACGACCGCCGAGCCGTTGAGGGCGTTGACGTGGTCCGGGTCGCGGGCGAGGACGAACGCGTAATGCTCCATCGCCTCGTCGAGCTGCCCGAGGTCGGAGAGGGCATTGGCGAGGTTGTTGCGCACCTCGGGATGCGCGGGCTGGGCGGCGAGGGCGGCGCGGTAATGCGGGAGCGCCTCGGCGGGGCGGCCGAGGCGGGCGAGCGCGTGGCCGAGGTTGTTGTGCGCGTTCAGGTAGCCCGGGGAAATCGCAAGGGAGGCCCGGTAGTCGGCCAGCGCCTCGTCGACCCTTCCCTGGCCGTGGCGGTGGAGGCCGCGGTTGTCGTGCGCCACGTAATTGCGCTCGGTCACCGCCAGCGCGTGGGTGAAGAGCGTGTCCGAGTCGCGCCACACGCCCTGCTGCCGCCACGTCAGCACGGCGGCCGCGGCCAGCATCACGCCGGCGAACCCGGCGGCGGCCCGGCGGGGAAGCAGCTCGCGGAGCGTCCAGAGGACCGCGAGCTGGAGCCCGGGGACGGTGAGGTAGGTGTAGCGGTCCGCCATCGACTGCACTCCGACCTGCACGAGGCCGATGACCGGCACCAGCGCGCCGAGGAACCAAGCCCAGCCGACCGCGATCCACGGCCGGCGACGGAGTTGCCAGAGGGCCGCCGCGGAGAGCGCCGCCACGAGGGCGCTGGAGGCCAGCACGCGCGCCGGGGGCCACGTGCCGGGATGGGGGTAGAGGACCGCCAGCTCGACCGGGAGCGCGACCTTGCCGAGGTAGCGCGCGACCGCCACCAGGGCGTTGGCGACGCGGTCTCCGAGATCGAGCGCGGCGGACACGGAGCCGCCCGCCTGCTGCACGCGGTAGGTCACGTAGGCGGAGGCGGCCACGAGGGCGAAGAAGGGGAGCTTCTCGCGCACCAGCCGGAGCCAGTCACGGACGGCGGCGGCGCGGCGGAGCGGCCAACCATCCAGCAGCAGGAGCACGCAGGGCAGCGTGACGAGCATCGGTTTGGCCATCAGCCCGAGCGCGAACGAGGCGAGGGTCGCAGCGTACCAGCGCCCGGCGCCGGTACCGCCGAGGCGGCGGCGCTCCGCGTAGACCGCATAGCACCAGAGCGTGAGGAACCAGAGGCACCCGCTGAGAACGTCCTTCCGCTCCGCGACCCACGACACGGATTCCACCCGCAGGGGATGCCAAGCGAAGAGCGCGGCGCAGACTAGGCTGGCGCCCGCGGCACCGGTTAGGCGGCGGAACGCGAGGAAGGCGAGCGCGGCGTTCAGCGCGTGGAGGAACACGCTGGTGGCGTGGTGACCGCGCGGGTTTAGCCCGAAGAGGGTGACGTCGACCTGGTGCGAGATCCACGTGAGCGGATGCCAGTTGGAGGCGGCGCCGCTGGTGAAGGCCCAGCGAATGCCATCGAGGCTCAGGCCGGCCTGGACGCGCGGGTTCGCGGTGACGTAGTCAGGGTCGTCGTAGTTGACGAAGCCGTTCCCGCAGGAGCGGGAGAAGAGGAGGAGCGTGAGGGCGAACAGGAGCAGCGCCGGACCGGCCCCGCGGGCAAACGACGGGCGCGGACTAGCGGCAGCCGCCTTCACGTCGCCGCGCGCGGGGTCGTCCCGCCGTAGCGCGTGGGCCACGGGAGGACCCGCTCCAGTTGCCGCCGGTACCAGGTCCAGCGCACGTAGAGCACCGCCGCGCAGGCGGCGCCCGCGGAGTCCGCCACCCAGTCGGCGAGCTCCGCGGTGCGGCCGGGGACAAAGCTCTGGTGCCACTCGTCGGAGGCCCCGAAGGCGGAGGTGACCAGCACCGCCACCGCCGCGCCCCGCCAGGTGCGCGCGGGACGGCAGGCAAGCGTTCCGAGGAGCCCGTAGACGGCAAAGTGCACCACCTTGTCGGAGTGTCGAAACCAGGATCCACCGCCCAGCTTGGGCCGGTGGGACGCGACAAAGATCATCGCCGCCACGGCGACGGGCCAGAACCAGGCGGCGAGACGGGCGGGCGAGGGACAATCCACGGCTGGGGAGAGACGCGGTCCCGCCGCTCCCGGCAATCCGAAAAGCCACCGCGCCGCACCCGGCGGGAGTTGCAGCCGGCGGGTCCTCCCCCACGCTCCCCGCGTGCCCACCGCCGCCCCCACCCCATCCGCCACCGCCGCGCCCCGCCCGCCCGCGGGGCCCGAGCTGCTGGCGCCCGCGGGGGACTGGGAGTGCGTCCGCGCCGCGGTGGAGAACGGGGCGGATGCCGTGTATTTCGGGCTGGAGCGTTTCAACGCCCGGATGCGGGCCCGCAACTTCACCCAGGCGGACCTACCGGCGGTGATGGAGTACCTCCACGGGCGCGGCGTGCGCGGGTACGTCACCTTCAACACCCTCGTCTTCACCGCGGAGCTAGAGGAAGCCGCGGCGATGCTCCGCACCCTGATCGCGGCGGGGGTGGACGCGGCGATCGTCCAGGATGTTGGCGTCTGCCGGCTGATCCGCGCGCTGTCGCCGGATTTCCCGATCCACTGCTCGACGCAGATGACCATCACGAGCCCGGCCGGCGTCGCGTTCGCGCGCGACCTGGGCGCGCAGCTGGTCGTGCTGGCGCGGGAGAACTCGCTCGCGGACCTCACGCGCATCCAGGCCGCGCAGGCGGAGGCGGGCGCGCCCCCCTTGCCGCTGGAGGTGTTCGTGCACGGCGCCTTGTGCGTCGCCTACTCCGGACAGTGCCTCACCAGCGAGTCCCTCGGCGGGCGGTCCGCGAACCGCGGCGAGTGCGCGCAGGCCTGCCGTCTCCCTTACGACCTGATCGCGGACGGGCAAAAGGTGGACCTCGGCGACCGGCGCTACCTGCTGAGCCCGCAGGACCTCGCGGGCCTGGAGGTGCTGCCCGAGCTCGTGCGTGCGGGCGTGGCCTCGCTCAAGATCGAGGGCCGGCTGAAGTCGCCGGAGTACGTCGCCAGCATCACGCGCGTCTACCGGCAGGCGATCGACCGCGTGCGGGCGGGCGCGGAGCCGCCGGCGGCCGGGTACGAGCTCCAGATGGCGTTCTCGCGCGGGCTCTTCCCCGGCTGGTTCCGCGGCATCGACAACCAGCGGCTGGTGCACGCGCGGTTCGGGACCAAGCGCGGCGTGTTCCTCGGCGAGGTGACCGCGTCCGGGCCCGACTGGGCGGAGGTGCGCCTCGCGGCGGCGGTCAAGCCGGGCGACGGCGTGGTCTTCGATGCGGGCCAGCCCGCGGCGGGGGAACAGGGCGGACGCGTCTACCGGGTCGATCCGGGCGCCGAGCCGGGCGTGACGCGGCTCGGCTTCGGCCGGGGCGACATCGACGGGCGGCGCGTGCAGCCGGGCCAGCGGCTCTGGAAGACGAATGATCCCGCGCTCGACCGCGAGTTGCGCGCGACCTTCGCGGGCGACCAGGTGCGCCACCAACGCCCGCTCGATCTCGAGGTGCACGGGGCGCCCGGGCTCCCGCTGACCGTCCTCGCGCGGGACGAGCAGGGCCACATCGCGCGGGCGGAATCGGCTGCGCCGCTGGCGGCCGCCGAGCGCCAGCCGCTGGGGGAATCCGTGCTGCGGGCGCAACTCGGGCGGCTGGGAGGGACGCCGTTCACCCTCGGCGGCCTCGAGGTCCACCTCGAGGGCGACGTGATGGCGCCCCTGAGCGAGCTGAACCGGATGCGCCGCGAGCTGGTCGCGGAGCTCGATCGTCAGCGCCGCCGGCCCCGGGTCTGGACCCTGCGCGACCCGGGACCGCTTCTCGGGGAACGCTTCCGCGGCGCCGGCGCAGCGCCCGCCACGCCGGAACTCATCGCCGTCGTCCGGCAGCCGGAGCAGCTGGCGGCCGCATGGGCGGCGGGTTGCCGGACCCTATACTGCGAGTTCGAGGACCCGAAGCAGTACCGGGCGAGCGTGGCCGAGTTCCGCGCGCTGCAGGCGGGCGCGCCGGAGGCCTCCATCTGGCTGGCGGCCCCGCGCGTCTTCAAGCCGGGCGAGGACTGGATCCTGCGCCAGGTGCGCTCCGCGGCGCCGGACGGCTTTCTGGTGCGCAACCACGACCACCTCGCGGTCTTCGCAGGCGAGCGGCGCCGGGGCGATTTCTCGCTCAACGTGGCGAACCCGTGGACGGCGGCGCACTTCATCCGCGAGCACGGCCTTGAGCGGGTGACCGCCAGCTACGATTTGAACCTCGCGCAGCTGGAGGCGCTGCTGGGGGCGGCGCCCCCGGAGTGGTTCGACCTGACCCTGCACCAGCACATGCCGATGTTCCATATGGAGCACTGCGTGTTCTGCGCGTTCCTCTCGACCGGACGCGATTACCGGGATTGCGGCCGGCCCTGCGACACGCGCCGGGTCGCCCTGCGCGACCGCGTGGGCGCGGACTTGCCGGTGAAGGCCGACGCCGGCTGCCGCAACACCGTCTACAACAATCGCGCGCAGACCGGCGCCGAGTACGCCGGCCGCCTCCGCGCCCTCGGGGCCCGCAGCTTCCGCATCGAGTTCGTCTGGGAGGAGCCCGCCGAGGTCCGGCGGACCCTGGAGCGCTACCAGGCACTGCTGCGGGGCGAGATCTCGGGCGCCGACCTCTGGCGCGAGCTCCGCCTGATCAACCAGCTGGGCGTCACCCGCGGCCAGATCGAGGCGCCCGCCCGCGCGCTCCCCCGAAAGGGCGCGGCCTGCTGATCGCCCGGCCAGCCGCGGCCGGCCCGGCCGGCTTTCTGGCATCGAACTCGGCCCCAAAACCCTCCAACTTCCGCCCGTCCTCATGCCCAACTCCCCCGCCGCCCAGCCGCTGGCCCCCAAACCCTCGGACCTCGAGATCAAGGACGCCTCCCTGATCTTCTCGTCCGTCTGGCAGGAGCTGGAGGCGGCCTGCGGCCGGTCCGAGCTGCGTTTCCCCAAGGAGATCATTCTGCTCGGGGGCGCGCCGGGCGCCGGCAAGGGCACCAACACCGAGTTCATCAAGCAGACGCGGATGCTGACCTGCGCCCCCATCGTGGTGAGCGCGCTGCTTGATTCCCCGGAAGCCCGCGCCCTGAAGAACGCGGGCAATATGGTGGGCGACCGAGAGGTCGTAGGCCTGATCCTGCGCGAGCTCCTTAAGCCCGAGTATCGCGACGGCGTCATCCTCGACGGGTTTCCCCGCACCAAGGTGCAAGTCGAGTGCCTCAAGCGCCTGGTCGAGAAAATGCAGGAACTCCGCCGGGAGTTCTACTCCACGCCCCTCGGCATCCATTTCCGCCAGCCCACGATCCACATCATGGTCCTCTTCGTGGACGAGCGGGAGGCCGTGGCCCGCCAGCTGAAGCGCGGCCGCGAGATCCGCGCCCACAACGAGGAGGTGGCCCGCACCGGTATCGGCGAACCCCTGGAGGAGCGGCCGACGGACCACGACGAGTCCCTCGCCCGGCGCCGCTACCGGGTCTTCAAGGAGCAGACCTGGGACGCGCTCCAATCCCTGCGGGAGACCTTCCACTACCACTTCATCAACGCGCAGGGTCCGATCGAGGAGGTGGAGCAGAACATCCTGCGCGAGCTCGAGTACCAGAGCACCCTGGAGCTCGACCCGCGGACCTTCGATCGCCTGCGCGGCATCCCGGTCGCGAGCCAGTTGATCATCCACGCCCGGCAGGAGCTGGTGAAGCGGCTGGACGCGTACGAGTTCGAGCAAGCGGACCTCTTCGCGCGGGTGGTCGCCTTCACCGAGAAGAAGATCATCCCGATCGTGCTCCGCCACGCCATCTCGGGCGTCGCGCAGATCAACACCGAGGAGGCCGTGCTTGAGGACCCGCTCGCGCTGGCCATCCTGATCGACGTCTTCTCGGAGCGCGGCTACCACGCGGTGGTGGACATCCACCGGATCGAGGTGCCCGAGCAGGTCGACCTGAAGACGGGCCAGATCCGCTGCCGCACCAAGAAGGTCTACCGCATCCAGATCCGCTTCCAGGGCTCCGAGATCCGCCGCGGCTGACCGCGTGCCGGGTTCAGGCGGACCGGAAGACGCGGTAGTTCAGCACGAGGAAAACGACCGCGGTCGCGGGCGGGATCGCCCAGAAGGCGGCCCAGAACACCCCGAGCCCGAGGCCGCGGTGGGCGAGTTGGAACGCCCCCAGGTTGATCGCGTAGCTGAGCCCGACCGCGGCCACGTACTCAAGCGCCTGGCGGCCGGTGTCCCGCCGGGCGCTGGGCAGCGCCCAGAAGCGGTTCGCGAGGTAGTGCGCGAGGGTCGAGAGCGCGTAGGAGACGGTGAACGCCGCCACCGGGGCGAGCCGTCCCTCGAGCCACGCCAAAAGGCCCAGCTGCAACGCGGCGGAACCGCCCCCGACCGCAAGGAAACGGATCAGCCGGAGCGGGAACCCCGCGGGCGGGACGGACGGCGGCGACATCCCCCGAAGCCACCGGCGGGGAGTGCGGCAGGCAACACCCAACCGGCGGGCGCCCGGCCGCAAAAGCCCACTTGCGTCGCCCCCGGCCTTGCCTTCGCCTTGCCGCCACCGTGACCACCGCCGCCGCCGAATTCCCCTGCGCCGTGATCGGCTGCGGCCTGATCGGGCGGAAGCGGCTCACCGCCCTCGCCGGCCGCGCCCCCGTGCTCTACACGTGCGACCTCGACGCCGCCCGCGCCGCCGACCTCGCCCGCCTCGCGCCCGGCTGCGTTCCGGTGACCGATGCGGCGCAGGTCCTCGCGGATCCGCGGGTCCGCGCCGTGATCATCGCGACCCTGAACGCGGCCCTCGCGCCCCTCGCCCTCGAGGCGGTCCGCGGCGGCCGGCACGTGCTGGTCGAGAAGCCCGGGGCCCTGCACGCGGACCAGCTCCGTGAGATCCAGGCGGTCGCGGCGCGGACGGGCGCCCGGGTGCGGATCGGTTACAACCACCGGTTCCATCCCGGCCTGCGCCAAGCGCGGACCCTCATCGACGCGGGCGCGCTGGGCCCGCTCCTCTTCCTGCGCGGGCGCTACGGCCACGGCGGCCGCCGCGGCTACGACCGCGAGTGGCGGGCGGATCCGGCGCAGTCGGGCGGCGGCGAGCTCATCGACCAGGGCGTGCACCTGATCGACCTCGCCGGCTGGTTCCTCGGGGAATTCCCCACCGTGGAGGGCCACGCGGCGACCTACTTCTGGGATATGCCGGTGGACGACAACGCGTTCCTCTCGCTGCGGACCGCGGCCGGCCAGACCGCCTGGCTGCACGTGAGCTGCACCGAGTGGAAGAACCTCTTCTCCCTGGAGATCTACGGCCGCGACGGGAAGCTCGCCCTCGACGGCCTCGGCGGGAGCTACGGCGTGGAGCGGCTGGCCTTCTACCGGATGCTCCCGGAGATGGGCCCGCCCGAGACCACGATCTGGGAATACCCGCGCGGGGACGACTCGTGGGCGGCGGAAACCCAGGCCTTCCTCGACGACCTGCGGCTGGGCCGCGAACCCGACCCGGGCCTGGCCGAAGGCATCCGCACGCTGGAGATCGTCGCCCGCGTCTACGCCGCCTCCGGTTACCCGCGCCCCGCGCGCACCCCCTCCCGATGATCATCACCCGTTCCCCCCTGCGCGTCTCCCTCGGCGGCGGCGGCACCGACCTGCCCTCCTATTACCGCGAGCACGGCGGGTTCCTCGTGGCGGCGGCGATCGACAAGTACGTCTACATCACCCAGCACCGCACCTTCCAGCCGGAGATCATCGTCAAGTACTCCAAACTCGAGCGCGTGGCGTCGGT
Source organism: Verrucomicrobiota bacterium (assembly GCA_016871595.1). GTDB lineage: Bacteria > Verrucomicrobiota > Verrucomicrobiia > Opitutales > Opitutaceae > ER46. Next base: position 41,611 of record VHCY01000011.1, read on the forward strand.
CGACCAGATCGAGCACCCGATCGTGCGCGAGGCGCTGCGGCTCACCGGCGTGACCGACCCGCACCTCGAGCTGACCTCGATGGCGGACATCCCGGGCGGCACCGGGCTGGGCTCGAGCGGCAGCTTCACCACCGCGCTGCTGAAGGCGCTGCACACCCAACGCAAGAACCTCGTCTCGCCCGCGGAGCTCGCGGAGCAGGCGTGCACGATCGAGCTCGACCGCCTCGGGGAGCCGATCGGCAAGCAGGACCAGTACATCGCCGCGATCGGGGGCATCACCGCGTTCACCTTCCACCCCGACGGGCGGGTCGAGTACCGCCCCTGCGCGATCTCCGAGGAGACCCTGTTCAACCTCGAGGACAACCTGCTGCTCTTCTTCACCGGCTACAGCCGGAGCGCCTCGGCCATCCTGAAGGACCAGAACGAGCGCTCCAAGGCGGCGGACCAGGCGATGCTCGACAACCTGCATTTCACCAAGGACCTCGGCCGGCAGTCGCTGGCCGCGCTGGAGACCGGGCGGCTGGAGGAGTTCGCGCGCCTGATGGACGTGCACTGGCGCCGCAAGCAGGCGCGCAGCGTGGGGATGAGCAACGACCGGATCAACGCCTGGTACGACCACGCGAGGGCCCACGGCGCGCTCGGCGGGAAGCTGATCGGCGCGGGCGGCGGCGGGTTCCTGATGTTCTACGCGGGCGACAAGCAGGAGCTGCGCCGCGCGATGCGCGAGCAGGGGCTGCAGGAGGTCCGGTTCCGCTTCGATTTCGAGGGCACCAAGGTCGTGGCGCAGAACTGAGCGCGGTCCGCGGCGTGGACCGCGCCGCCACGGTTGCGCCGGGGGCCCGGCCGGGCATCGTGCGGCCACCCCGATGACCCCGCTCTCCCAGACCTTCGGCTGGCTCGACTACGCCGTCTTCGCCGCCTACCTCGGCCTCACCGCCGCCATCGGCCTCTGGTTCGCCCGCGGCCAGCGGGACCTCAAGGAGTACTTCCTCGCCGGGCGCTCGATGGGGAGCGTCGTCGTTTCGATGACCATTCTCGCGGCGCTTTTCTCCGGCATCACCTTCCTCTCGGCCCCCGGCGAGGGCTACCTGCACGGCCCGGCCTTCTTCCTCGTCAACCTCGGGTTCTTCATCGCGACCCCGCTGACGAACCTCGTCTTCCTCCGCTTCCTTTACAGCCGGCGCTTCTTCACCGCCTACCAGTACCTCGAGGAGCGCTTCTCCAACCCCCTGCGCACGCTCGCCTCGGGGGCCTTCATCCTGCGCGTGCTGCTGTGGCTGGCCGCCGCCACCTACGCCCCCGCGCTCGCGCTGGAACAGGTGACGGGCCTCCCCCTGTGGTTCACCATCGTCTGCACGGGCCTCGTCACCACCGTCTACACCACCTTCGGGGGGATGCGGGCGGTGATCTGGACGGACATCATGCAGCTGGTGGTGCTGTTCGGCGGGATGCTCGCGGTGGTGATGCTCGCGCTGCGGCAGATCCCCGGGGGCCTCGCGCAGGTGATCGAGCTCGGGCAGGCGGGCGGCAAGCTGGAGCTGAGCCTGAGCCCCGACCCCACCGTGCGCGTGACGCTCTGGGGCCTGCTGATCGGCGCGGGCTTCATGTACCTGGTGCAGATGGCGACGGACCAGGTCTCGGTGCAGCGCTACCTCACCGCGAGCAGCCTCCGCGCGGCGCGGCGCGGGCTCTGGATCAAGCTGGCCCTGGTGCTGCCGGTCACGGCGGTGTTCTACGGGAGCGGCCTGGTCTTCTGGGCCTTCTACCAGCTGCAGGGGGACCCGCTGGCGGACGGCCGGATCACCAAGGCCGACCAGATCCTGCCCTACTTCGTGCTGCACCAGCTGCCCGCCGGCCTGCCCGGGCTGTTCATCGCGGCCATCTACGCGGCGAGTATGTCGACGATCTCCGCCGGCATCAATTCGCTGACTTCGGCCAGCCTCGTCGACTTCTACCAGCGCCTCTGGCGCCAGCCCAACCTCGCGGAGGCACACCAGCTGCGGCTCGCCCGCCTCCTCACCTTCGCCTACGGCGGCATCGTGATGCTCCTCGCCTTCCTCGTGGAATCCCTCGGCACCCTGCTGGAGGCCACCAACAAGGTCATCAGTATTGTGGGCGGCCCCCTGATCGGGCTCTTCCTGCTCGGGATGCTCACCGCCCGCGCCACCGCGCGCGGCGCCCTGCTCGGCTGGGCGATCGGCACCGCCGCGACGCTCTGGATCAGTTTCCGCACCCCGATCTCGTTCCTCTGGTGGGCCCTTGCCGGCACGGTGGTGACGCTCGTCGCGGGCTACCTGCTCAGCCTCCTCGATCCGCCGCCCGGCGAACGCCAGCTGGCCGGCCTCACCTGGAGCCGCCGCCCGCCGCCCGAGGACTGAGCTCCCCTGGGAACCGGCGCGACCGCCCGGGCTTGCACCGGAACAAAGTCGCGCCACGGTCCCCCCCACGACCCCACCCTGCCCTTATGCGTCTCCTGCTGCCCTCCCTCGCCGCCTGCGTCCTCGCCTCCGCGCTGTCCGCCGCCGCGGCGCGCCCGATCAAGCTGTTCAACGGCCGCAATCTCGACGGCTGGTACACCTACACCGTCCAGACCCGGAATGAGAACCCCGGGATCTTCACCGTGGTCGACGGG
>VHCY01000012.1 GCA_016871595.1 Verrucomicrobiota bacterium
GGTGAAGGCGAGGAGTTCGGTGCCGCGGACGGCGACGCGGGCGCGCTGGAGGTAGGCGCCGGTGGCGGCGTTGCTCACGCGGCCGGTGACGGTGCCGGCCCCGGTTTCGGCCGCGGCGGCCGGGCGGAGCGGGACGAGCAGGACGGCGAGGACGAGCGCAAAGCGGGGTAACATCGGGGCGGGGGTCAGGCGGGGGGATCGCCCGGCGGCAGGCGGGGTGGGCGAGGGGTGCGTCGAGTCAGCCGCGCCCCACCGGTGAGTCAATGTTGCGTGGCGGCGGCTCGGTTTAGCCGGGGCTTGCCCGCCCCGGTCCGCACCGACGAAAGCCAATCCGGATCCGGATCGCGGGTGAGCCCGCCGGGGCCAGGCGCGAGCGGGGTTTCCGGACGCACGACCGGGCAAGGATTGCCCGGCTACACCAGACCTTCTCCCTCCTCGATTCCCGCTCCTCGCTCCCCGCTACTCTCTCCTAACCCTCAAATCTCCAGCCCGGCGCCGGGGGCGAGGACCTGGACGGCGTGGCCGCCGGCGGCGGCGAGGGCCGCGAAGCGCGCCGGGTCCTGCGCGATCACGGGCCACGTGTTGTAATGCATCGGCACCGCCAGTCGCGGGCGCAGCAGGTCGAGCGCCGCCGCCGCGTCCTCCGGGCCCATCGTGTAGTTGTCCCCGATCGGTAGCAGCGCGACGTCGAGGCCCGCCTTCCCGATGAGCTCCATATCCAGGAACAGCGCCGTGTCGCCCGCGTGGTAGACGGTCTTGCCGTCCGCCTGGATCAGCAGGCCGCAGGGCGAGCCGAGGTAGATGGGGCGGAGGCCCGCCTCGACGCTGGAGCTGTGGTGGGCGAGCGTGAGCTTCACCCGGCCGAAAGGGAAATTGAACCCGCCGCCGGGGTTCATCCCGTGGACCTTCGCGCCCTGGGCGGCGAAGTACTCGGCCAGCTCAAAGTTGGCGATGATCGGCGCCCCCAGGCGGCGGGAGAGCGCGAGGGCGTCGCCGGTGTGGTCCTCGTGCCCGTGCGAGAGCAGCAGGTAGTCGCAGGCGATGTCCTCCGCGCGCGCGGCGGCGGCCGGGTTGCCGGTCAGGAACGGGTCGAGCAGGAGGCGGGCGCGGCTCGTCTCCAGGAGGAAGCAGGCGTGGCCAAGGAACGTGAGGCGCATCCGCCGAGCTTGCACGCTGCCCGCGCGGACGCCAGTCCGGGCCGTCAGGCGGCGTCGATCTTGCGGATGCGGGGCAGGTGGCGGCCGCCCTCGAACTCGGTCGCCAGCCAGATCTTCACGATCGCGAGGGCCTCGGCCTCGGTGACGGTCCGCTGGCCGAGCGAGAGGACGTTGCCGTCGTTGTGAGCCCGGTTCCAGACGGCGACCTGCTCGTTCCAGCAGAGGCCGCAGCGGACGCCGCGGACGCGGTTGGCGACGATGGCCTCGCCGTTGCCGGAGCCGCCCAGCACGATCCCGCGCCCGAACTCGCCGCGCGCCACCGCCTCGGCGACCGGGCGGATCCAGTCCGGGTAATCGCAGGACGCGTCCGAGTGGGTGCCGAAATCGCGGACGACGTGGCCCGCGGCGAGGAGCATCGCCTTGATGGCTTCCTTGTAGGCGAAGCCCGCGTGGTCGGAGCCAATGGCGACGGTGAAGGTCCTCATCAGGCCCCGAGGTATCGTGGGCCCCACCGGCCGGTTCCAGCCGGAAATCGCGGGGCCGGCCGGGCCGGCCGACAGCGCGGCCCCGGACCGGGGGCTGCGTCAGGCCGCCGAGGCTGCGGCGGGGGCGTCCGCGGGGCGCACGCGGACGTCCACCACGAGTTCCCGGGTGGGGGCGCCGCGGTAGGAGCCGCTGAGCGGGCGGATGTCCGCGTAGTCGCGGCCCACGGCCACGCGCACGTAGCGCTCGTCCGCCGGCCGGTCGTGGGTGGGGTCGAAGCCGGCCCAGCCGTGACCCGGGATCCAGGTCTCGATCCACGCGTGGGAGGCCTCGATCTCGTCGGTCCGGCGGGTGGTGTTGAGGAAGTAGCCGCTCACGTAGCGGGCGGGGATGCCGAGGCTGCGGCAGAGGCCGAGGTGGACGTGGGCGAAGTCCTGGCAGACGCCCATCCGCTGGCGCAGGGCATCGGTCGCGCGGGTGTTCACGCCGGTGGTGTTGGGCCGGTAGGCGAAGGTGCGGTGCAGGTGCGCGCCGAGGCGGCGGACGTCGCCCCAGAGGTCCCCGCGGCCATCGGCAAGGACGTCCAAAGCCTCGCGCCACAGCTCCACCTCGAGCGGGACGTAATGCGAGGCGTGGTAGAACTCCGCCAGCATCTCCCGCTCGGGCGCCGTCTCAAGCTGCTCGGGGGTCACCGCGGGCACGGCGGGGCGCGCGGCGGCCGGGGTGGTCTCGACGAGGGACTCGGCCTCGATCCGCAACTCCTCGTGGGGCGGCGTGACCTCGAAGTAGTGCACCGTGTTGCCGTAGAAGTCCGCGTAGGCGCGCGGCTCGGTGGCGGGCGTGAGGCGGAGGGCGAAGTCAAGGCAGCGCTGGCCGGCGTCGTCCAGCGGGCGCAGGCGGGCCTCGTTGAAGCTCTCGCGCGCGTGGCCGGCGTAATGGTAGAGGGTGCGGTGGGTGACCCGGAGGAGCATCTGGCGGGTGGGGCGGCGCCTGATCCTACTGCTGCTGTTGCTGCTGTTCGTCGAGGGCGGAATCCGCCCGGTAAAACATCGTGGTCGCAACCACCTCGTCGCTGATCGCCACCAGCCCCGACCGCACCTCGACCAGGAACTCGTGCATCCCGCGCTGGAGGACGTCCGCGATGGTGAGCGACTGGAGGTCGCCGAGAAGGCGGCGGGAGGCGCGGGCGGCGCCGCTGCGGGGGCGGGCGGCGGTTTCGCCGAGGATCCGGCGCAGGAACTCGTCGACCTGCCCGGCGCAGAAGTGGAGCGAGCGGGGGAACGAGTCCGAGAAGATGAGGAATTCCGCCGCCTTCCAGGGAAGGATCTCGCGGACGTGGTAGCGGCGGTAGGCCTCGATGGCGGAGGCGGAGCGGAGCACGGCCTGCCATTGCGCGGTGTCGAGCGCGCCGCCCACATCCGTCGCCGCCGGCAGGAGGATGTGGTACTTCATATCGAGGATGCGGGTGGTCTTGTCCGCGCGCTCGAGGTACTTGCCGAACTGGATGAACTCCCAGCCCTCGCTGCGGGAGTAGGTGCAGGCGGTGAGGCCCTGGAAGAGGTGGGAGGCGCGGGTGATGCGGGCGAAGAATTCCGCCGGGTGCGCCGCCCAGTCGCTCGAGGCGCTGCTCGCCTTGAGCAGGAGGTGGAGCTCGTTGATCGTCTCCCACATCTCGAGCGAGAGCTGGTCGCGGATCATCCGGGCGTTCTCGCGGGCGGCGTAGACGCAGGACAGGATCGAGTCTGGGTTGCGCAGGTCGAAGGCGAGGAACTCGGTGACCGCCTGACCGCCGGGATCGCCGTGGAGCTGGCCGAACCGCTCGCGCCCCCCGGTGCTGAGGAGGAGGGCCTCCCAGAGGTTCGGGGACGAGGCGCGGGCGTCGGGCAGGTCGGACACGAACTGGAGGTTCACGTCGAGCAGGCGGGCGATGTTCTCGGCGCGCTCGATGTAGCGGCTCATCCAGTAGAGCGAGTGGGCGACGCGGGAGAGCATCACCGTGGCCTGGGGGCGGAGGAAGGGCGGTTCGCTGGCGATCATCGCGGCGGCTCAGTTCTCGCCCTGGAGCACCCAGGTGTCCTTGGAGCCCCCGCCTTGGGAGGAGTTCACGACGAGGGAGCCGCGGCGGAGCGCGACGCGGGTGAGGCCGCCGGGGGTGACGGTGGTCTTCTCGCCGCAGATGATGTAGGGGCGGAGGTCGATGTGGCGGCCCTCGAGGCGGCCGTCGCACCAGGTGGGGGAGCGGGAGAGCTGGATGGGATCCTGGGCGATGTAATTGCGGGGCTGGGCGGCGACCTGGGCGCGGAAGCGGGCGCATTCCTCGCGGGTGGAGGCGGGGCCGATGAGCATCCCGTAGCCGCCGGCCTCGTTGGCCGCCTTGACCACGAGCCGCTCGATGTTCTCGAGGATGAACTTCCGGTCCGCCGGCTCCGCCGCGAGGTAGGTGTTCACGTTGGGCAAGATCGCGTCCTGCCCGAGGTAGTATTTGATGAGGCGGGGGACGTAGGCGTAGATGACCTTGTCATCGGCGACCCCGGTGCCGATCGAGTTGGCGAGGGCCACGCGACCCGCCCGGTAAGCCTGGATCAGCCCGGGCACGCCCAGCAGTGAATCCGGCCGGAAGACGGTCGGATCCAGGAAATCGTCGTCGATCCGGCGGTAGATGACGTCCACCGGCATCAGGCCGGCGGTCGTGCGCATATACACCCGGGCGTCGCGCACGACGAGGTCCCGGCCCTCGACGATCGGGATGCCCATCTGGCGGGCGAGGAAGCAGTGCTCGAAGTAGGCGCTGTTGTGGACCCCCGGGGTGAGCAGCACGACGGTGGGTTTCTCCGTGGCTTCCGGGGCGAGGTGGAGCAGCGCCTTCAGGAGGTCGTCCGTGTAGCCCTCGACGGGGCGCACGCCGTAGCGGTCGAAGACCTGAGGCAAGGCCCGGCGCATCGCGGAGCGGTTCTCGATCATATAACTGGCGCCCGAGGGGCAGCGGAGGTTGTCCTCGAGCACCAGGTAGTTGCCCGCGGCGTCCCGGATGAGGTCGGTGCCGCAGATGTGGACGTAGATCCCGCGGGGGACCGTGAAGTGCATAAACTCCCGCCGAAAGTGCTTCGCGCCGAGGATCAGGGAGGGCGGCACGATGTTGTCCTTCAACACCTTCTGGTCGTGGTAAAGGTCGTCGAGGAAGAGGTTGAGGGCGGTGACGCGCTGGATCAGGCCGGCCTCGATGCGGCGCCATTCGGCGGCGGGGATGATCCGGGGGATCAGGTCGAAGGGGAAGATGCGCTCGGTGCCCTGGGCGTCGTTGTAGACCGTGAAGGTGACGCCGCGGCGGAGGAAGGCGGCATCGACGGCGGCCCGGCGGCGGTCGAACTCGGCGGGGGCGAGGGCGGCGAGGCCCTCGGCGAGGCGCTGGTAGTGCTGCCGCACGCGGCCGTCCTCCGGCCGGGTGAACATCTCGTCGAAGAAGCCGCTGAGTTCGTAATCGGAGGGCAGCAGGGACATTGGGCCGGGGAGGGTTTCCCTTCCCCTAAGCAAGTCCCTTGCCAGCCGCGCGGGAAACGGGCGGGGACGCCGCCGGCCGGCGTGGCGAATCCCGTCGGGTCGCGCCCCGCGGGTCCCGCGGCGCGGCTCAGGGCACCTCGTAGAGCTCGACCAGCACGAGGCCGGTCGGGTTGCCGGCGTTCCCGGGGGCCGGTGAGGCCTGCATAGTGTAGGCGCCGGGAGTGAGGGTGGTGAGCAGCGCGGCCTCGTTGGCGTTGGTGAGGGGGAAGGCGCCGATCACCGGGAAGACCGCGGCGAGGGTGGCCCCGTTGGTCTGGCCCCAGTTGTTGTTGTTGGCCTGGGCCTGGACGCCGCTGAAGAGGATGAGGCGCGGATCGGAGAGCACGGTGGCCGCGGGCCGGCCGAAGGGCACGAGGCCGGGACCGATGGCGCGCAGCACGACCGTGCGCGGGGTGTTGCCGGCCACGACCACCCCGGGGATGACCGCCTCGTTGCCGGCGTCGATCCGGGAGAGGGAGGAGAGGTTCGTCAGGCGGGAGGCGTTGCGGCTGACGTCGTAAATCTCGGCCATCACCTCGCCGATGGCCCCGCCGACCCCGGTCACGACGACGCTGTAGGAGCCCGGGTCGAGGGTGAGGAGGAGGGCGGAGTCGAGGCTGCCGTTGCCGAGGGCGAAGGTGCCGACGGCGTTCGTCGCGGCGATGAGCTGGGTACGCGCGGCGGGCGTGGCCTGGTTTTCCCAGCCCACGTTGCTCCCGAGGCTCGTGCCGGCGCGGAAGACCTCGAGGCGGGCGGCGGCGATCGCGTTGTCCACCCGGAAGCGGGCGAGGCCCGGGCCGACGGCGCGGACGAGGATGTTGGCCCGGGCGCCGGCCGAGAGGGTGAAGCCGGCGGTGAGGGTGTCGCCGAGGAAGGCGATGCCGCCGCGGGTGGAAAGGTTGATCATCCGGCCCGGTTCGGGGGCGGGGTTGCCGGCGAGCCGGGCCTCGAGGAAGGCGAGCACGCGCCGGTTGGCGCCGCTGAAGAACTCGCGGTCCCCGGAGGCGATCGCCAGCTCGGTGGCCACGTCGGCCGCCCGGGCCCGGTACGTCGCCGGCAGGGCGGCGGCGAGGGCGGTGACCGAGGGCTGGGTCCGGGGATAGAGGTTCGCGTCCACGATCCCGGCGGTGCGCAGGGCGGCGGCGACGGTGGTGGCGTCCTCGCCGGTGAACTGGTCCGGGTTCTGCAGGCCCAGCATCCGCAGGCGGGCGGGGTAGAGCGGGGTGAGGTCGCTGATGACCAGCCCGCCGGGCACGCCGCGGCCGGCGAGCAGCTGCGAGCGGGTGCGGGCTTCCGCGAGGTCCGTCGGCCCGGTGACCTCCTCGTTGGCCGAGACCGCGAAGAACTGGGGCACGCGCGACAGCGCCGCGAGGGTCTCGTCACCGCCGGAAAGGTACAGCACGGCGCCGCGGACCGGCCGGCCCGCGGCGAGGAGCAGGTCGGCGTAGCGCACGCCGGCCACGGCCCCGGCGGCCCGGCCGAGGAAGAAGACGGGCGTCGCGGGATCGAGCTCCTCCCGGCCGGCGAGGTAATTGAGGGCCGTCACGTGGTTCAGCGCGTCGGGGTTGCCGCCGAGGGTGGCGGTGCCGGACCAGGCGCCGGTGACGCGGTTCACGCTGTTGAGGGCGGCGACGCCGTAGCCGGCGGCCACCAGTTCGCGGAGGAGGAGCGAGGGGTGGGCGCGGTCGAACCACTCGTTGAGGTCGCCGCTGGTCTGGTGCAGGAGGAACACCAGCCCGCGGGGGCGGAAGGCCGGCAGGTGGTAGGCGAGGGTGCTGGCGACGGCGGGCGCGCTGGCGGCGGCGCCGGGCAGCGCCTGCGGGTTGAAGTTGCGGGCGATCACCGGCCGCCAAGCCGGCGCGGGCCGGTAGGTGGCCTGCAGGCGCACCGGATTGGTCGGGACGGTGAGGTTGACCTCGCTCAGCTGCGGCAGGATCTGCCCGGCGCCGAGGGCGGCGGTATCGCCCGTCCAGCGGTCGAAGACCATCCCGGGGGCCGGCGGGTGGGCGATGAGAGTGACGGGGGTGCCGGCCGGGTAGGTGCCGCCGCCATCGCCGCCCTCGACCGTGACCGCGACGGGGGCGCCGGTGCCGAGGGCGAGCAGGGAGGACTTCAGGTCGACCTGGACGACGTTGCGGAAATTGACCGTGCAGGTGAGGCGTTTCAGCCCGGGGGAGGTGGGGCGGAAGGTGACCGTGTTGGTGCCCTGACCGGAGACGATCGTGGCACCGCCGGCGACGGCCCAGCGGAACGTGCGGTCGTTGCCCTGCGCGGCGGGGACCGAGGCGGTGACGCTGGTGGCGCTGGCGGCGATGGTGGCCGGGCTGGTCACCCGGCCGGCGGTGTCGGCCGCGATGACGGTGACGTTGGCGGTGGGGGCGAAGGAGGTGCCGTCCGCGCCGATGGTGGCGGCGAGGGTGACGGTGCCCGGGGTGTCGGCCACGAAGTTCACGGTGGCGCTGCGGGGGTCGCCCACGATGCGCCCGCCGGAGATGCTCCACTGGTAGGAGGCGTTGGCGGCGATGGCGGGATCCAGGTTGTTGCCGCCGAGGCTGATGGTGGCGGAAGCGCCGGTGCCGCTGAGGATGCCGGAGGGCGCATTGATGGTCGGGGAGAGGGTGGAATTCTGGGCTCCGCCGCCGGGCGGCACGAAGATCGGGGGGATAATGATCCCGCCGCCGCCACCGCCGCCCGCGCCACCCCCGCCGGGGATCACGATGCCGGGTGGGATCACGATGCCGGGTGGGATGACGATGCCCCCGCCGGGACGGACTTGGGCGGAGGCGGTGAGGGACAGCATCGCGGCGGCGCAGAGCACCGGCAGCGGGGAAAGAAGGCAAAGGCGGGCGGAGAGGCGCGAGGGGTGCGGCATGGCGACGAAGATGAGGGACGCAGGGGCGGGGAACAGGTTACAGCGCGGCCGGGGCGGGGCGAGGAGAACCTGCGGGCGCAGGTTCGGGCGGGCGCGCCAGCCAGGCGGCGAGGTCGGCGTCCGTGGCGAGGGTGGTCCCGCCCTGATAGGCCGGGGCCAGGAGTTCCGCGTAAGCCGGCTCCGCGAAGCGGCGGCAGTGCAGGAGGATGCGGGCGTGGTGCCCCGGGGCGCGGACGAGGCGGCCGAGCGCCTGGTTCACCTTGGTCATCCCGGGCAACTGGTACACCCGGCGGAAGGCCGCGTCGCGATCGAGGCCCGCGCGCGTGGCCTCTTCCATCCGGGCCTTCTGCACGGGGTTGACCTCGGGGAGGGCGGGGCCCGCGACCAGCGCGTGGCGGACGCGGCCGCCCAGGGCGTCGATGCCCTCGGCGAAGCTGGAGCCGAGGATCAGGCCGAGCACGTCCCCGCGGTCGAGGGCGGCGTTGATCCAGCCCGCCTGCGCCGCGAGGTCGAGGCCGCGCGGTTGGAGCGCGAGCGGGAGGACGAGGCCCAGCTCCTCGGCGGCGTCGCGCACGGCCTCGGCGTAAGCGTAGGAGGGGAAGAAGGCCGCGACGGGGCCGCCCGCGCACCGGTGCAGCGCGGCGGCGGTGGCGGCGGTGGTCCCGTGGTGGCGGCCACGTTGCTGGAAACTCGTGTCCACGCGGAGGTCACGGGCGACGTCGTAGGCCCCGTCCCGCCAGGGGGCGTGGGCCGAGAGGAGCCGCGGGGTGGCGGCGTCGCGCTGCTCCTCCTCGCGCAGCAGGGCGGCGGCGCTGGTGAGTTGCCGGAACAGGCGCCGGGTGTCGCGCTTGGTCAGGTCCCCGAGGCGTTCCGGGGCGGGGGCGGGGCTGGGCGCGGGCGCCGGGGCGGGGGGCGTGTCGAGCCCGCAGGCGGTGGCGAAGCCCTCGAGCGGGCTCAAGGTGGCGCTGGCGAAGACCACCCCGCCGAAGACGCGGAGGAGGGTGCCGATCGGCTGGGCGGCGTCGAGGCAGGTGAGGACGAGGCGGCCCTTTTCCGGGCTCCACCAGAGGCGGGGGGGCGCCGCGGGGTCCCCGAGCGCCGCGACCAGCGCGGGCGCCTCCCAGAGGGCCGCGCTCGCGGTCGGGCCGAGGGCGGCGAAATCCACCCCGGTGCCGCGCAGCGCGGCGGCGATTTCCCCGAGCAGGTGGCGGGCATCGTCCTCGTCGTGGGCCGGGAGCGCGTCCCGTTTGGGCAGGCGGTGCAGGAAGTGGCACCAGTGCTCCCACGCCCACACCAGCGCGGCGCCGGGCCGGACGCGGTGGAGCTCCTCGCGCACCGCGAAGGCGTCGGCGGCGGCGCAGGCGTGCGAAAGCGCGTCGGCGGCGCGGGCGGGGAGGTTGTGCGCCTCGTCGATCACGAGCAGCGTGCGGGCCGGGTCGTACCCGGGCTGGCCGCCGAAGAGGCCGCGGCTGCGCGGGGCGAAGACGTAGTTGTAATCCCCGATCCACACGTCGTGGAAGGCGAGGGCGGTGCGGGTGATCTCGTAGGGGCAGACCCCGGCGTCGCGGCCGGCCGCGCGCAGCGCCTCCACGTCGCGCGCGTGGGCCTCGTCGAGGTGGAAGCGCGAGAGGCCGGCCCGCTCCCAGCGGAGGGCGGTGTCGGCGAGGTGCGGGCAGGCGTCGCGGACGCAGTGGAAGACGGCATTGATGCAGTGCTCGGCCTTGTTGCGGACGTGCCACACGGCGACCGGCGGGCCCGACCCGGCGCCGGCGTCGGGGGGGCGCATCGCGGCGAGGGTCTGGACGACCTGCAGTTGCCCGGTGGCCTTGCTGGTGAGGTAAAGGAGGCGGTCGAAGTGGCCGGTGCGGAGCTGGCCGAGCGCGAACTCCAGCAGTACCCCCGTCTTGCCGAAGCCGGTTGGGGCCTCGAGGCCCACCAGCGGGTGCCGGGCGAAGAGCGCGGTGAGCTCGGCGACGGTGCGTTCCTGGCCCGGCCGGGGGGTGGCGAAGGCGGGCTGGAAGCGGAGCGTGCGCAGGCGGGTCCGGGCGCGGAGGCGCAGCTCGAGAAAATCGGCCACGCGGTCCAGCTGCGCGCGGAACGCGGCCTCGTCCGCCGGATCGAGCGGGACGGTCTGGAGCAGGCCGGTGCCCGCCTCGACGAAGACCAGTTCGGCGGCGGCCGCGGCCGGGAGCGGGGGGTCTTCCGGCGCGGGCGCGGCGAGGCCGAGCCGCAGCAGGGCGGCGTAGGTCGCGAGCTGGATGAAGTACGCCGGGTGCTCCGCGCGGAGCTCGGCCGGGTCGGCCGGCAGGTCCCGGAGCACCGACTTGATCTCGCGCAGGGTGCCGCCCGCGGGCCCGGGCAGCAGCTGGTCCACGCGGCCCGTCAGCGTGAGGCGCCAGCCGCGGTGCACGAGGGTGCCGCTGATCCCGACCTCGAAGCGGGCGGCGGCCCCGTGCGCCGTGGCTGCGCGGGCGCGGAGTTCCTGGTGCCAGCGCGTGCCGAGCTGCGCCCGCCAGAGGCCGCCACCGCCTTCGGTGCTGGCCTCGGCCGGGCCGGCGGTGAACGCGGAGAATTCTCCCGCGCCGAGGGCGGCGGTGCGCTGGTCGAGGTCGAAGTTCACGGCTCGGCGCGCGGCAGGATCTCCGTGTGCCCGCGCAGGTAGTGCTCCAGTCGCCCGAGCAGGCGCTCGACCTCCTCCGGCGCGGCGGTCTGCGCGGCCAGCGGCTGGTTGAGCAGGTGTGCGACGGTCGCGCGGTCGGCGGCCGGCAGCGTGGGGAACCACTGTTCCCGCACGGGATGACCCTCGTCCCGCGCGAACCGGTACAGGGCCTTCAGGTAGACGATGTCCGGCCGCGCCCCCGCGTCGAACGCGGCGAGGGCGGTCGCGAGCAGGGCGCCCACGGCCGGCCGGTCCTCCTCCGCCACGGGGTGGCGGTCGATGAACGTGGCCAAGGCGGAGGCGCGCCGCAGGGTCTCGTAGCCGCGGCCGATGCCGGTGTGGCGCCGGACGATCACGACCCCGCGCACGAACCAGGTCCGGCCGCCGCGGCCGCCCTCGAGTTCTAGCGCGGCCTCATCGAACAGGTCGAGCGGGGGCAGTGCCGCGGCGGCGGCGCGGGGCGCCCGTTGCATCAGGTGCAGGGCGCCGTGTTCCGGGGAGAAGGCCCCGTGCGCGAGGTAGCCGTCCTTCGCCGGGCGGCGGGTGAGCACGAACGCCGTGGTCTGGAGGCTCGGCCCGGGCACCGGCGGATCAGCGCGCCGCGGCGGGCGCGGGCTCGGGCGGCGTGACGGCGCCCCCGGAGAGGATCATCTTCATCCCGTCGCCCACACTCATCTCGAGTTCCACGACCTCGGCGCGCGGCAGCATCAGCAGGAAACCGCTGGTCGGGTTCGGGGTGGTGGGCACGAACACCGTCCAGAGTTCGCCGGCGCCCGCCCGCCGCTGCGGCTCGGCCTGCGCGCGGTTGGTGAGGAAGCCGATCGTCCAGCAGCCGGGCCGCGGGTACTGCACGAGCACCACCTGGCTGAACAAATTCCGGTTCTGCGACCCGAAGGTGGCCACGATCTGCCGCACCGCGTTGTACACCGCGCCGACGCCGGGGATCCGCTGGATGGTCCGCTCGGCGAGGGACCAGAAGAACTTCCCGAGGACGTAATTGGAAAAGAATCCGAACAGGGTCACGAGCACCACCACCACGGCGGTCGCGAGCAGGTCCCAGAGCAGCGGCGCGCCCTCCAGCGCCCGCGGAATCAGGTCCTCGTAGAGCGGCCGGAAACTGCCCCCGACGAGGTCGACCACCTTGCGGAAGGCCCAGACCGTGACGACGAGTGGCGCCAGCAACAGCACGCCCGAAAGGAAGGCGTTGCGGCAGAGGACCCAGCGGGACGGAGGCGGCGGTTCGACGTGCATCGGGGCAGGTGTCGCAGGGCCATCCGGCGCAGGCAATGCAAAGGCGCGCGCCCCGCTAGCGCCGCCAGCTGAACCGCGGCAGCGCCGCCGCGTCCGCCAGCAGCCTTAGCGCCCGCGCCTCCGCCCGGCGCATCGCGCGCTTGCGGCGCGGCTCCAGGTCGTCGTGCCCCGCGAGGTGCAGCCAGCCGTGCACGAGGTAGAGGGCCAACTCCGCCGCGAGGTCGCTCCGCCGCTCCCGCGCGCAGCGAGCCGCGGTGTCGGCCGAGACGCAGATCTCCCCGCCGGTGCCCAGCGCCGGGTCCGCGGCGAAGGTGATGACGTCGGTCGTGGTCGGGTCGTCGAGGAACCGGCCGTGCAGGGCCGCGAGGGCGTCGTCGGTGAGGAACGCCACCGAGAGTTCCCCCGCGGGGGGGGGTGGGTCCGCTTCCGGGGCGAAGCGCGCGTGGGCCGCGTCGAGGACCGCGAGGGCCCGCCGGACGGAGGCCCGGTCCACTCGCAGGCGCGGGTGCCGGTTGGCGATGACGCAGGTCCGCGGGGTCATCCGGCCGGGGTACCGCGGGCGGCGGGCTCGTTGGCCGGCGGATAGGCGACGCGCGCGTGGAGCATGTTCTGGAGCGTGAACTGGAAGCTGCCGCGGACGCGCGCGAGCTCCTCGAAGGTCAGCGGTGCCTCGTCCAGCTGACCGTCGCCCAGGCGTTCCGCCACGACCCGCTGGATAACCTGCTGGAGGTCCTCGGGCCCGGGCTGGCGCAGCGACCGCGTGGCCGCTTCGACGCCGTCGGCGAGCATGATGATGGCCGCCTCGCGGGTCTCTGGGCGCGGCCCCTCGTAGCGAAAATCGGCCTCCGCCGGCGGCGGCTCCCCGCGGGCGCGCGCGGACTCGAGGGCGCGCTGGTGGAAGTAGCGGACGAGGGTGGTTCCGTGATGCTGGCGGATGACGTCCGTCACGGCGCGCGGCAGCTGGTGCCGCCGGGCGAGCTCGATTCCGTCGGGCACGTGGCGCCGGATGAGGCGGGCGGACTCCGCGGGAGCCAGTCCGGCGTGGACGTTGGCGCGGTCGCGCTGGTTCTCGCTGAAGCAGGCGGGGCGCTCGGTCTTGCCCACGTCGTGGAAGAGGGCCGCCACCCTCGCCACCAACGGGTTGGCGCCGACCGCGCCCGCGGCGTTCTCCGCCAGCTGCGCCACCACGAGCGAGTGGTGGTAGGTGCCGGGCGCCTCGAGCTGCATCCGCCGGAGCAGGGGATGGTTGAAATCGGTCAGCTCGAGCAGGGTGATGTCGGTCGTCCGCTTGAAGAGGCTCTCGAGCACGGGCAGCAGCCCAACCACGGCCACGCCAGTGAGGAGGCCGGCGCCGAGCCCGGCGATCATCTGGCGGCCGAGCGTCTCCAGCGGGGTCTGGTCGGCGAGCCCGATCAGCGCCGCGGCCGCCGCCATCGTGAGCCCGCCCATCCCGCCCGCCCGCACCACCGCGCCCCGGCGGCGCGCCTCGCGGCCCGCGTGAATCGCGACGAGGGAGGCGAGGAAGGTCAGCACCAGCAGGTCGAGGCGGTTGCCGTAGATGACGCCGGTGAAGATCGAGACCAGCAGCGCCATAAAGATTCCCGACCCCGCGTCGATCAGGATGGCCACGAGCAGCGGCGCGAGGGCGGTCGGCGCCACGTAGGGCAGGGTGGAGCCCCAGGCCTCGTCGCGCAGGAAGAACTCGGCGCCGCCCAGGGAGTAGTTCGCCCGGATCAGGGTCAGGTTCGCGATCACCACCAGCGCCAGCAGGCCGATCCGGGCGTTGCTCCGCAGGGTCTCCGCATCCTCGATCCGGATGTAGATCAGTGAGGCGATCACCATCGCCACCACCAGCAGCACCCGGCCCAGCAGCGTCAGGCCTTCCTGGGTCGCCGCGTCCGCGTGCTCCCGCAGGTAGTTGCGGTGCGCGTTCAGCAGCTCGAAGACCTCCGGCGTCACCTTGTCCCCCGGCTCCACCAGCGTCTGGCCCTGCACGACGCGGACGGTGACGGGCCGCAGGGCCTGGCTGACGGCCTCCTCGCGCGCGGCGGTCGCGAGGCGGTCGAAGACGAGGTTGGGGGTGACGCCGAACCGGAAGAGGCGGAACACGGCCTGCGCCGCTACCCGCGGCACCTGGTCCCCTGCGAGGCTGCCCCGGAGGACGGCGAGGGCGTCCTCGAGGGACTGCACCGGCTGCGAGGAAGCGGTGTCGTCCGCCCGTCGGACCTGGAAGGCGACGAGGCCGTCGGCACCGGTGCCCCCGAGGGAAGCGTCAGCCACGCCCTGGGCGTAGATGTCGCGCAGGGCCCTCAGGCCCTCGTCGAAGAGGGCCGCCCGCGTCGCCGCGTCCCCGGCGCCGAGCACGGCCGCGATGTCCTCCGGCGCGGCGTGGTAGGGGCCGGGGGCGTTGAAGGCGGCGGCGATCCGCGCCAGCTCGGGTTGGAAGCGCAGCAGCGCCGAGGAGGCGTCCCCGGGGTGGGTCCGCTCGAATTCCGCCAGTTGCGGGAGCAGCAAGTTCGCCGCCGCCTCGAAGCGCCGCAGCGGCTCGGGATCGAGGCGGTAGATGGGCGGCACGCGGTTCCGGAACTGCTCGCGGGCGGCTCGGGTCTTCTCTGCGCTCTCGTAGCCGAACGAGGCTTGCGCCACCACGCGGGCCGTGGCGGGCTGGTTTAGTCGCAGGGGGGCATCCAGCGTCGTGAGTCCGGCGGAACTCACCAGTACGATCGCGGCCACGGTCAGGATGAAGATCAGGGCCGCGACCAGCCGGCTGCGGTCGAGGAACTCGGTCCAGGCCGCGCGCGCTCCGGTCCCCGGGGCGGGACCGCCGAGCCCGGCGAGCAGGCGCTGCCAGAGGGAAGGGTCGGACATTGGTCAGGCGGGGCCGGGAGCCCGGTAGGCCTCGTAGGCGGCGATGATCCGCTGCACCAGCGGGTGGCGCACAACGTCCGCGCCGCTGAAGGTGTGGAAGTCGATGCCGGGAATGTCCGCCAGGATGTGGCGCACCTCGAGCAGCCCGCTCGCCTTCGCCTTGGGCAGGTCGATCTGGGTGATGTCGCCGGTGACGACCATCCGCGATTCCTCCCCGAGGCGAGTGAGGAACATCATCATCTGCTCGGGCGTGGTGTTCTGGGCCTCGTCGAGGATGATGAAGGCGCGCGAGAGGGTGCGGCCGCGCATATAGGCCAGCGGGGCGATCTCGATCACCCCCTTCTCGCTCAGGTGGGCCACGTCCTCGGCGTCCAGCATGTCGTGCAACGCGTCATAGAGGGGCCGGAGGTAGGGGAGGATCTTCTCGCGGAGGTCGCCGGGCAGGAACCCGAGGGCCTCGCCGGCCTCGACCGCGGGCCGGGTCAGGATGATGCGCTCGACCTGATTCTGGAGGAGGGCGTTCACCGCCGCGGCCATCGCGAGGTAGGTCTTGCCGGTGCCGGCGGGGCCGATCCCGAAGACCACCGGGTGGGCCAGCATCGATTGCAGGTAGAGCTTCTGGCCGAGGGTCTTCGGGACGATCGTGCGCCGGTTGGTGGCGATCACCAGCGGGGTCGCCAGCAACCCCTGGAGCTGCGCGCCCTCGCCGCGCGCGAAGGCGTCGGTCAGGCGGTGGAAGTCCGGCGTGCGGATGGTCATCCCCTGGCCGCGCGCCTGGTCGAGGAAGGTGAACAGTGCCTCCGCGCGGGCCACGGGCTCGTCCTCGCCCTCGAGGCGGAGCCAATCCTCGCGACTGGTGAGCCGCACGCCGAGGGTGCGCTCGGCGTGGACGAGATTCTCCTCGCGGCCGGCGTAGAGGGCGGCGGCGTGGCGGGGGCTGGGGTAGTGCAGCGTGCGGGAGGCCATCGGTTCAGGCGACCGGCGGGAGCGTGGCGGCGGCGGCCCGGAGTTTCTCCCAGGTCGCCTCGAGGGCCTCGGGCAGGACGCGGGTCTGGCCGAGCACGGGCATGAAGTTGTGGTCGCCGTTCCAGCGGGGGACGATGTGGCCGTGCAGGTGCGCGATGCTGCCGCCGGCGACGCCCGCCCCGAGGTTGAAGCCGAGGTTGAACCCGTCGGGCCGCAGCGCGGCGGTCAGGATCCGCTGCCCGGCGAGGAGGGTGTCGAAGAGGTCCGCCCGCTCGTCCGCGCGCAGTTCCCCGATTTCCCGGACCTCGCGGAAGGGCACGGCCAGGAGGTGGCCCGGGTTGTAGGGGAAACGGTTCAGGATGAGGTAACTCAGGGGGGTGCGGTGGACGATCAGCGCCACCCGGTCATCGCCCAGCGCGGGCAACTCGGTGAACGGGCGCTCCATCCGTTCCGGGTAACGCGGCGCCGCGATGTACTCCATCCGCCAGTAGGCGTGCAGCTGTTGCATTGGGTTTCGGGGGGAAGGCGGACCGGCCGCGGGAGGGGCAGGAAAGGGCGGGGGCGGGGGGATGTCAAAACCCGCTTCGGCCCCGCGCGGCGCGGGGATTTTTGCTTTCCGCCCCCCCGGCGCATCGCCCAAGGTCCGCCGCGTGGCTTCCGTTCCTCCCGTGCTTCCCCGTTCCGTGCTCGTCGTCGGTGCGGGCGGGCGCGAGCACGCCCTGGTGCGGGCGCTGCTCGCCTCGCCCGCCGCCCCCCGGGTGGCCGCGGCGCCGGGCAACGCCGGGATCGCCGCCGAGGTCCCCTGTTTCCCGGTGCCGGTCGACGACGTGCCCGGCCTGGTCGCGCTGGTCCGCCGGGAGGGGTTCGGGTTCGTCGTGGTCGGCCCCGAGGTGCCCCTCGCGCTCGGGCTGGCGGACGCCCTGCGCGCGGCGGGGATCCCGGTGTACGGGCCCGGCGCGGACGGCGCGCGGCTGGAGGCCTCGAAGATCTTCACCAAGGAAATCCTCCTCCGGCACCGCATCCCCACGGCGGCGGCGGCCTTCTTCGACGCCGTGGCACCGGCCCTCGCGTACCTCCGCGCCCGGCCCTTGCCGATCGTGATCAAGGCGGACGGCCTTGCCGCCGGGAAGGGCGTGGTCGTCGCGACCACCGCGGAGGAGGCGGCCGCGGCGGTGCGCGGGATGCTCGCGGACGGCCGCTTTGGCGCCGCCGGCCAGCGCATTTTGATCGAGGACTGCCTCGTGGGGGAGGAGACCTCCATCCTGGTGGTCGTGGCGGGCCGGGATTACCTGATCTTGCCCACGTCGCAGGACCACAAGCGGGTGGGGGATGGCGACACCGGGCCCAACACCGGCGGGATGGGGACCTATTCGCCCGCGGAGGTGGTCACCCCGCCGCTGCTCGCGCGGATCGACGCGGAGATCGTGCGGCCGTCCGTCGCCGCCATCGCCGCGGAGGGCATCGATTACCGGGGCACGCTGTTCATCGGGATTATGCTCACGGCGGATGGCCCGCGGGTGATCGAGTACAACGCGCGTTTCGGCGATCCCGAGACGCAGGTCGTGCTCCCGCGCGTCGGCAACGACGTGCTCGCCCTGCTGTGGGCGGCCAGCCACGGCTCCCTCGCGGGCCACCGCCTCGTGGAGCGGCCGGTGCACGCGCTCTGCGTGGTGGTCGCGGCGCGGGGGTATCCGGAGGCCTTTCCCCGGGGCGACCCGATCACGCTGCCGGAAACCCTGCCCGCCGGGGTGGGCATTTTGCACGCCGGGACCGCGCGGGACGCGGCGGGGCGGCTCGTGACGGCGGGCGGCCGGGTGCTCGGCGTGGTGGCGGTGGCGCCCAGCCTGCGGGCGGCCGCCGATGCCGCCTATGCCACCTGCGCGCGGATCGAGTGCCAGAGCAAGTACTACCGCCGGGACATCGGGGCCCGCCAATTGCAACGCGGATGAGGACCGGGCACTGGGGGGTGGTCGCGGCCGGTTGGCTCGCGCTGGCGGTGGCCCGGGCAGCTGGGCTCGCGGACTTGGGCGAGGGGCTGGCCTACTTGCGCCTGAAGGCCCTGCCCGCCGACCTGACCTCCGCCCCGCGGACGGGCCCGCTGGTGGCGGATCTGCGCTTTTTGCCCGCCACGGCGGAGCAGGCGGCGGCCTTCGGCGCCTGGCTGGGTTTCCAAGCGCGCCCCGGGGTGCCGCTGCTGCTGGTCGCGAACCGCGAGACCGGGGAGGAACTCCGCCGGGTTCTCGCCGGCCCGCGGCCGCCCGCGGTCGTGCTCATCGGGGTGCCCGGGCCGGGGTTCACGCCGGACCTGGAGGTGACGGCCGCGCCGGAGGCGGATCGCCAAGCCTACGCCGCGCTTGACGCCGGGTCCACGCTGGCGGGCCTGCTCGCGGACCATCCCGGCAAGGCACGGCAGGACGAGCTCAGCCTGCGTCTCGGGGGCGAGACCTCCCGCCCGCCCGCGCCCGGGGCCGGCCCGGCCCCGGCGGAGCCGGTGGTCGACGCGGCCCTGCAGCGGGCCGTGCACCTGCACCGCGCGCATCGCGCCCTACGGCGCGGGTGAGGCGGCCGGAGGCGGATTCCGCGCTTGGCGCAGGCGGGCGTTTGCGTTCCCTTTGGCGCGTGTCCGCTCCCGGTGAGATCATCGTCGTCTGCACCGCCAACGTCTGCCGCAGTCCGATGGCGGCCGCGTTGCTCCAGCACGCGCTCGCGGTGGAGCCGGGCCCCCTGCAGGGCTGCCGCGTGGTGTCCGCCGGCGTGGTCGCGCGCGCCGGGGACGCCGTGACCCCGCACTCCGTCGCGGCCCTCCGCAAGGTCGGGCTCGACATCGCGGGGCACCGCAGCCGGCCCCTCACGCAGGCGATGATGGACGGCGCCTTGGCCGTGCTCTGTATGACCGAGGGGCACCGTGAGATGATCCGCCTGCGGGCCGATCCGGTGCCACGGCACTTGTACCTGTTCCGGGAGTTCATCGAGGCGACGCCGGAGCGCGAGATCGGCGATCCCTTCGGTGGGCCGGCGCCGTTGTACGAGGCGGTCCGCGATGAGATGGTCGAGGCGATCCCTGGGCTGGTCCGCCGGCTGCGGGAGCTGGCGGGTTGAGCGGCGCGGGCGGATTGTCCGCGCCGGTGCATTTTTGGCTGGCGGCGCGCGCGTGGCGGCCCCGCAATCCGGGCTCCGATTTCTCCGCTATGCCGCTGCCCGCCGATCCCCTCCGCCTCCTTGATCCCGAAGTCCACGCCGCGATCCGCGCCGAGCGGGCGCGCCAGGAGAGCCACATTGAGCTCATCGCCTCGGAGAACTTCACCCTGCCGGCGGTGATGGAGGCCCAGGGCGGCGTCCTGACCAACAAGTACGCCGAGGGTTACCCGGGCCGGCGCTGGTATGGCGGGTGCGAGCACGTCGACGTGGTCGAGACCCTCGCGATCGAGCGGGCGAAGAAGCTCTTCGGGGCGGAGCACGCCAACGTGCAGCCGCACTCGGGCTCGCAGGCCAATTTCGCGGTCTACACCTCCGTGCTCTCCCCCGGCGACAAGCTGCTCGGGATGAACCTCAGCCACGGCGGGCACCTCACCCACGGCAACCCGGCGAACTTCTCCGGCAAGCTCTACCAGTTCTGCCAATACGGCGTGCGCGAGGACAACGGCCTGATCGATTACGACGAACTCGCCCGCACCGCCGAGCGCGAGCGGCCGAAGATGATCACGGTGGGCGCCAGCGCCTATTCGCGGGTCATCGACTTCGCCCGGATGGGCGAGATCGCCCGTGGCGTCGGGGCGATGCTCTTCGCGGACATCGCGCACATCGCCGGCCTCGTCGCCGCCGGCGTGCACCCGTCCCCGGTGCCGCACGCGGACTTCGTCACCACCACCACCCACAAGACGCTCCGCGGTCCCCGCGGCGGCCTGATCCTGTGCCGGGCGGCGCACGCCAAGGCGGTGGACTCCGCCGTCTTCCCCGGCGGCCAGGGCGGCCCGCTGATGCACGTGATCGCGGCCAAGGCGGTCTGCTTCGGCGAGTGCCTGAAGCCCGAGTTCCGCGCCTACGCCGAACAGGTGGTCCGCAACTCCCGCGCCCTCGCCGCCGCGATGCTGCGCCGGGGCTACAAGATTGTGTCGGGCGGCACCGACAACCACCTGATGCTGGTCGACCTGCGCCCGAAGTTCCCCGAGCTCACGGCGAAGAAGGCCCAGGAGACGCTCGATCTGGCCCACGTCACCTGCAACAAGAACACGGTGCCGTTTGAGACGCGCAGCCCCTTCCAGGCCTCGGGCATCCGCCTGGGCACGCCGGCCGTCACCAGCCGCGGGTTCACCGAGGCCGAGATGGAGGAGATCGCCGGCTGCATCGACACGGTGCTGGCGGCCACCGGCACCCCCGGCGAGGCCGCGGCGCTGGAGCAGGTGCGCGCGCGGGTCGCCGTGCTCACGGGCCGCCATCCGCTGCCGTACGCCTGACGGACTGCCGGCCCGGCCCGCGTCCCCTTGTCGACCCCCGCCCCCCAGTCCGTCGCCGCGCCGGCCCGGCCGCTCTCCCTCGGCGTCATCTTCCTGACGCTCTACATCGATCTGGTCGGCTTCTCGATCAGCTTCCCGCTGGGGCCGGACCTGATGGCGCATTACCTAGCCCTGGAGGGGCAGGCGGGGTTGCTGGGATGGCTGGTGGGGCAAAGTGACGCCTGGGCGCGCGCGTTGGGCATCGCCAGTTACGCGCCGGTGCTGTTCGGCGGCCTGCTGGCCTCGGTCTTTTCCCTGCTGCAGTTCGTGTTCGCCCCTTATTGGGGCGCCTTGAGCGACCGGCGCGGCCGGCGGCCCATTCTGCTCTTCACGGTGGCGGGCACGGCCTTCAGCTACCTGCTCTGGGCGGTGAGCGGCTCGTTCTGGCTCTTCTTCCTGTCACGGGCGTTGGCCGGCGCCTTCGGCGGCAACCTCTCGGTCGCCACCGCGGCCGTCGCGGACGTCACCTCGCGGGCGGAGCGTTCCCGCGCGATGGGGCTGGTGGGCGCGGCCTTCGGGCTCGGGCTGCTGACCGGACCGATGCTGGGCGCGGTCTCCGTGCAGCTGAACCTGCTCGAGCGCTTCCCGGGCCTGGCGGCGTGGGGGTTCAACCCGTTCTCGACGCCCGCCCTGCTGGCCCTCGCGCTCTCCCTGTTGAACCTCGTCTGGATCGGGGTGCGCTTCCGCGAGACGCTGCCGGCCGGCGGGGGTGCAGGCGCCCCGGAGCCCCGCCTGCGCAACCCGGTGGCCGCGATCCTCGGGCTGGAGGACCCGGCGCTCCGCCGGACCAACCTGGTGGCGTTTGTCTTCGCGGTGGCGTTCGTCGCGATGGAGGCGACGGTGACCTTCCTCGCCGCCCAACGCTTCGGCTACACCGCCCGCGACAACGGCTGGCTGCTCGCCTTCCTCGGCCTCTGCGCGATCGTCACGCAGGGCTATGTCGTGCGGAAGATGCTGCGCGTGATCGACGAGCGGCGGGTTTTGCGGCTCGGGCTGGGCAGCGCGGCCGTCGGGTTGGTCGGGATCGGCCTGGCCGCCCAGCCGTGGCACCTTTACGTCGGCGTGGGCGTGCTGGTCTTCGGCTCGAGCCTGGTGAACCCCGCGACCACCGGCCTGATCTCGCTCTACGCGGGGGCTGGCGACCAGGGGCGGGTGCTGGGGATTTTCCGCTCGCTCGGGGCGCTGGCGCGGGCCTTCACGCCCCTGCTGGCGGGCGTGGCCTTCTGGGTGAGCGGCGCGCTCTCGGTGTACGTCGCCGGGGCCCTGCTCGTGGGGTTGGCGCTGGTGCTGAGCCGCCGGCTCCCCGCGCCGGTGAAATGACCTGCCGCGGCCCACGCCGGCTCGCGCGCGGCCTCCCGTTCGCGCTGGGGCTCCTGCTCGGGGGCTGCGCGCTTCCGCCTTTCCTGCGTGAGCCCGCCCCCCCGGGACGTGTGACTCTCGCGGGCAACGAGGTGGTCGTGCCCGCCCGCCTCGCCGGCAACCTGCTTTGGGTGGAGGCCTACTGGGAGGGCGCCGGGCCCTTCCGCTTTCTGGTCGATACGGGCTCCTCGGTCACCCTGGTGACCCCCGCGCTCGCCAAG
Organism: Verrucomicrobiota bacterium; assembly: GCA_016871595.1. GTDB lineage: Bacteria > Verrucomicrobiota > Verrucomicrobiia > Opitutales > Opitutaceae > ER46. The sequence goes on from VHCY01000012.1 coordinate 21,867, forward strand.
CGCTTCCCCGGCCGGGTCCAGCCCGCCGGGCCGAACCCGCGCCTCCGGGTGCGGGGCGCGGAGGGTGGGGCGATCGACCTCCCGCGGGCCTCGCTCCGGCGCCTGGAACTGGGCGGCGCCGCCTTCGAGGAGGTCGAGGTCCTGCTCTACGATTGCGCCCCCCTCTCGGCCCACCTCGGCCTGCCGGTGGACGGCGTGCTGGGCTTCCCGATCTTCCGGGAACTCCTCCTGACCCTCGATTATCCCGGCAGCCGGCTCATTTTGCGCCCCCGGTCGCTCTCCGCCCTCATCCCCGGCCAACCGGTGCCGGCGGACGCCGCCCTGCGCACGCCGCTGGTCACTGTCGGCTTGGGGGACCGGTCGCTACTGGTGCTCGTCGACTCCGGCAGCGCGGCCGGCTTCAGCCTGAACCCCACCGGGATCAGCCCCCGCTACGTGGTCCCGCCGCGGGACGGGCCCCTGCTCGGGACCTTGGCGGGGGAGCGCGCGCAACGTGTCGCCCGGCTCGCGGAGCCGCTCCGGCTGGGAGGGCACGTCATCCCGGAACCCGTGGTGGACCTCACCGACGAGTTGTCCGCGCTGGGCGGGGGGCTATTGCGGCAGTTCGTGGTGACCTTCGATCCGGGGCGGGACCGGGTGTTCTTCCATCGTCCCGGGGAGGCGGCGCCGGTCCGGATGGAGGTGCGCAGCAGCGGGCTCAGTTTCACCCGCACGCCGGCCTATTGGCGGGTGGCGGCGGTCATTCCGGGTTCACCCGCGGCGGCGGCCGGCATCGTGCCCGGGGAGCTGGTGGTCCGCATCAACGGCGAACCGGTGGGCCGCTGGGACTTGGCCCGCTTCGAACGGCTGCTGGAGGGGTCGGACCCCCTCACGCTGACCTTCCTGGAGGGCACGACCGAGGTGGAGGCGCGGATCGCGCCGTTCAACCTGTTGCCTTGACCCGCGCAGAGCGCGGTTGGCGCTCAGGCCGTGGCGGCCAGCGGGGTTTCCGTCCGGAGCAGGCGGCCGGTGGCGGCGTCGATGTAAAGCGTTTGCCCGCTGCAGCTTTGCACAACGAGCGTCTCGCCGTCCTCGCCGACGATCCGGGCGCACGGATCCGCGGGGTCCGGCCATTCCGCCAGCCACAGCAGGCCCAGGTCGGGACGCAGGCAGTACAGGTTGGGGATGCCGGGGAGGAGGCCGAAGGGGTGTTCGCGCACGTAGCAGCGGAAGGCGCCCCGGTGGAACTCGACGATCGCCGTCGCCAGGGGGGGCCGGCCAGCGGCGCGGCGGCCGTCGCGGCTGAGGGGGATGAGGGCGCCGTCGAGCACGGCTAGGGCGGGGGCGGGTAAGTTCACGGCCAAGGGTTGGAAAGGAAGGCAGGCTCCCGGCCCGCCGGCCACCCTAAATTTTGGGGGTAGTCCCCGCCGACCCGGGCGGGTTTTTACGGGTGGGGGACGGTTTGTGCGCTTGCGCCCGCGGCCCAAGCTCAAGTTTCTTTCAACAAACGTCTCCCGCCCCCTGATGAAAAGAGCGCTGATCACCGGCATCACCGGCCAAGATGGTTCCTACCTCGCTGAACTCCTGCTCGCCAAGGGCTACGAGGTCCACGGGGTGATCCGCCGGTCCTCCACCTTCAACACCAGCCGGATCGACCACCTCTACCGGGATCCGCACGTCAATGGGGTGAGGCTGTTTCTGCATTACGGGGACCTCGCGGACTCGGTGCAGATGGTGAAGCTGCTCTACCAGCTCCAGCCGGATGAGATCTACAACCTCGGGGCGCAGTCGCACGTGCGCGTCTCGTTCGACATCCCGGAATACACTGGCGACGTCGACGGCCTCGGCGCCCAGCGCATCCTCGAGGCCATCCGCGAGGCGGGCCTGGTGAAGAAGGTCCGGTACTACCAGGCCTCCTCCTCTGAGATGTTCGGCAAGGTGCAGCAGGTGCCCCAGACCGAGACGACCCCGTTCTGGCCGCGCTCGCCCTACGGCTGCGCCAAGGTCTACGCCTACTGGCTCACGGTGAACTACCGCGAGAGCTACCAGTTGCACGCTTCCAACGGCATCCTCTTCAACCACGAGAGCCCCCGCCGCGGCGAGACGTTCGTCACCCGCAAGATCACCCGCGCCGCCACCCGCATCAAGCTGGGCCTCCAGGACTCCCTCTACCTCGGCAACCTCGACGCCCAGCGCGACTGGGGCTACGCCAAGGAGTACGTCGAGATGATGTGGCTGATGCTGCAGCAGGACAATCCGGACGACTACGTCGTGGCCACCAACGAGACCCACAGCGTGAAGGAGTTCTGCCAGGAGACCTTCGGGCTGCTCGGGCTCGATTGGGAGCAGCACGTGAAGTACGACCAGCGCTACGAGCGCCCGGCGGAGGTCGAGCTGCTGATCGGCGACCCGGCCAAGGCCCGCAAGCAGCTCGGCTGGGAGCCGAAGGTGCGCTTCAAGGATCTCGTCCGCATTATGGTCGAGCACGACCTCGAGCTGGCCAAGCGCGAGGCCCAGATCGCCCGCCTGCCCCAGCCCTGACCCGCGCCGCGCGCCCGCCGCCGTCTTCGCCACCCGATGAAGCTCTTCATTGCCGGGCACCAGGGAATGGTCGGCGCCGCGCTGGTGCGGCGTTTCACCCGCGAGCCGGACGTCACGCTCTGCCTGCGCTCCCGGCGCGAGCTGGACCTGACCAACCAGGCCGCGGTCGAGGCCTTTTACGCGGCCGAGCGGCCGGATGTGGCGATCATCGCCGCGGCCAAGGTGGGCGGCATCCACGCCAACAACACCTATCCGGCGGATTTCCTCTTCGATAACCTCGCCATCGCCGCGAACTCCATCCACGGGGCGTGGCGTGCGGGCGTCCGTCGGCTCCTGTTCCTCGGCAGCTCCTGCATCTACCCGAAGCACGCGCCACAGCCGATGACCGAGGACTGCCTGCTGACGAGCGCCCTCGAGCCGACCAACGAGGCCTACGCCATCGCCAAGATCGCCGGGCTAAAGCTCTGCCAGTACTACCGGCGCCAGCACGGCGTGAGCTTCCACTCCGCGATGCCCACCAACCTCTACGGCCCGGGCGACAACTACCACCCGCGCAACTCCCACGTCCTCCCGGCGCTGCTCCGCCGCTTCCACGAGGCGCGGGAACAGGGCCTGCCCGAGGTCGTCGCCTGGGGCACCGGCTCGCCCCGCCGCGAATTCCTCCACGTGGACGACCTCGCGGACGCCTGCGCCTTCCTGCTCGGCCAAGCCGAGCCGCCCGACTGGATCAACGTCGGCACCGGCACGGACGTCACCATCCGCGAGCTCACCGAGCTTGTGGCGGCGGTGACCGGGTACCGCGGCCGGATCGTCTGGGACGCCACCAAGCCGGACGGCACGCCCCGCAAGCTGATGGACGTCTCCCGGCTCAGCGCGCTCGGCTGGCGGGCCCGGGTGGGCCTCCGCGAGGGCGTGGAGCGGACCTACGCCAGCTTCCGCGAGGAACTGGCCGCGGGCCGGCTGCGCGGCTGAGCCGTACTCCCGGTTCGCCCGCTCACAGGTAGAGCCAGAACTTCCGGCTCTGTTGCTGGAAGGCCGTGGCCTGCTCGCGCCATTGGCGAAGCCACTTCTCGACGTCGACCTTCGCGCCCTGCCGGGCGATGTCGTCCGCGAAGCCCTGCGAGCCCATATGCCGCAGGAAGCCGGAAACGTCGCGGCCCTTGACCGGGCTGAACGGGTTCTGGGGCGAGTACTTGCACGCCAGTTTCATCATCCAGAAGTTCAGCTCGGTGGGCCGCCATTCGTCCGGGTCGGTGATCTTCACCACCAGGCCGGTGCCGGGCTTCCCGGTCTTGGCGTTGGGGGCGGTCACGCGCTGGAAGGCGAGCCCGGGGAGCTTCGGCTGCAGGGCGCGGAGCTCCTGCTCCAGTTGCTCGAGCGTCGCGCGGCGGTGGGAGAGGCCGCGGAACGGATGGGCGGCGCCAACGCCCGTGCGGAAGCCGAGATCGAAGCCGGCCTTCGGGTCGAAATAGGAGCCGAGGCCCGTCATCGGGTAACCCTCCACCGCCGCGAAGTCGCGGATCATCTTCGAGGTGGGCACGAACTTCAGGCCGGTGTCCGGCCAGCGCATCGACCGCGTCCACCCGCGCATCGTGACCACGCGGAGCTTGCCGCGGGCGCGGACGGGCTCGGGCACGGCGAGCGCCCCGGGGGTCTCCTTGGCCATTCGGGCGAGTTCCCCGATGGTGAGGCCGTGGACGTACGGCACCGCGAAGGCGCCGACGTAGTTCTGGCGCGCCCATTGAGGGTCGAGCGGCGGGCCGTCGACCTTCAGGCCCCCGAGGGGATTGGGCCGATCGAGGACGATCACCTCGACGTTGTGCTCGAAGCAGCCCTCCATCGCCCAGCGCATTGCCGCGGCAAAGGTGTAGCTGCGCGTGCCGATGTCCTGCAGGTCCACCACGAGGGCGTCGAGGTCCTTGAGCATCGCCTTGGTCGGGCGGCGCGGCGGGTAGAGGGAGTGGACGGGCAACCCGGTGCGCGCGTCGGTGCCGCTGGCCACGCTCACGGCCGCCGGGGCGTCGCCGTGGATGCCGTGTTCCGGGCCGAAGAGGGCGACCAGCTTCACCCCGGGGGCCCGCCGGAGCACGTCCACGGTGGGCACGCCGAGGCGGTTGACGCCGGCGGGATGGGTGAGGAGGCCAAGGCGCTTGCCCTTGACGGTGGCGAAGCCCTCCGCCTCGAGCACGTCGATGCCCAGCATCACGCCCTGGGTGGCGGGCGGGGCGGGCTGCGGCTGGCTGGCCGGGAGCTGGGCGACGGGGGCCACGGCCTTGGGCGCCGACGCGGAGCGGCAGCCCACGAGCCCAAGGAGGAGGGCCAGCAGGGGCAGCAGGGGGGGGAGCGCCGGGAGCCGGGCGAGGCCGAACATAAGGCGGACGAATGGCCGCGCGCCCGGGGCGGGTCGAGCCGTTTCAGCGGCGCCGGGCCGGCCGGGTCAGAGCCGGTGCAGGTGGAACCCGCCGTCGACGTCGAAGGCGGAGCCGGTGGTGAACGGGAAGCGGTCCTCCGCGATCGCGCGCACGGCCCGGCCCACGTCCTCCGGCTGGCCCCAGCGGCGGATGGGCGTGATGCCGCGCTCGTCCTGCAGGATCAGCTTATCGTACTTGGCCTTCACCCCGGCGGTGAGGTCGGTGGCGATCACGCCGGGGCGGATCTCGTACACGTTGATCCCCTCGGTGGCGAGGCGCTCGGCGAAGAGGCCCGTCATCATACTCAGGCCGGCCTTGACCATACAGTAATCGCCGCGGTTCACCGAGGCGGTGTAGGCCGAGATGGACGAGATGTTCACGATCCGCCCGCGGAAGCCCTCGGCGTCGCGCTCCTGCGCCAGCATCCGGCGGGCGATCTGCTGGGTGAGGAGGAACGGGCCCTTGAGGTTGATCGCGAAGAGGCGGTCGAAGCTTTCCTCCGTGGACTCAAGCAGGTCCGCGCGCACGGTCGGGCCGACGCCCGCGTTGTTCACGAGCAGGTCGATCCGGCCGAGGCCCTCCGCGGCGGCGGCGACCAGACGCTCGCGGTCGGCGGCGCGAGACACGTCGCCCTGGGTGGTGAAGCCGTCCCCGCCGGCCGCCTGGACGAGCGCGAGGGCCTCGGCGGCGGCGGTGGCGTTGCCGGCGTAATTGATCATCACCCGGTAACCGCCCCGGGCGAGTTCGATGGCGATGGCGCGGCCGATGCCGCGGGAAGCTCCGGTGACGAGGGCGGTGCGGGTAGGCATCCGGCGAGGCCAAGGCCCCCGCCGCGGCGGGCCAAGCCTTTTCGGCGTCAGGCCCGCGGCGCGGGCGCCTTGCCGAGGTGGGCGCGGATCTCGCCCAGCAGCTTCTCGGTGGTCATCGAATCGCGCTGGACGATGTTCTCCACGCAGGCGCGGAGGGTCTCGCGTTCGGCGGCGGTGAGCTCCTTGGCGGTCACCACCACCACGGGCACGCCCCGCCCGTCCTCGCACGCCCGCAACTCGCGCAGGAACTCGAACCCGTCCATCCCCGGCATCATCAGGTCGAGCAGGATGAGCGCCGGGCGCTGGCGTCCGAACGCCTCCAGGCCGGTCCGGCCGTCGGTCGCCTCGGCGACCTGCCAGCCCTCGCGCTCGAGGGCGTGGCGCAGCACGGCGCGGTTGTCCGGCAGGTCATCGATCACCAGCGCCCGCGGCTCCTCCCCGCGCGACACGTGGCGGGCGAGGATCGCCGCGAGCTGGCCCCGGTCAATCGGCTTGGTCAGGTAATCGGCCGCCCCGAGGGCGAAGCCCAGCTGGCGGTCGTCCACGATCGAGATCATCACCACCGGGATGTCGCGGGTGGCCGGGTCGGCCTTGAGCGCGGTGAGGACGGACCAGCCGTCCATACTCGGCATCATCACGTCGAGGGTGATGAGGCGGGGCTTCAGTTCCCGGGCGAGGGCGAGGGCGTCGCGGCCGTTGCCCGCGGAACGCACCCGGCAGCCCTCGCGCACGAGGCTGCGGCTGATGATATCGACCACCGTGGGCTCGTCGTCGACCACCAGCACCAGCGGGGCGGAAGCGTCGCCGGCGGCCGCGACCGGCGCGGGCGGGGGCGGCTCTGCCGCGGGGGTCGGCGCCGGGGCCGGGTCGGTGACCTCGACGGGGACCAGCGCGGTGAAGACGGTGCCCTGGCCGGGCTGGCTGGTGACGAGGATGTCGCCGCCCATCAGCTGGCAGAACTTGCGGCTGATCGCCAGGCCGAGGCCGGTGCCGCCGTACTTGCGGGTGGTGGAGGCGTCCGCCTGCACGAACGCCCCGAAGAGTTTCCCCACCTGCTCGGGCGTCATCCCGATGCCCGTGTCCGTCACGCGGAACGCGACGCAGGTGCGCCCCTCGTGGGTCGCGGGGGCGACCCCGAGGGTGATCCGGCCCTGATGGGTGAATTTCGCCGCGTTGCTGAGCAGGTTGAAGAGCGTCTGCCGGACCTTGGTCACGTCGGCCCGCATCCGGCCGACGGCGGGGTCGACCTCGACCGCGAGGGTGTTGCCGTTCTTGGCCACGAGGGGCTGCACGGTGGCCGCGGTCTCGGCGATCATCTCGGCGACGCCGAAGGCCTCCACGTAGAGGGTCATCTTACCGGCCTCGATCTTCGAGAGGTCGAGGACGTCGTTGATGAGCCCGAGGAGGTGTTTGCCGGCGCCGTGGATCTTGCGCAGGTCGGGCAGGAAGGCGTCCTGGCCCGTGTCCTCAGCCTCCTCCATCAGCATCTCGCTGTAGCCGATGATGGCGTTCATCGGCGTGCGCAGCTCGTGGCTCATATTGGCGAGGAAGGCGCTCTTGGTCCGGTTGGCCTGCTCCGCCGCCTCCTGCGCGGCGCGCAGCTCGGCCTCCGCCTGCTTGCGGTGGGTGATGTCCGTCTGGACCACGATGTAGTTCCGGACTTCACCCTGCTCGTCCAAAATCGGCTGGCCGTCGGCGAGGATCCACACGGGGCGGCCGGACTTGTGGTAGTTGAGGATCTCGAGCTGGAAGCCGCGCCGCTCCTGCCGCGCCCGCTTCTTCTCCGCGAGCGTGGCCGGCGAGGTGTCCGGCCCCATCAGGAACTCGTCGGGGTGGCGGCCGAGTGCCTCCGTCTCGGGGTAGCCGGTGAGCCGGGTGAAGGCGTCGTTGATCCACTCGATGCGGCCGGTCGACCCGGTGATGAGCACGCCGTTGTGGGTCCGGCTGGCGACTAGGGCTAGCTTGCGCGCTTCCTCGCGCAGGCGTTCCGCGGTGGTCAGGGCCTGCGAGAGCCGCCGGGCGAAGAACAGCCCGAGCCCGAGCGCGGCGAGGATCATCGGGCTCATAAAGCCGAAGACGGGCAGGACCTGGTCCCACGAGGCGCGGTCGATCTGCGCGAGGTCGACGCCCACCAGCAGGGTGAAGCCCCACTCGGGGAACAGTTCCTTGCGCCACGACCAGTCGCCCTCGACCCAGGTCGCCGCCGCGCCCGCCGCGCCAGCCCGCGCCGATTCCACCAGCCGCACCTTCGTGGTGGGCACGGGGAACAGGGGCTCGCCCCGCCGATCGAGCAGCGCGATCACGCTCTGGCCGAGCAGCTGCGCTTCCTCGAGCAGGCGGCCGACCTGCGAGATGGCCTCGATCGGGTAGCCCACGTAGAGCACCCCGATCACGGCGCCGGCCGCGTCGCGCACCGGCTCGTAACCGGTGAGGTAGGCGCGGCCGAGGATGTCGGCCACGCCGTAGTAGGCGTCGCCCCGCCGCAGCGCCGCCATCGCCGGGCCCGCCGGATCGAGCACGGTCCCGATCGCGCGGTTGCCGTCGGCGCGCCGCACGTTGGTGGAGATGCGCACGAAGTCGTCGCCGTCCCGCGTGAAGAGGGTCGCGGTCCCGCCGACGAGGTCCACCGTGCGGTCGACGAGCGTGTTGCCGGCTGCACCCCGAAGGTTGCCGAAACGGAGGTCGCGGACGGTCCTTGCCTCCACCACGACGGGATCACCGGCGGCCGCCGGGCCCTCCGCGGCCGCGAGTTGCCGCAGCACGCGCATCGAGGACTGCACCCGCTCGAGGTACAGGCTGCGCATCGTCCAGAGGGTCCGGCCGACCTCGGCCACCTGCTGGTCCACCTCCGCGTGGAGGGTGGTGCGGATCTCCTGGCGGAGCAGGCGGAAGCCGCCGGCGAGGCCGCCGCCGACCAGCGCGCAGAGGAGGAGGAAGCCGCCGAGGAAGCGGAGGTTGAAGGCGGTTTTCGGGGCCATCGGGAAAGCGGCGCTGCCGGCCGTCAGAGGTCGAGGCGCATAATCGAGAAATCGTCGTCCAGCATCGTCGCGCCGCGCAGCGCGCGGGCGCGGGCGAGCAAGGCGGCCAGGTCCTCCGCGGCCGTACCCGCGGGTGGCGCCGTGAAGTGACGCTCAAAGTCCGCTGCCGGCCACATCTCGCCTGAGGGTAGGGTGATCTCGAAGGTGCCGTCGCTGACCACGTAGAGCTGCGCTCCTGCAGGGAGCGTCCGCTCGATGGTCCGGTAGACGGTGCCGCTCATCCCGCCGAGGATCATCCCTGGGCCCCGCAGGCGCTCGACCTTCCGCTCCGCGCCCGCCGGCGTGGCGAGCAGCGCCGCGGGGTGCCCGGCGCTCGCGAGGCGCAAGCGGCGGGAGGAGGGCGACCAGACCCCGTACCAGATGGTGAAGTACATCCCGTTCTGGTTCTCCATCAGGAAGACCTCGTTGAGGGCGGTGAGCACCGCGCCCGGGTCCCGGAAGTCAACGCCCGGGAGCGATCCGTGGCGGAGCACGTTGCCCGCCGTCACCGAGAGCAGGGCGGCGCCGACGCCGTGCCCGCAGACGTCGAGCAGGTAGATCGCGAGGTGGTCCGGATCGATCCAGTGGTGGCCGAAGGCGTCGCCCCCGAGTTCCGTGGAGGGCACGAGCAGCCACTCCGAGCGCACCGGGCCCGAGGTGAGCGGCGGCGGCAAGATCGAGCGGACGTAGTTCTCCGCCTCCTGCAGTTCCGCCTGCAGGCGCTGCTGGGTCTCCTCGATGGTGCGGACGTAGGCCCGCTCCTGGTCGCGGAACCGCTTCTTCTCGAGGCCGGCCCCGATCCGCGCGCGCAGCAGGGTCGGGTTGAAGGGCTTCGGGAGGTAATCCTCGGCCCCCCGCTCGATGCAGCGCACCACGCTCCCGAGCTCGTCGAGGGCGGAGATCATTATGACCGGCAGGTGGCTGAGCGCCGGGTCGGCCTTGATCTCGACCAGGGTGCCGTGGCCGTCGAGCACGGGCATCATCACGTCCAGCAGGACGAGGTCGTGGGGCGCGGCGCGCAGGCGTTCGAGGGCCTTGCGGCCGTCGCCGGCGACGGCGGTGGTGTGGCCCTGGCGCTCGAGCTGGCGGGCGAGCATATCCCGGTTCCCGGGCTGGTCGTCCACGACGAGGATCCGGCCGGTGATCGGGGCGCGCGCGTGCCCGGGGTCGGCGACCGGGGGTGCGGAACCGCCGGCCGGGGGCGCGGCCGGGGCCGCGGCGGCGGCGGTCGACGCCACGATCTCGCCCGCGAGCGTCACGCGCTCGTCGGTGAGGTTGCGGTTGATCAGGTCGAGCAGCTGGCGGGCGGCGCCGCGGATGCGCTCGAGGTCAGGCCCGTAGGCTGCGTGCCCGGCGTCGGCGGCCTCCTCGGCCAGCAGCTCGCTGTAGCCGATGATCTGGTTGAGGGGGGTCCGCAGGTCGTGCCGCAGGTGCGAGAGCGACGAGCGGTCGGTCGGGGCGGACATCGGGCGGCGGCGCCTCAGGCCGCGGGGGTGCCCGGACCGGCGTATTTCTCGATCTTGGGCAGCAGCCGCGTGAGGTCGATCGGCTTGGTGTCGTAGTCGTCGCACCCGGCCGCGAGGGCCTGCTCGCGGTCGCCCGCCATCGCGTGGGCGGTCAGGGCGATCACGGGGATGGCCTTGGTCGCGGGATCCGCCTTGATGCGGCGGGTCGCCTCCCAGCCGTCGATCACCGGCAGGCTCATATCCATCAGGATCACGTTCGGCCGGGTCGTGCCGGCAAGGTCCACGCCCTGCTGGCCGTCGACGGCGATCACGACCTCGTAGCCGCGGCGGAGGAGGCGCCGCGACAGCATGTCGCGGTTCATCTCATTGTCTTCGACGAGGAGGATCTTGGGCATCGGAGGGCGGGGTCAGAGGCGCATCGGCGAGGCGCCGAGGAGGGCCTTGCCAAGGGCGTCGATCGCGCGGGAGACCTCGCGGCCGACGAGGTCCAGCTTCGCGAGGGAGGCGAGGCGGTCGGCGCGGGCGTTGGACTCGGGCCCGCGGAAGATCACCGCGGCCAGCTGGCAGGCGCAGAGCAGGCTCAGCAGGGTCGCGTCGCGCGGGTCCGGCAGGTCGTCACCGAGGATGAGCGCCCGGAGGCGGGTGCGGACCTCGATCCGCTCGTGGTTGTCCACTGTCGGGTAGCGCCGTACGCCGAAGACCCAAAGCACCTTGCTCTCCTCGCGGCGCAGGATGCCGCGCTCCACCAGCCGGTCATCCGCCGCCGCCTCGAGCCAGGCGGAGCGCTGGGCGAGGATGCCGAGCCAGGAGCCCACCGGTTCCGGGGTCCGGTCCGCGGCGAGAACCTTCAGCACCTCGTCCAGAATTGGGTCCCCCGTGGGAGCCGTGCTGAGCACGGTCAGCGCGGCCGGGTCCGTGTCGATGCGGCCCAGATGAGAGAGATCACAGAGCGCGGCGCCGGCGAGGGCGTAGCTGAAGCCGAGGGTCGGCATCGGCAGGCGTTTGCCGGAGGCATCGTCGAGGGCGAGCAGCGCGATCTCCTCGACGAAGGTGAGCTGGAGGGAGGGGATCATCGTCAGGCGAGGCTGGCGGCGGCGGCGGCGGCCGAGGGGTGGACGGCCAGGACCTCAAGGAATCCGGACAACTCGAAGACCTCGTGCACCGGCGGGGTGAGGGCGGCGAACGCCGCGCGGCCGCCCGCGGACTTGAGCTTCTTCGCCCCGCCAAGGAATACCCGCAGACCGGCGCTGCTCACGTAGTTGAGCGCGGCGCAGTCGAGCACCACCTTGCGCGTGCCCGCCGCGACCAGGGCGTCCAAGCGCTGTTCCAGCTGGGGACTGGCGAGGCCGTCGAGGCGGCCCTGCAGGGCCAGCACCGTGATGTCGTTCTGGGTCGAGGCGGTGATTTCCATAGGGATCAGGGGGCGGGTGGGGCGAGGGCGCGCGCGAGGGTGAGCACGTTGCGGCCATCCCGACGCTCGTAGGCCGCGGAGTCCATCAGCTTTTTCACGAGGTGCACCCCCAGCCCGCCGATGCCGCGCTCGGCTAGGGGCGCGTGGATGTCCACCTCCGCCCGGGCCAGGGGATCGTAGGCGGGGGCATCGTCGGTGAGCACGGCCGTCACCCGCCGCCCCTCGCGCCGCAGTTCCAGGGTGAAGGCGTGGCCGGGCCGCCCGCCGTAGCCGTGGGAGATGACGTTGGTGACGGCCTCCTCGAGCGCGAGCTGGAGGGCGTGGAGGTCGCGCGGCCCGGGTTCGAGGGGCCCGCAGAACGCCTCCACCGCGTCCGCCACGCGCGGGATCTCCTCGAGGGAGCTGGTGAGCGGGAGCAGTTGGACGGCCGGGGTCATCGTTCAGACGTAGAGGTCGCGCAGCATCGCGGCCGCGCCCTCGTCGAGCTGCTCGCGGCGGCGGATCTCGTCGAAGCGGTCGATCAGGTCCTCGGGCCGCAGGCGGCGCTTCTCGGCGCCCCGGAAGTCGTGCACCACCCGGCCCCGGTGCATCATCAGGATGCGGTCGCCGTAGGCCACCGCCTGCGCCATCGAGTGGGTCACCATCATCGTGGTGAGGCCGTCCCGCCGGATCACCTCGTCGGAGAGGGTGATGACCTGGTCGGCGCTCTTGGGGTCGAGCGCGGCGGTGTGCTCGTCGAGGAGGAGCAGGCGGGGGCGCAGCCAGGTCGCCATCAGCAGGGTGAGAGCCTGGCGCTGGCCGCCCGAGAGGGAGCCGATGGCGTTGTCGAGGCGGTCCTCGAGCCCCATCCGCAGCGCCGCGACGCGGTCCCGCAGGGGCCCCATCAGGTCCGGGGCGAGGGCCCAGCCGAGCCCGCGGGGCCGCCCACGACGGGCGGCGAGGGCGAAGTTCTCCGCGATCGACATCCCCGGCGCGGTGCCGCTGAACGGGTTCTGGAACACCCGGCCGATCAGCCGCGCGCGCCGGTGCTCGGGCCAGCGGGTGACGTCGTGGCCGTCCAGGCGGATGCGGCCCTCGTCGAGAAGGAAGGAGCCGGCGACCGCGTTGAGCAGGGTGGACTTGCCGGAGCCGTTGGTGCCGAGCACGACGACGAACGAGCCCTCCTCCAGCGTGACGTCCACGCCCTGGAGGGCGCGCACCTCGTTCACGGTGCCGGGGTTGAAGGTCTGGCGGAGGCCGTGGAGCTCGAGCATCGGGATCAGGCGGCCGGCGCGCCGCCCCGCCGGCGGGCGAGGAAGCGCGGGAGGACCAGGGCGGAGAAGACGAAGAGGGCGGTGATGAGCTTGAGGTCGTTCGGGTTCAGGCCCCAGCGCAGGGCCACCGCGACCAGTAGGCGGAACAGGACCGAGCCGAGCACCGCGCCGGCGAGCGCGAGGCCGAGGCTCCGCGAGCCGGTGAGGGCCTCGCCGATGATCACGCTCGCCAGCCCCCAGACGATCATCCCGATGCCCATCTGCGCGTCCGCGAACCCCTGGTACTGCGCGAGGAGGGCGCCGGAGAGGGCGACCAGGCCGTTGGAGAGGGCGAGGCCGAGGATGGTGTAGCGGTCGACGTCGGCGCCCAGCGCCCGGACCATCTGCGGGTTGTCGCCCGTCGCCCGCATCGCCGTGCCGACGTCCGTCCGGAAGAACAGGTACAGCGTCACGCCCGCCGCGACCGCCGCGAGCAGCGCGAGGGCGAGGACGGCGAGGTCGCCCGGCGCCACCGGCCAGCCCAGCAGGTGCAGCGGCCCGGCGCCGAACAACGCGTGCCCGAGGCGCTCGCCCTGGGTGGCGAAGGTGTTCGCCTGCAGCAGCGGCACGTTGCTCCGGCCCATCACGTGCAGGTTCACCGAATAGAGCGCGGTCATCACGAGGATGCCCGCGAGCAGGGCGTTGATCTTGAAGCGCGTGTGGATCACGCCGGCGAGGGCGCCCGCGGCCGCGCCGGCCAGGGCGCCGGCCCCCGTGGCAAGGATGGGCGACGTGCCCCCGACCAGCAGCACCGCCGCGACCGCCGCGCCGAGGGTGATCGAGCCGTCGGTGGTGATGTCCGGGATCGAGAAGATGCGGAACGAGACGTACACGCCCATCGCGAGGAGCGAGAGGATCAGGCCGAGGGTCAGCGCGCCGAGGAGGAGGGTCATCGCGGGACGGTTGGGTTCAGGCGGGATGGGCCGGGGCGCACCAGAGCGCGCCGCGCAGGAATTCGCTGTCGCCCGCGCCGCCGGGCCCCCGCGGATCGGCCAGCAGGTGCAGGATCGCCTGCAGTCCCTGGCCGTCGAACAGTTCCCGCACCGTCGCCGCCAGCTCGATCGCGCCCTGCCGCACGGGGCGGTAGGGGAACACGGCCGCGTGGACGTGCGCGCGCAGGCCCTCCCCGCCGAGCGGCCGCAGCAGCGGGTCGAACGGTGTGCCCGGGCGCGCCACCACGCCCGCGAGCAGGGCGGTCGATTCGCGGAAGGAGCGCTCCGGCGTGAACGACAGCCAGTTCCGCACCGCCGGGAAGGCGAAGCGTTCCTCCGTGCCGGCCTCCGCCGCCGGCGAACGCCGGAGGGTGGCGCCGACCAGGCCCGCGGTCTCGACGGCGGCCACGAACGCCACCGCGGGCGCCGCGCCCAGCGTGAGGGCCTCGGCCGCCAGCGCCGCCAGCGGCACGGTCCGGCGGTCGCCCAGCGGGGTGAAGCGCGAGAGGAGGTTGAAGTCTCCCTCGCCGGCCAGACCGAGGAGCAGGTGCCCGGAGGGCTCGAGGCCGCGCTCCGTCACCAGGAAATCCGGTCGACCGGGCCCGTCCGTCGGCTGGTAGGCGGCGGCGCCGCCGGCGGCCAGCAGTTCCCCGAGCCGGCCGCGGCTGTCCGCCGCGTCGTGACCGAGCGCGCCCACGCCGAGGGCGAAGGTCCCGGGCCCGAAACGGGCCGGAAAAAGGGCCCCGGCGCCGCGTTGCAGCTGGGCCGCCTCGCCGGAGATCCGCACCCGCACGCCGCCCGGCCGGGCCCCGGCCACCGGGTGCAGCTCGTGCCGCGCCGCCGCACCCTCGTGCACGCGCCCGGGCGCCGGCCCCGCCGGGGCGGCCTCCGGCGCGGCCGCGGCGGAGATCAATTGCTCGAGGCCCGCCAGTTCCAGGACCTCGCGCACGGTCGCCGAGGGCGCCAGGATGCCGAAGCTGCCGCCGATGGCCTTCGCCTGCCGGTGCGCGGTGAGCAGGGTGCGCAGGCCGGCCGAACTGACGTAGCCCACGGCCGACATCTCGGCCCGCAGGTGGTGCTCGCCGTCCCGCACCGCCGCCTCCAGGGCGGTCGAGACGTGCCCGGCCCAGCTCGCGTCAAGCCGGCCCCGCAGGACGAGGACCAGCAGTTCGCCGCGCTTGTCGCGTTGGATGTCCATCGGTTCAGCGCTTCCCCTCGAGTTCGGCGATGAGCGCGGGGTCAAGGCTGAGCCCGAGCCGCGGGATCGCCTCGCGGCCGATCCGGATCTCGTTCACCGCCACGTTGGCCATCGGGATGCCGGCCGGGCTCTCGCCCCCGAGGACGCGGGCGAGGAGGGGCGCGGCCGCCTTGCCGCTGTGGTAGAAGCCGGGCCCGGCGCCCATCAGCGCGCCGCGGGCGGCGGCGTCCGGGTCCTCCGCGACCAGCGGCAGCCGCGCTTCCTGGCAGACCTTGCGGATCCCGTCGTAGGCGAGGAAGGCCGTGTTGTCGCTCGTCAGGTAGAACACATCGACCTGGCGGGACACGATGCCCTGCGCGGCCTGCAGCACCTCGTTGGTGCTGGCGGCGGTCAGCTCCACCAGCTCGATCCCGCGGCGCCGGGTCGACTCGCGCAGCAGGCTGATGATCTTCACCGAGTTCGCCTCGCCGCTGTTGTAGACGGTGCCGATGCGGCGCACGGACGGCAGCAGGCGCGTCAGCGCCGCCACGATGTCCTCGACCGGCGTGAGCGAGCCGATCCCGGTCACGTGCGGCAGGTGGTCGGTGAAGGAGCGGCCGGCGCCGGCCGCGACGGGGTCGGTCACGTAGGTGAACACCACGGGCTTGGCGCGCGCCTGGAAGGAGGCCTGCAGGACGGGCGTCGAGAAGGGCACGATGACGTCGACCTCGGACGAATCGAAGTTGCGGATCATCGGGAGGATGTTGACCACCTCGCCCTGCGCGTGCTGGCGGACGACGCGGAGGTTCTGCCCCTCGGTGAAGCCCAGCTCGCGGAGGCCGTCGAGCAGCCCCTTCTGGCAAAGGTCCAGCTGGGGGTCCGGGGCGAAGGCGGCGAAGCCGAGGGTGAAGGTGCGCCCGGCTGGCGGGGGAGGCGAGGCGGCGGGAGCAGCTGCCGTGGCGCGGGGCTGCTCGCGGCCCTGCTCGTCCAGGATCAGCTGCGCGCGGGCGACGAGGGCTGGCGGGAACGACCAACCCTCACGGAGGCCGGCGAGAGCCTGCCGGTTGAGGCAGAGGTTTTCCGCCATCAGGGGCCCGACGGGGATGGTGGCGGGGCTGCGGCCGTTGAGCACCTCGCCGGCGAGCCGGCCGGTCTGCCGCCCGATCTCGAAGTAATCGGCGCCGAGGTCGAACAGGGTCCCCTTGCGCACGCTGGGCGGGGTGACGGTGAGGACGGGGATGCGGGCCTTGCGGGCGGCGGCGACGATGCCGTCGAGCGCCACCAGCACCGCGACATCGCCGGGCAGCCAGAGGGCGTCGACCCCGCGGGCGATCACCGCGGCGGCGGCCTCGGGGGCGGAGCTGGCGTTCTCGGCGTTGCCCTCCTCCAGCGTGATCCCGAGGGCGGCGCAGGTCGCGCGGGCCACCTTCATCTGGGCGAGCGAGTTGGGCTCCGCCGGGTTGAAGATCGCGCCGAGGCGGCGCAGGCCCGGATTCAGCTCGCGGGCGGTCCGCAGGCAGGCGTCCACCGGCTGCATCGTGGCGAAGCCGGTGAGGTGGGGTGGGTGGTCGAGGTGGTTCTCGCGGCTGATGCCGACCCCGGCCGCGTAGGGATCCGACACGAGGCCGAACACGTGGGGCGTCTTGCCGGCGCGGTTGGCGTTGGCCACCGCCTGCAGGGAGACCGTGGTGATGGTCAGCAGCAGGTCGTGGCCCCCCGCGGCCATCTGGCGGGCGATGGACTGCGCGACGTTGGCGTCGCCCTCCGCGTTGAAGAACCGGATCCGCGCGTTACGGCCCTGTTCCCAGCCCAGCTCGGCCAGCCCCTTCACCATCCCCTCGCGCCCGTCGTCGAGGATGCTCTGGGAGGCGTGTTGCAGGAGTGCGATGCTGACCTGCCGGCCGGGTTGGGCGCGCGCCTGCGCGGCGGCGTCGCGCCGCGAGCCAAGGTCCGATAGCAGGAGCACCGCCGAGGTGGCGGCGATCAGGAACAGGCCGAGGCTGAGGCGACGCAGGAAGACGGGCATCGGGGCGGGCCGAGGGGAATGCATTTCCCTTGAGAAGTGCAAGGCTGCGGGAGTAGCCCGGAGGGGAGATGGGGTTGCGACGGTCCAACCCGCCTTCGCCGCTGGTTCACTCGTCGTCCGCGCGGCCCTTCCCCTACTGCCCGGGCCGGGGGGCGACCTCGACCGGGGTGCCGACCTTCACGCGGCCCTCCGGGACGTTCATATTGCGGGCGAGGAAGGCCTCCACCTTGGCGTAGAACTCGAGCTTGTTCTCGAGCTTCCGGAAACCGTGGCCCTCGTTCTCCTCGATGATGGCCTCGTACTCCTTGCCGTGCTGGCGCAGCCGCGACTCCAGCTTCTGCCACTGGTCGAAGCGCACGCGGGGGTCGTTCTTCCCGTAGGCCGCCATCAGCGGCGCGCGGATCGCGGCGATGTGGTTGATCGGGTTCACCGCGCTGAGGCGGGCGGCATCCTTGACCGGATCCAGGTTGGTGAAGGAACGCGTCTCCTCGAAGATCCGCGGCAGGGCGAAGCTGCGGCCGCCGCCGCGCAGCTCGAGGTCCGCGACGCCCACGTAGTTGATGCCCAGGCAGTACAGCTCGGGCGTGAAGGTCAGGCCCGCCATCGTGGCGTAGCCGCCGTAGCTGGCGCCAAAGATGCCCACGCGCGCCGGGTCGGCGTAGCCCTGGGCCACGCACCAGCGCACGGCGTCGGTGAGGTCGTCCTGCATCTTCCCGCCCCACTCCCGGTAGCCGCCGCGCTGGAAGGTCAACCCGTAGCCGCCGCTGCCGCGGTAATTCACCTGCAACACCGCGTAGCCGCGGCTGGCGAGGAACTGCACCTGCTCGCTCCAGCCCCACTGGTCGCGCGGGCCGTACGGGCCGCCGTGCGGCACCAGAATCATCGGCAGGTTCCGCAGCTCGCGGCCCGCCGGCACGCTGAGGTAGCCCGGGATCTCAAGGCCGTCCCGCGCCGGGAAACGGATCGGGCGCATCTCCGCCATCCGCGCCGGGTCCACCTTCGGCCGCACCTTGCCGATCACGGACATCTCCTGCTTGCCGGCATCGTAGAGGTAGTAGGTGCCGGGATCGCGGTCGCTGGCGGCGAGGATCACCATCACCTGCCCGTCGCGGGTGGCACTGGCGATGAAGTTGCGGGTCCCGGCCAGCGCCCCGTCGAGGTCGCGCTGCAGCTTCGCCATCGCCGGGTCGAGCCAGCGCACCTCGGGGTAGTCATCGTGGAACGCAACCCCCGCGAGGTCCCCCGCCGGGTTGAAGATCAGGCCGTCCACCGCCGCGCGGGACGACAGGCCGCCGCGCCGGTAGTTGGCGAGGCGGTCCCCGGGCTCGACGCGCGGGTGCTCGAACAGGATCGGCCCCCAGGTTCCCGTCTCGGGATCCAGAGTGCGGATCACCGCCCGGTCGTGCTCCATAAAACTCTTCACGTAGAGGGTCCGGTCGTCCTTCGCGAAGACGCTCGGCCGCCAGTGCGGGTCGATGGGGGAGGCCTCCTCGAACAGCAGGGAGACCTCCCGGCTGAACTCCCCGATCGGCCGCCAATCGGCCTTCTCGGACGCGCGGTACATCACCTGCACCGGCTTCTCGAAGTCCGTGCAGATCGCGAGGCGGATGACGCCCTTCGAGTCCGCCAGCCAGACGCGCGCGTTGATGTGGTTCTGCTCGTGGATCGTCTCCCGGCCGGTGCGCAGGTTCACCTTGATCACGTCGCCGAGACCGGAATTGCCCCGCAGGCGGTTCATCAGGATGTGCTCCGGATCCTTGGGGAGCAGCGAGATCAGGGTCTTGGGCAGGTCCCGCTCCGACGCGGGGGCATCGCCGGCGCCGAGGCCGTCGGCAGTGGCCTCTACGCCCTCCAGCTTGTTGATGGTCACTAGGTTCGAGCCGTCTGGGGAGCAGGCGAACATCCCGTACTGCTCACGGCCGCCGAACTGCTGCGCGAACACGATCCGGTCGGGCTTGGCCCACACGTAGGCCACCACGCTCTCGATCTTCATATCCGTGAGCCAGCGCATCTTGCGCGTTTCCCGGTCGAGGATCGCGAGGTTCATCCGCTGGTTCCTCGGCGCCAGCCAGGTGAGATAACGGCCGGTGGGGGAAATCTGGACCGCCTGCATTTCCGGATCGGCGAACAGGTCCGCCAGGGCGGGGGGCGGCGTGGCGGGTGAAGGGGCTGCCGCGGTCAGGCAGGGGAGCGTGGAAATGCCCAGCAGGAGGAGCAGGAATCGGCGCATGGCGGGGGAGAGAGCGGGCTTGCGGCCGGGAGTCAAACGTCGCCCGGCGGCCAAAGTTGGGCGTTGCCTTGCAAGTTTAACCGCACTTTTACTTCTCCGTTCATTATCGGATTTCGGCGCCGTTGCCGGATTCGTCCCCTCCCAACCAACCAAACCACCATGAGAAAACTGACCATCGCGGCCTTGCGCTGCGTGCTGGCGGGTTCCGCGGGCGCCAGCGTCGTCTGGGCCCAGACCGTGACCCCCGCGAAGAAGGAAGACGCCCCGATCAAGCTCGAGAAGTTCGAGGTCACGGGCTCGCACATCAAGCGCGCCGAGACCGAGGGCCCGTCCCCGATCAAGATCATCAACCGCGCCGACATCGAGGTTTCCGGCCGGACCAACCTCACCGACCTCCTCCGGGAGCTCCCCGAGGGCGGCCAGATCGGCATCAATGAGGCCGGCACGATCACCGCGGTCCGCGGCTCCACCGCCCTCGACCTCCGTGGCCTCGGCGCCAACAACACCCTGGTCATCGTCAACGGCCGCCGCGTCGCCCCCACGGGCAACAACTCCGGCGGCACGGTGTTCGTCGACCTCAACCGCTTCCCGATCGCGATGGTCGAGCGCGTCGAGGTCCTCAAGGACGGCGCCTCCGCCATCTACGGCGCGGACGCCACCGCGGGCGTGGTCAACGTCATCCTGCGCAAGGACTACTCCGGCGCCGAGGTCGGCGTGAGCTACGGCAACTCGTTCAAGACGGACGTCGCGGAGAAGACCTACTCCTTCTTCGGCGGCGCCGCCAGCGGCAAGGCCAGCGCCACCGTCGGCATCACCTGGTTCGAGCGCGCCGCGCTGCGCGCCTCCGACACCTCGTTCGCCAACAACGCCGACCTCTCGGCCCGCTTCGCGGCCCGGGGCCCGGCCTACGCCGACAACGTCGCCGCCGGCGCCTTCGACCTGCGCTCCGGCACCGGCCCGCAGGCCCGCATCGGCCTGACCGGCGCCGCCGCCGGCCAGGTCAACGGCGTCAACGGCGTGAACATCCCCGGCCTCGCCGCGGGCACCGCCATCACCCGCCTGCCCGGCACCGGTGGCGTTGTCGCCGGCACCCTGGCCTCGGCCTCGCCCAACTTCGCCAGCGCGAACCGCAGCCCCACCGGCGGCGCCTTCAGCGCGGCCGGCGCGGCCACGTTCGAGCCCCAGCGCCTTGTCCCCCAGGGCAGCCCCTCGAACTTGTACAACTTCCAGGAGTTCGTCTGGCTCACCCCCTCGACCGAGCGCCTCGGCATCAACACCACGTTCCGGTATGATGTGACCAAGGACGTGGCCTTCTACGTCGAGACCGCCTACCAGCAGAACAAGTCCCACATCGAGCTCGCGCCCTCGCCGATCTCCACCGCGGGTGACAACAACATCATCGTCCCGAAGACCAACTACTGGAACCCCTTCG
>VHCY01000013.1 GCA_016871595.1 Verrucomicrobiota bacterium
CGTTCCCATCCCGAACACGGCCGTTAAGCCCTGAGCAGCCAATGGTAGTAGGACGTTAGGTCCCGCGAGAGTAGGTTGTTGCCAGAGTTATGGCCCGGTTTCTCCACAAGAGAGACCGGGCCTTTTTCTTGTCCGGATGCGAGGCGCCTCCGGGCAGCTCCGCCCCCCCGCCGCCCCAAGGCGGCTCGCATCGGTCCAAAGCCGGCTACGCCGATCAGCCCAAGAGGGCCGCCACCGGGCGGCCGCCATCGGTCACCGGCACGGGCCGGCCACCATCCATCAGATCCTGGCCCACATCCACCTGCAGGGCCGCGAGCATCGTCGCATGGAAGTCCGGCACACTCACCGGATTCGCCACCACCGTTTTCGAGAGCTCATCGGTCGCCCCATACGCTCCGCAGTGCTTCAAGCCGCCGCCGGCGAGAACCATGGTGAACGCCGACCCCTGATGGCCCCGACCCCCACGGGCATCGAACCCGGGCGGACGCCCGAACTCGGTCGCGATCACCACCAAAGTCTTCTCCAGCAGCCGGTTGCGCTGCAGGTCCTCGATCAGCGCCGCAAACGCGTGGTCCAGCTCCCGGATCAGCCCGTGTTGGTTGCGGATCCCGTCGTTGTGCACGTCCCACCCCGCTCCATTGATGAAGTTCAGGTTGTGGGAGACCTCCACAAAGCGAACGCCACCCTGGACCAGCCTCCGCGCCAGCAGGCACCTTTGGCCAAATTCCCCACCGTACGACTGCCGCACGCTCCCCGCTTCCCGGGAAAGGTCGAAGTGGCGCATAAACTCCGGCCCCGCCAGCCGGAAGGCCTCCTGCTGAGCCTCCGCGTACTCCTGCGCCCCCGCCCCCCCACGCCCCGCTAACGATCCGAGCAGCGACCGGCGCCTCGCCTCCTGCTCCGCCGCCACCACCTCGGGCCGCGTGAACCCCGCCGGCCCCGTCTCGGTGTCCACCAAGTAAATGTAGCCGTCCTTGATCCCCAGGAAGCCCGGACCGCGGCTCACATTCGGGTAGCCGATCAACATATACGCCGGCACCGACGGATCCGCCGCCCCCCGCCGGTGCGCCACGATTGAACCAATCGAAGGGTAGATCGCGTTGCCGCTCACCATCCGGCCCGTGTGGACCAGATTTGTCGCAAAGGCGTGCTCATCAATGACCTTGTGATTCACCGACCGCACCGCGGTCACGTGCTCCATCAGCCGCGCCGTCCGGGGCAGGTGCTCGCACACGCGGACGCCCGGCACGGAGGTCTCGATCGAGGGATAGAGCGCGCCGGGTTTCTTCTTGGCGGACTGATTGTCGCCCAGGGCCTTGGGGTCGAACGTGTCGATCTGGCCCATCCCGCCACCCAACCAGATGAAGATGCAGTGCTCGGCCCGCCCGCGCGGACCGGCGCCGGCCACGGTGGCCCGCAGTGAGGGAGCGGCGAACGGGGCAAGACCCAAGGCGGTGACGAAGGCGCGACGGTTCATAACTGGGAGGGGGTTAAGGGGTGAAAATGAATTCCGGACTGTTGATCAAGGCCCAGAGCACGTCCTCCGCCCGGCGCCGCCAGTCCTCCTGGAGGCGGGCGGTGGGCGCATCGCCGCGGCGTGCCGCTGCTTCCTCGGCCTGCCGGACCCGGGTGGCGTCCGCGTCGAGGTGATTGGACCAGGAGACGTAGTAGGCTGGCCGGCGGGGACCGGCGACCCCAGGGCTGGGGGGCGTCCGCAGGCGGCTGGCGAAGCCCGGACGGAGCAGACTGGCGAACCGCTCCCGCTCCCCGGCCGAGGGTGGACGGGTCAGCAGGCGCAGGAAGAGGGAGTCGACCAGCGCCTCGGGGCTTTCCGCCGTGAGCGCGAGGGCGGTGACCTCGTGATCGTCACTTAGGGTGGTCAGCCAAGTGCCGACCGTACCGTTGCCCAGGATGGCGGGTTGGAGCGTGTTGGCGGCGCTTTCCCGGTCGGTGAGGGGATCCGGGCGGCTGGAACGCCAGCCAAAGGCGGCCAGCACGTCGCACACGGCCTGAATGCGGGGTAGGGCGAGACTGGGCCGGTCGCGTTCGTTCGAGGTGGAGGTCAGCATCCACGCCCGGCGCGGCTGGCCAAGGGAGACGGAGTTGGTCGTTTCCCGGATGCTGTCGATATCCAGCGAGGCTTCCTCGGTGCGGAAAGGCTTCCCCACGGCGGCAAAAGCTCCGTCGACGATCTGTTCCGCGGTGAGGCGCCGGGTGGCGGGGGCGGCGAAGAGGGGGCTGGGGCGCGGCAGGGCGGGATCAACCTGACGCTGGTAGGCGTGCGAATTGAAGATCAGACGCAGCAGATGATCGGCGGCATAGCCGGAACGCACCAGTTCCCGGCCGAGCCAGCGGAGCAATTCGGGGTGGGACACGCGGGAGCGCTCCCAATCCCACGGTTGATCCACCAAGCCGCGGCCCATCACGCGGGCCCAGAGCCGGTTGGCCATCACCTGGGCGAAGCGTTCGTTCTGGGGGGCGGTCAGGAGGGCGGCGAGGCGATCGCGCGGGTTGGCCGGGTCCTCGGCGAGTTCGTCCGCGAGGTTTTCGGGGACGAATTCCGGGAACGGCCAGTGCGGCGGCACGGTGGTGCCGGGCTCCAAGGTCACCTCGATCAGGGGCTTGCGGCCGCCTTCCCGCAGCTTGGCCAGCGGGACCGAGCTGGTGGCCGGCACCTTGATGCCCTTGGTCTCTAGCATCGCGCCCAATCCGAACACCTGTTCCTGCCGGGAGCGATGGGCCGGGGAATCGTGGCAGCGGGCGCACTTGGTCTCCACCCCGAGGAAGGCGGTGGTGAGGACCGTGGCCTTGGCGGCCAAGGGCACGTCGTTCTGCGAGGCGATGCCAAATCCTGCCGGGCCGCCGTCCTTGGCGCTGCCGCCGAGCCGGACCAGTTCGGTGACCAGCAGATCGAGCGCCTTCCGGTCCTGCAGCGACTCCAGCAGCCACCAGCGGAACGGCCCGGAATTGTTCAGGGTGGGGTTCAGGATGTTCGGATTCTCGGCCAGGACGTCCTGCCAGTAACCCATCCCGTGGTCGGCCGCGCGGGGATCCGCGAGCAGCCGGTCGATCACCCGGGCGCGGCGATCGGGGGAACGGTCCGCCTGGAAGGCATCGATCTCCGCCCGACAGGGCGGTACGCCGACCGTGTCGAAGGTCACCCGGCGCAGGAAGGTGAGGTCATCCGCCAGCGCGGTGGGGGTGGTGGGCACCGCGGGAAATTCGGGCCAGACGGCACCGCCGCGGATCCAGGCGGTGAGCGTCTCCTTCTCCTGGGCGGTAAGCCGGGGCCCCTTGGGCGGCATCTGTTCGTCCGGATCGGTCGACAGGATGCGCTGCAGCAACTCGCTCTGTTCCGGCTTGCCGGGCACCAGGGCGGGTGCGCCGGAGGCGCCGCCCTTCAGGGCCATGGCGCGCCCGTCGAGGTGCAGTTCCCCCTTGGCCTTGCCCCCCTGGTGGCATTCGAGGCAGCGCGCCTCGAGGATGGGTTGGACCTGCGTCCAGAAGTCCACGCCTCCGCGGGCGCTGGCGGCGGTTTCGCCGCGATAGGAGGCCATCCGGGCCGCGAGGAAGTGGTCGATGGGGTTCTGGGCGGGAAAGCCCGCGGGGAGGGCGGGAACGGGCGTTTCCGGCGTGGCGGCCAGCCAGGCGGTGGCAGCCCGGCGGCGACGCTCCCAGTACGCCGTATGCTCCGCACGCCGCGCGGCCCGGGCCGCCGCATCGAGGGAAGTCAGGCGGGTTTCCTCCGCGGCGGCGTAACGGCTCCAGCCCGCGTCATCGTAGCGGGGACGCTCCAATCCCGGAGCCAGCAGGTACCATTCGGAGGAACCTTGGGGCGACCACGCGGCGACCGTTTCTCCGAGCTCCGGCCGCCGGCGGGTCCGGGCGTTGATCACATACCCGACCACGGTCTCCAGTGTGATCCGGTGCTCGCCGCCGGGGGATTCGAATTCGACCCAGGCGTCGCGATTGCCCGGCGGCGCGAACCGGAAGTTCCCGCCCAGATCGATAAAGTTGTCCTGCACCTTGATCGGCTTGTCGTCGGTGCCCGGGGGCGGGAAGGGCGTGATCGCCACGCGACGGTCATCCACGAACAGGGCCGCCGCGCCGCGGCTGCGGAGGAGGAGCCGGTGCCGGCCCGCGGGCAGGGTGACGCGCCCGTGGGCCTTCAACAGGTAGGGATCGGGGCGGGCGCCGCGCACGCCCGTGTCCACATACCGATGCGGCACCCGGAAGAAGCCGAACGCGGGGGCGGAGAAGCGATCGGTCACCGCGAGGGGGGCTTCCGGCCAGAGGTTCTTCTCCGGCCGCCATTCCTCGCAGAGTTCAACTTGAACCGTGCCGGCGGAGACTTGGCTCCAATCGATGGGTTGCGGTGCCTTCACGGCGGGCAGGCCGGCGCTCGGTCCCTTGGGGGTGCCGCCGGCGCTGTCGTTCCCGGCATTCGGGTCGGGGGCGGCGGCGACGGCCGGAGCGGCCGCGGGGGCGGGCAGGGTGGTGGCGAAGCGGGCGCGCAGTTCCGCCGCGGGCAGGGCGGCGCGATGGACGCGGACCTCGTCCAGGAGGCCGCGGAAACTGCTGCCGGCGCTCCCGCCCATCGAGGAGCCGATCCAGACCGGGGCATCATCGACGATCGGCGGGGCTTGGGTGGCGCCGGCCATATCCCAGTCGCCGGACACCTCCTCGCCATCGAGGTAGGCGCGGACTGACGCCGGCTGGCCGAAGACGTAGGTGACCGCGACGTGGTGCCAGCGTCCGTCCGCCCGCAGGCCCTGGCCGGCGGTCCAGCGGTGCCAGGTGCCGGTGGCGGAAGCGAAGAGGAAGCTGGGGCAGGCGGCGCCGCGGGCCTCGCGGAGGCGGAGGGCCCAGTTCTGGTTGTTGGGGTTGGCGGCGCGCGGATCGGTCCGCCCCTTGCCGATCAGGTAAACGTTTTCCCCGCGCCCGATCTCGGTGAGGCGGACCCAGGCCTCGAGCGTCAGGGCGTCCCCTTGGCCAAAGTCGAACGGGCTATGGGCGCCGGGATCCGCGATCTCCAGCCGCGCGCCGCGGCCCTCGAAGCGGGCGGCGCGATTGGTCTGACTGAAGCGGGGATAGTCGGGCCGGCGGGGGCCGGGTTGGTCCCATTGGACGGCGCCCGTGACGGTCAGCGCGCCCGCCTGCTCGGCATCGAACGTCCACGGCGAAGGAGCGGCG
The DNA here is from genome assembly GCA_016871595.1 of Verrucomicrobiota bacterium. Classification (GTDB taxonomy): domain Bacteria; phylum Verrucomicrobiota; class Verrucomicrobiia; order Opitutales; family Opitutaceae; genus ER46. Next base: position 5,194 of record VHCY01000013.1, read on the forward strand.
GGCGGGGCGGCGAGGAGCGAGGAGGCGAGCAGCGCCGCGGAAAGGACGGGGCGGGGCGGAAACATCGGGAGGGGCGACAAGGAGATTGGGGGAAGTCCCGCCCGGGGTCCATCCCGCAGATGCGGGTTAAGCCCCGCCGGAGCGGGCTTGCGCGCGGGTGGCGGGGGGGCGTTTGCTCGGGCCTGTGACGAATGAATCCCTGCCTCCGCGCGTGGTCGCCGAGATCGCCTTCCTCGCCCGCGGCGGCGGGGCGGTGAAGGCGTTGCGGGGGTTCCGCAAGGGGCACCACGTGGTCCCGGACGCGGTGACCCCGGCCACCTCGGCCTTTCTGGCGCGGCTATGTGCGGAGGAGCTGGCGGCGGAGGCGGAGACCCTGTTCCAACAGGCGCGGACCGCGCTCGACTACAAGCGCAAGGACCTGTCCCTGCAGGTGACGGCGCCGACGGCGGTCCTGACGGCCCGGGATTTCACCTTGGAGCTGACCTTTGCCTTGGACGAGGGGGATCCGGCGCGGTACGTCACGCGGACCAGCCTGCAGGGCTTGCGGCCGGGGGAGGTGATCCGGGGCGAGGCCTTCAATGGGCTCTTCGCGGGCCGCTTCACCGAGATCGCCTTTGCCCTGCGCAAGGGGGTGGCGGTCGAGGCGGTGATCGATGCGGTGGAGGGTCTGGGCGAGGAGAGTGCGCTGCGGGTGGACTATCCCTCGGACTACCGCGAGTGCGTGCTGACCGTGCCGGAGGTGGCGGCGGCGGTGCGCTGCACGGGCGCGGCCCTGGAGGTCGTGTTCCCGCGGGGCGCGTCGCCGGCGGAACTGATGGCGGCGTTCGCCGCGGTGCGGGACGCCTTCGGCATCAGCCGGGTGTTGAGCGGCCTGATCCGTTGAGACCAGTCCGCGGGGCCGGAGGGGCGGGGCCCGCTCAGCCGAGCATCTCGGCCACAAACGAGCGCTCTTCCACCAGCTCCTTGTTCGTGGCGGCGATCTTCGACTGGGCGAAGGCGTCCATCGCGTAGCCGGTGATGACCTCGTAGGAGCCGGGCGTGGTGGTGATGACGGGCATCCCGGCCCAGACGTTGGCGTCGAAGCCGTAGTGGCCGTTCGACTTCACGGCGATCGAATGGATGGCGCCGGGGGTCATCAGGCTGCGCACGTGATCGACCAGGGCGTTCGCGGCGGAGGCGGCGGAGGAGGCGCCACGGGCGGCGATGATGGCCGCGCCGCGCTTGCCGACCGTCTCGCAGAAGGGCCCCTGGAGCCAGGCGGTGTCGGTGATGACGCTGGGGGCTGGGCGCCCGCTGATCGTGGCGTGGGCGAAGGCGGGGAACATCGTCGGGCTATGGTTCCCGTAGATGAAGATATCGCGCACCTGGGTGAGGTGGACGCCGGCCTTGCGGGCGAGCTGGGTCTGGGCGCGGTTCTGGTCGAGGCGGACCATCGCGGTGAAGCGGTCCGCGGGGAGGCGGCGGGCCTGGGAGGCCGCGATCATGCAGTTGGTGTTGGCGGGATTGCCCACGACGGCCACGCGGGCGTCGGCGGCGGCCACGGCATCGATGATGCGGCCCTGTTCGATGAAGATGCGACCGTTGTCCTTGAGCAGGTCAGCGCGCTCCATTCCGGGGCCGCGGGGCTTGGCGCCGACGAGCAGGCACCAGTTGGCGTCCTTGAACCCGACCGAGGCGTCGGCCGTCTGCACCACGCCCTGCAGCAGCGGGAAGGCGCAGTCATCGAGCTCCATCACCACGCCCTCGAGGGCCTTGAGGGCCTTCTCGACTGGGGCCTCGATGAGCTGGAGGATGACGGGCTGGTCGGGGCCAAACATGGCGCCCGAAGCGATGCGGAAGAGGAGGGAGTAGCCGATCTGGCCGGCGGCTCCGGTGACGGCGACGCGGATTGGGTTTTTCATCGGTGCGGAGAAAAGGCGGTTCAGCGGGCAAGTCGAGGCCGGTGCGCGGGGCGGTTCAGGTGAAGCGGGGGGCGAGGGCGGCGTGGGCCTCGCGCAGGAGGGCGGCGGTGGTGTCCCAGTCGATGCAGCCATCGGTGATCGAGACGCCGTAGCGGAGGGCGGAGCGGGGCTGGGGGAAGCTCTGGTTGCCGGCGCCGAGGTTGCTTTCGATCATCGCGCCCATGATCGAGGAACTGCCGGTGCGGATTTGGCCGAGGAGGGCGCGGAGGACGTCCGGCTGCAGGGCGGGCTGCTTGGCGGAGTTATCGTGGGAACAGTCGACCAAGATCGAGCGCGGGAGCTTGGCCTGGGTGAGGAGTTCCTCGGTGCGGCGGATGTGTTCCGGGCTGTAATTGGGCCCGGCGGCGCCGCCGCGGAGGACGACGTGGCAATCGGGGTTGCCGCGGGTGGCGACGGCGGCGGCGGCACCCTCGAGGTTGATCCCGAGGAAGGTCTGGGCCTGGCCGGCGGCCTTGATCGCGTTGACCGCGGCGGTGAGGGAGCCGTCGGTGCCGTTCTTGAACCCGAGGGGCATCGAGAGGCCGGAGGCCATCTGGCGGTGCGTCTGGGACTCCGTGGTGCGCGCGCCGATGGCGCCCCAGCAGACCAGGTCGGCCACGTACTGGGGCGTGATGGGATCGAGGAACTCGGTGGCGGTGGCGAGGCCGAGGTCGAGGACGTCCTGGAGGAACCGGCGGGCGAGGCGGAGCCCGGCGGCGATGTCGTGCGTGCCGTCGAGGTGCGGGTCCATAATCAGGCCCTTCCAGCCGACGGTGGTGCGGGGTTTCTCGAAATAGACCCGCATCACGACGAGGATGCGGTCGGAGACCTCGCGGGAGAGGGCGGCGAGGCGGCGGGCGTAGTCGCGGCCGGCGTCGAGGTCGTGGATCGAGCAGGGGCCCACGATGAGCAGGAGGCGCCGGTCATCGGTGAAGATGAGGCGCTGGATCTCGCGGCGGGAACGGGTGACGAACTCGGCCTGCGCCTCGGTCTTGGGGAGCTCCGCGAGGAGGTCCGCCGGGCGGGGGAGCGCGCGGGTCTCGATCACGTTGAGGTCCGATGTCTTCTGCATTGAGGGTCTAGCTTGGTCCCGCCGGGAGGCCGCGCGCAAGCCTTGGCGCGCCGGCGGGTGGGCGCATTTTGGGAGTCGCCTTGCGGCGGCGGGGCGCGAGGGTGGGGCGCGTTTCCCGCCGATGTCCCTTCCTCCCGTCCTCTTTGAAGACGAATCCGTGGTGGTGTTCGACAAGCCTTCCAGGCTGCTGGTCGCGCCGGACCGCTGGGACAAGGGGCGGGCGCATCTGATGGGGCTGGTGCACGGGCACCCGGCGTATGGCCGGACGGTGGCGAACGTGCACCGGCTGGATGCGGATACCAGCGGGGTGCTCCTGTGCGCCAAGACCAAGCCGGCGCTCGATTACCTTTCGGGGCAGTTCCAGTCGAAGACCGTGGCCAAGCTGTACCACGCGATGGCGGTGGTGCTGGCGCCGGGGCAGGAGATGAAGGTCGTGGCGCCGGTGCGCGATGCGGCGGGGAGGTTGCCGGACGCCTTCACGATCGAGCTTTCGCTGGGGCCCGATGAGCGCCAGCCGGGGCGGATGCGGGTGTTCCGCGGGCGTGGCGGCGAGGAGTGCCGGACGGAATTCACGACCTTGGAGCGCTTCGCGGCGGGGCGGGCGCCGGCGCGGGGGGTGGCGCACCCGGCCGCGGGCTATGCCTTTCTGGCCTGCCGGCCCCTCACGGGCCGCACCCACCAATTGCGGGTGCACCTGGCGGCCGCGGGGGCGCCGATCCTCGGGGATGTCTTCTATGGGAACCCCGACGTGCAACTGCGGCTGTCGGGGTTGAAGCGGGGGTACAAGGGGCGGGAGGAGGAGAAGCCGCTGATCGACCGGCTGGCCCTGCACGCGAGTGAACTGACCTTCGCCCATCCGGTGACCCGGGAACCCTGCACCGTGCGGTCCCCGCTGCCGCGGACGTTCGAGGTGGCGCTGAAGCACCTGCGCCGGTTCGCCGCCGTGGCGCCGGGGGTGGGGGCCGGCCCGGCCCCCGCCGTGCGCATGGAACCGGTGATTTGAGCATCGCCACGCGCGGGCCCGTTGGCCTCTGCTTGCCGCACTCCCCTTATGCACCCGACCTCCCCGCTCACCCGTCGTGAAGTCCTCCGTTCGGCCGCCCTGGGCGTGCTGAGTCTCCCCTTGGCCGCCACCGCCCTCCGCGGGGCCGAGAAGAAGGAAAAGCAGGCTCCGGCCTTGCCGGCCTACCCGACCTTTCCCGGTGGCCGGGAGAACGGCCTGCGCCTCGGCATCGCCTCCTACTCCCTGCGCAACCTGCCCCTCGACGAGGCCATCGCGGTGGTGAAAGTGATGCGCATCTCAAACATTGCGCTCTTCCGGCTCCATTGCAACTGGGAGGCGGCGCCGGTCGAGGAGTGCCGGGGCGTGGGAGCCAAGCTGCAGGCGGCAGGGTTGACGCTGACGGGTTCCGGGGTGGTGAATCTCCCCGACGACGAGGCCAAGTGCCGGCGGGCCTTTGAGAATGTGAAGGCGGCTGGGATGGCGACGATGGTATGCAAGCCAGACCTTGCGGCCCTGCCGTTGGTCGCCAAGCTGGCGAAGGAATTCGACCAGAAGTTGGCGATCCACAATCACGGGCCGGAGGACAAGGTGTATCCGACCCCGGCGGTGGCGTTCGAGGCGGTGAAGGGCTTGGACTCCCGGGTGGGCCTCTGCATCGACGTCGGCCACACCGTGCGCGGCGGCGAGGACGCGGTCGCGGCCATCCGCAAGTACGCCTCGCGCGTGTACGACGTGCATCTGAAGGATTCCGTGGCCGTCCCGGGCGCGATGCGGGACATCCCGATCGAGGTTGGCGCGGGCCGGTTGGACATCCGGGGCACGCTCCGGGCGCTGCTGGACATCAAGTACGACGGGGTGGTCTCGTTCGAGTACGAGAAGGTGGCGGGCAACCCGGTGACGGGCCTGGCGGAGTCGATCGGCTATGTCCGCGGGGTGCTCGCGGCGTGGGCCGGCCGGTGAGCCGCCGGCGCCGGTTCGTCGTGGGGTCGGCCCGCCGAAGGGCTTTTTCTCCGGCGGGTTAGGCGCGCTAATAAGCTGGAGGGTGGGGGCGGGCGCCTTTACTTCACGGCGGCGCGCGTCGAGTTTGCGCGCGTCTCCCGCTTCCTCCCCCCGGTATTTTTCCGCGATGAACCTTGTTCGTCTCCTCTTCAGTTCCTCGATCGGCCGCAAGATCCTGATGGCCGTGACCGGGCTGGTGCTCGTCGGCTTCGTGGTCGGCCACCTGATCGGCAACCTGCAGATCTTCTCCCATCCGGACCAGATCAACGGGTACGCGCAGTACCTGCACTCGCTGGGGCCGGTGCTCTGGCTGGTGCGCATCGGCCTGCTGGGGTGCGTGGGCATCCACGTCTGGGCGGCGGTGGCGCTGTCCTTGGAGAACAAGGCGGCGCGGGGGCCGGAGACCTATGGCGTCTCGCGGTGGATCCAGGCGGCGGTGGCTTCCCGGTATATGAAGCACTCCGGCTTGGTGGTGCTGGCCTTCATCATCTACCATCTGGCGCACTTCACCGCCGGAGCGGTGGCGGGGGCGGGTGAGTTCAAGGCGGCCGCTTCCTACACGATGAGCGGCGAGTTCCGCCTGCTGGGCTTCCCGGTGGTGGCGAAGGGTCAGGCGGTGCAGGACGTCTACAGTATGGTGTTCCTCGGCTTCCGCCAGCCGGCCGTGGCCGTGTTTTACATCATCGCGGTGGCGCTGCTGAGCCTCCACCTGCTGCACGGCGTGGACGCGATGTGCCAGACCCTCGGCCTGCGCAACCACCGCTGGGCGGCCGGGCTGCGGCGCTGCGTGGCGCTGTTCAGCCTCGCCTACCTGGCGGGCAACGTCGCCATCCCCGGCGCGATCCTCACCGGGATGCTCGCGCCGGCCGCGGGCACCGTCGCCGCGCAACGGATCGCCGCCTCCCCCGCTCCCCAACGCTGACTTTCCCGCCATGGCCAACCTCGATTCCAGGATTCCCCCCGGCCCGCTGGCCGACAAGTGGCGCAAGCACAAGGCGGACATCAAGCTCGTCAATCCCGCCAACAAGCGGAAGTACGAGGTGATCGTCGTTGGGGCCGGCCTCGCCGGCTCCTCGGCCGCGTCCTCGCTGGCCGATATGGGCTACAGGGTGAAATCCATCGTGTTTCACGACAGCCCGCGGCGCGCGCACTCGATCGCGGCCCAGGGCGGCATCAATGCCGCGAAGAATTACCAGAACGACGGCGACAGCGTCCACCGGCTGTTCTATGACACGATCAAGGGGGGCGACTATCGCGCCCGGGAGGCCAACGTGCACCGTTTGGCCGAGGTCTCGGTCAACATCATTGACCAATGCGTGGCGCAGGGCGTGCCCTTCGCCCGCGAATACGGCGGCCTGCTGGCCAACCGCTCCTTCGGTGGCGCCCAAGTGTCGCGGACCTTCTACGCCCGGGGCCAGACCGGCCAGCAATTGCTGCTGGGCGCCTACTCCGCGCTGTCGCGCACGGTCGGCCAGGGCCTGGTCGAGCTGATCACCCAGCACGAGATGGTCGATCTGGTGGTCGTGGACGGCCACGCCAAGGGCGTCATCACGCGCGACCTGGTGACCGGCCAGTTGCACCGGCACGCGGCGGACGCGGTCATTTTGGCCACGGGCGGCTACGGCAACGTGTTCAATCTCTCGACCTACGCGCGGGGCTCGAACACCACCGCGATCTGGCGGGCCTACAAGCGGGGCGCCTGCTTCGGCAATCCGTGCTACACGCAGATCCATCCGACCTGCATCCCGGTGTCGGGCGATTACCAGTCGAAGCTGACGCTGATGTCGGAGTCGCTGCGCAATGACGGGCGGATCTGGGTGCCGAAGCGCAAGGAGGATTGCGGCAAGGATCCGAACACGATCCCGGACGAGGATCGCGACTACTTCCTGGAGCGGATTTATCCGAGCTTCGGTAATCTGGCGCCGCGCGACGTCTCGTCGCGGGCGGCAAAGCGGATGTGCGACGAGGGGCGGGGCGTCGGCGAGACGGGCCTCGGGGTGTACCTGGACTTCTCCCACGCGATCAAGCGGCTGGGCGAGGCGGGGGTGCGCGAGCGCTACGGCAACCTGTTCGACATCTACCACGAGATCACCAACGAGAACGCCTACCGGACGCCGATGCGGATCTATCCCGCCGTCCATTACACGATGGGCGGCCTCTGGGTGGACTATAACCTGATGTCCAATGTGCCGGGGTTGTTCGTGCTGGGGGAGGCCAACTTCTCCGATCACGGGGCGAACCGGCTGGGCGCCTCGGCCCTGATGCAGGGTCTGGCGGACGGCTATTTCGTCATTCCGTACACCATCGGCGATTACTTGGCGGGCCAGAAGCCCGGGTCGCGGCCGTCCACCGACGCCCCCGCCTTCCGGCAGGCCGAGGAGAACGTCGCGTCCCAGGTGGCGCGTCTGCTGGGCGCCAAGGGGCGCGAGCCGGTCAACCATTACCACCGCCGGCTGGGCCAGCTGATGTGGACGCATTGCGGGATGGCGCGGACCCGCGCGGGCCTCGAGCAGGCGATCCAGGAGATCGGCGCCCTGCGGGAGGAGTTCTGGCGCAACGTGAGCGTGCCGGGCTCGGCCGGGTCGTTGAACCAGGCGCTGGAGCGTGCCGGCCGGGTGGCCGACTTCATCGAGCTGGGCGAACTGATGTGCCGGGACGCCCTGACGCGCGAGGAGAGCTGCGGCGGGCACTTCCGCGAGGAGCACCAGTATCCGGATGGCGAGTGCAAGCGGGACGATACCAACTTCGCGCACGTCGCGGCGTGGGAGTTCCAGGGCGAGGGCAAGGTCCCGCTCCGCAACGTCGAGCCCCTCCACTACGAGGCCGTGAAGATGAGCGTCCGTTCCTACAAGTGAGGGTGGTGGAAGTCCGCGCCGCCTGAATCGTCAATCGTCAATCTTCAATCGTCCTTTCCCCATGGTTGCTTCCACCAGCTCCAAGCTCATCTCGGTCACCCTGCGCGTCTGGCGGCAGGAGGGCCCCGCCGCCGAGGGGCGGTTCGTGGAGTACAAGGCCGCGAACCTGAACCCCAATATGTCCCTGCTGGAGATGCTCGACGTCGTGAACGACGACCTGGAGCGCCGCGGGGAGGATCCGATCGCGTTTGCGCACGACTGCCGCGAGGGCATCTGCGGGACCTGCTCGCTGATGATCGATGGGAAGCCGCACGGCCCCCATCGGGGCGTGGCCAGCTGCCAGACCTATATGCGGAGCTTCGAGGACGGCGCCGTGATCACGCTGGAGCCGTTCCGCGCGAGGCCGTTCCCCGTCCAGAAGGACCTGATCTGCGACCGTTCGGCCTTTGACCGCATCCAGCAGGCGGGCGGGTTCATCACGGCGCGCGCGGGTTCCGCCTGCGACGCGAACGCGATCCCGGTGCCGAAGGGGGCGGCCGACCTGGCGATGGACGCCGCCCAGTGCATTGGCTGCGGCGCCTGCGTGGCGGCCTGCAAGAATTCCAGCGCGATGCTGTTTGTGGCCGCCAAGGTCAGCCACCTGGGGCTGCTGCCGCAGGGTCAGGCGGAGCGCGACCGCCGCGTGCTGGGGATGGTGAGCACGATGGACGAGGCGGGCTTCGGCAACTGCAGCAACCAGTACGAGTGCAGCGCGGCCTGCCCGAAGCTCATCTCGCACGACTTCATCGCGCGGATGAACCGGGATTATCTGGCGGCATCGGTCCGTTCGGTCTTCCAGGCCGAGTCCCAGGCGGCCGGCGGCGGCGCCTGAGTTCGTTCAGGGCGGGCTTCAGCCGGCCGTCACCCGGTCGAGGAACCAGTCCACCGCGAAGGTGCTGAGCTGGCCGCCGGGGCCGTGCAGGGAGAAGTCGAAGGCGTGCGTGGCCCACGGGAGGGCGACGTAGCAGCGCGGGACGCCGGCGGTGCCGAGGCGTTCGTCGAGGCGGCCGCTGTGCAGGTGCCAGGTGATGCTGTCGTTGCGGCCGTGGAGGAGGAGCGTGGCGGGGCAGTGCGGATGGACGTGAAACAGGGCGCTGGCGGACTCGTAATTGGCCCGGGCGGTTTCGGGGGTGCCGCCGAGGAATTGGCGCATCAGCGAGGGTGACCGGAGCATATCCTCCTCGTGGGTGCTCTGGTAGCCGAAGATCAGGTCGGAGGGGGCGTAAAAGGCGACCACCCCGCGAATGGCTGGGTCGTTGGCGGTGTAGGCCACGGTCTGGGCGATCTGGCCGCCGGCGGAGCGGCCGAGCAGGACGAGGCGGGTGGCGTCGATTCCAAGTTCCCCGGCCTTGTCCTTGAGGAAGGCGAGGGCGGCGAGGGTGTCCTCGCGTTGGGCGGGCCAGATGGACCCGGGGGCGAGGCGGTAGGAGATGGCCGCGACCGCGTAGCCGCGGCGGGCGAGGTGATGGTTCAGTTCGGGGAGGTGGCGCCGGTCCCCGCCGTCCCAGCCGCCGCCGTGGATGACCACGACGCAGGGGGCCGGGCCTTGGCCGTTGCGGCCTTGGGCGGGGTAGAAATCGAGGGGGAGGCCGGGCCCGAAGGTGTATTCCCGCGGGACGACCGGGGCGGGGCCGCGTCCGAGGTAGAGCCGGGAGACGGAGAAGGGGGGCTCGGGGAGGGGGCGGGGGCCAAAGCGTTCCCGCAGGGCCTGGGGCAGGGAGGAGGCGAGGCGCCGGGCCTCCAGGGCGGGTTTGAGGAGCAGCCCGACCGCCCCGAGGGCGAAGGCGGTGGTCGCGGCGGGGGTGGCCCCCGGGGGGCTGGCGGAGGCCCAGGCGGTGCCGGCGATCAGGGCGGCGAGGGGGGCGAGCCAGTGTCCGAATTCCCCCGCGAGGACCGCGAGTTTCCATGGGGACCATGGGGGCGCGGGGCGCACGGTGAGGAGGCCCAGCGCGAAGAGCGCGAGCGCCAAGGGGAGAAGCATCCCGGCCAGCATAATTTTCGGTCGCCAGCGCCCCGCGCGCGGCCGCAAGAAGAAGGTGCACGATGCGCCGCCTGGATCAAACTCTCGCCAACCTTGGTTATTGTTCCCGGCGCGAGGCCCGGGACTGGTTGCGGGCGGGGCGGGTGCGGGTGGCGGGAGAGATCGCGGATGACCCCGGTCAGCGGGTGGCGGCGGCCGCGGTGACGGTCGACGGCGAGCCGCTCGATCACCCGGAGGGCCTGCTGCTGCTGTTCCATAAGCCGGCCGGCCTCGTGTGCTCCCACGAGGCGCGGGAGGGGCCTTCCGTCTACGATGCCCTTCCCGAACGCTGGCGCCGCCGGAACCCGGCGGTGACGAGTATCGGGCGCTTGGACAAGGAGACGACCGGCCTGTTGCTGCTGACCGATCTGCCCGACTTGGTGCACCGGCTGACTTCCCCCAAGCACAAGGTGCCCAAGGTGTACCGGGCGATGCTGGACAGCCCCGTACCCGGGGAGGCGGCGGAGCGGTTTGCGGCGGGGACGTTGGTGTTGCCGGGCGAGGAGAGCCCTTGCGCCCCGGCGGTGCTGGAGGTGTTGGGACCCCGCGAGACGCGGCTCACGCTCACGGAGGGGCGTTACCACCAGGTGCGGCGGATGTTCGCCGACTTGGGGGCCACCGTGGTGGCCTTGCACCGGGAATCCTTCGGTTCCCTGACCTTGGCGGGGGTGGAGCCGGGGGCGTGGCGGGTTTTGCCGCCGGGGACCTTTTCCGCCTAAGCCGGCGCGAGGGCGTGGGCGCGGCGGGAGACTTCCGGCCAGTGTTCCTCGGGGATGATGGGGCCGAGGTGGCCGACCGTTTCGCCGCCCATCAGCGAGGCGAGTTCCCCGCAGGCCGGTAGCGGCCAGCCGCGGAGGAAGCCCGCGAGGAAGCCGGAGGCCCAGGCGTCGCCGGCGCCGTTGGTATCGAGTACCTTGGGCACCTGCAGCGGGTGGACGCGGTGCACGTGACGGCCGCGAGCCAGCCAGGCGCCGTCTTTGCCGACCTTGACCGCCGCGAGCACCCCGTGATCGGCCAAGCGGCGGGCGAGCGTCTCGTAGGGGGAGGTCTGGTCCTGGAACAGGGCGCGGATCTCGTCCTCGTTGGCGAAGACCACGTCGATCCCGTGGCGGAACTGGCGGAAGAGCCAGTCGCGGGCGGCGTGGACGACCTCGAAGGAGGAGAGGTCGAGGCTGGTGGTGCAACCGGCGGCGCGGGCGGAGGCCAGCACGGCGTCGGCGAGGGCCTGGTTGAAGACCAGATAGCCCTCGATGTGGGCGTGGCGACAGCCGGCGAAGTCGCTGGCCGAGACCTCGGCGGGGGCGAGGGTCATCGCGGCCCCGAGGAAGGTGCGCATCGTGCGCTGGGCGTCGGGGGTGACGAGGGCGAGGCAGCGGGCGTTGGGGTGGGCGCCGCGCTTGAAGCGGCTGGTGTCCACGCCGGCGGCGGCGAAGCGCCCGTGGTAGGCGTCGCCCAGCTCATCGTGGCCGAGTTTGCCGAGGAAGGTCGCGCGCAGGCCGAGGCGGGCGGCGTTGAAGGTCGCGTTGGCCGCGGAGCCGCCGGTCGTCCGCGCGGGCGGCTGGCCAAGGAGGCCGACGATGCGGCCCATTTCCTGATCATCAACCAGCACCATCCCGCCCTTCTTGCCCGCGACGTGGCGGTGAAGAAAGTCGTCGGGGACCTGCGCGAGCAGGTCCATGATGGGGGAGCCGACGCCGATGAGATCGAAGGAGGACATAGGAAAGGCGTCAGCCGGTGACGGTCAGGCTGGTGGCGAGGAGGGGTTCATCGTCCACCTCGACCAGCAGGGAGTATTCACCGGGATCAGGGAAGGACAGGTGGCGGATCTCGTTGATGAGGTTGATCCGGTGGAGGGGGCTCTGGGACTCGAAGTCGCGTTCTAGGAGCGGATCCAGCCGGGTCGCCTCGAGGCCCATCGAGATGCGCAAGTGGTGGGGTCCGGGGGCGCAGTCGGTGAGGGTGAGAAACCACACCATATAGGGGTGGGTGACCGGAAATTGTCGCGCCTGGATGTTGGAGAAGATCCCCAGGATCGTGTGTTTGCCCGAGCCGGGGTCGATGTGGACCGCGTCACAGGTGAGCCACGCGAGGAGCTGGGGTTTGGACTGCACCGGCCAAGGAGGCCCGCGGGGCGGCGGCGTCGCAAATGATTTTTCTTGGCGTCGCCGCCCGCGGCGCGCTGGGTGGCGGGGTGACTGCCGCCGAAGCCTCCGTCCACGTCCTTGGGATCGACCTCAGCGGCTGGCCGCGCTGGGCGCTGATCGCGGTGGGGACGCTGGTGCTGACGGCGGGGCTTTGGGTGGCGATGAAGGTGCTGAAGTGGGCGTTGGGCCTGCTCTTGGTGCTGGTGTTGCTGGGCGGGCTGGCCTGGGCGGTCTGGGAGCTGGTCGGTTGAGGCGGGCGGAGGCCGGGGCGCCGAGCTTTGGCTTGCGCGCGCTGGATGGTGGCCCTCACCTTCCGCCCCCGTGAAATACATTTTCGTGACGGGCGGGGTGGTCTCATCCCTGGGCAAGGGGCTGACCGCGGCGGCGCTGGGCGCGCTGCTGGAGCTGCGCGGTCTGGTGGTGCGGATCCAGAAGTTCGACCCCTACCTGAACGTCGATCCGGGCACGATGAGCCCTTTCCAGCACGGGGAGGTCTACGTCCTGGAGGATGGCGCGGAGACGGACCTCGACCTCGGGCATTACGAGCGGTTCACCAGCGGCAAGCTCTCCCGCCTCAACAGCCTCTCCTCGGGCCAGGTGTACGAGGCGGTGATCCAGAAGGAGCGGCGCGGCGATTATTTGGGCAAGACCGTGCAGGTGATCCCGCACGTCACCAACGAGATCAAGGAGCGCATCTACGCGGGCGGGAAGGACGCGGACGTGCTGATCACGGAGATCGGCGGGACCACGGGCGACATCGAGGGCCTGCCGTTCTTGGAGGCGATGCGCCAGTTCGCCCTGGAGGTGGGGCCCAAGGATGTGGCCTTCCTGCACGTCACTCTCGTGCCTTACCTGCATGCGGCCGGGGAGCTGAAATCAAAGCCCACGCAGCAATCCGTGGCGAAGCTGCGCGAGATTGGCATCCAGCCGCACGTGCTCGTCTGCCGGACGGACCATCCGCTGGACCACGACCTGCGCGACAAGCTATCGCTGTTCTGCAATGTCCCCGTGAAGGCGGTGATCGAGTGCCGCGACGTGGCGCATTCGATTTACGAGCTCCCGCTGGCCCTCCAGCGCGAGGGGCTGGATCAGCTGGTGCTCGACCTGCTCGGCCTGCCGTATCCGCCGGCGACCAAGAACATTTGGGAGCAGATCGTCCGCCGCCTCCTGAACCCGCGCCACGAGGTGACCATCGGCGTGGTTGGCAAGTACATCGAGCTGCAGGACGCCTACAAGTCGGTCTACGAGTCGGTGACGCACGCGGGCATCGCGAACAACTGCAAGGTCAACATCCGGCGGATCGACGCGGAGGAGCTGGAGCGGAAGAACGGCCTGGCGCTGTTGCGGGGCCTGGACGGGATTCTGGTGCCGGGCGGGTTTGGCGACCGCGGGACCGAGGGCAAGATCGCGGCGGCGCGGTACGCGCGTGAGCACGGGGTGCCATATTACGGCCTGTGCCTGGGCCTGCAGATCGCGGTGATCGAGTTCGCCCGCAACGTGCTCAAGTTGAAGGGCGCCAACAGCACCGAGTTTGACCCGAAGGCTCCGCATCCGGTGATCAACATGATGGAGGAGCAGAAGCAGATCATCGACAAGGGGGCGACGATGCGGCTCGGCAGCTACGAGTGTGCCCTGACCCCGGGAACCTTGGCCCATCGCGCCTACGGGATGGACAGCGTGCGGGAGCGCCACCGGCACCGTTACGAGGTCAACAATGCCTACGTCGGCCAGCTGCAGCGGGCCGGGATGGTGGTGAGCGGCATCAATCCCCGGCGCAACTTGGTGGAGGTGATCGAGCTGCGGGGCCACCCGTGGTTCGTCGGCACGCAGGCGCACCCGGAGTTCCAGTCCAAGCCGAACCAGGCGCACCCGTTGTTCGCGGCCTTTATCAAGGCGGCCCTGCGGCATCACCGCGGCGGCAGCGCCCGGCGCCGGAAGTAACCCCGTGCGCTTCGATCCCGCCCGCCTGCTGCTCATCGCCGGGCCCTGCGCGCTCGAGGGCGATGCGGTCTGCCGTCCGGTGGCCGCCGCCTTGGCCGCGCTGGGGGCCGCGCATCCGGAGCTGCAACTCGTCTTCAAGGGCTCCTTCGACAAAGCCAACCGCACCTCCCTCGCTGGCGCCCGCGGGCCCGGGCTCGCCGAGGGTTTGGCGCAGCTGGCTGCCGTCCGCCGCGAGTTCGGCCTGCCGGTCCTCACCGATGTGCACGACGCGGCCCAGGTGGCGCCCGTGGCCGAGGTCTGTGACGTGCTGCAGATTCCTGCGTTCCTGTGCCGGCAGACCGACCTGCTCCTCGCGGCGGCCGCGACCGGGCGCACGGTGAACGTCAAGAAAGGCCAGTTCCTCGCCCCGGAGGATATGGCGCACGTGACCGCCAAGCTGCGCGGTGGCGGGGCCAGCGAGGTCTGGCAGACCGAGCGGGGCACGACCTTTGGGTACCATAACCTGGTGGTGGATATGCGGGCCTTCCCGCAGCTCGCGCGCCACGGGCGGCCGGTGATCTTCGATGCGACCCACGCGGTCCAGTTGCCCGGCGCCGGGGGTGGCCGCAGCAGCGGGCAGCGCGAATTCGTGCCGCCCCTGGCCCGCGCCGCCCTGGCGGCTGGCGCCGACGGGCTGTTCATCGAGACGCATCCCGATCCCGACCGCGCCCTCAGCGATGGACCCAATATGGTGCCGCTCGCGGAGTTGCCCGCGGTTATAGCCCGCGGTTTGGCCGTCTGGCGCGCGGTCCGCGGCTGAGCCGCGCCGCTTGACCCTCCGCGGGCCGGTTCCACACTCCGCGGCAAAACCCTGATGGCCTCCTTCCTCATCGAAGTCACCCTGCCCGCGATGGGCGCGACGGTGAACGAACTCACCGTCATCTCCCTGAAGGCCCAGCCGGGCGAGACCGTCCGCAAGGGCCAGAAGCTCGCGGAGCTGGAGAGCGACAAGTCGGTCTTCGACTTCGAATCGCCGGCGGATGGCGTGTTGCGGGCGATTTTGGTGGCTGCCGGGGATGTCCGACCCTCCGGTTCCCCGTTCCTGCGCCTGGAGACCGAGGACGAGTCCCTGCGGCACCTGGCAGCCGGCGCGGCCCCGGCTCCGGCCCCGGCGCCATCCCCCGCGCCCGCGGCCGCGGCGGCCCTCATCTGGACCCCCCGGGCGACCAAGTTGGCGCAGGAGGCGGGATTGGATCCGGCCACGCTGACGGGCATGGAGGCGACGGGGCCGGGCGGGCGGGTGTCCGGCGACGACGTCGCGCGGTACCTGGCGGCGCGGAAATCTTGAGTCGACGTTGCCCGGAGGAGGGGTTTCCCTCGCGCCGCTTGAGCATTCATTCCGAGACGGTCTGCATCGCCGGCGTCGGCCACGCCGCCCCGGCCAACATCCGACCGAACAGTGAGATCCTGAAGGCCTTTCCGCACCGGACGGAGGAGGAGATGATCCGCCTGACGGGCATCCGGGAGCGCCGGCACGCGGCCGAGGATGAGACCGCGACCGAGCTGGCGGTCATCGCCGTCCAGCACGCCTTGGAGCAGGCCGGGATGCCCGTTTCCGCGATCGATGGGATCATTATGGCCACCATCATCCCCGATCAGCCGGTGCCGTCCGCCGCGAGCGCGTTGGCCCGCCGTCTCGGGGTGCCGCGGGCGCTGGCCTTCGATGTGAACGCCGCCTGTTCCGGCTGGTTGTACGCGCTGGAGGTTGGCCGCTCGTTCATTGTGGCTGGCACGGCCCGGAACCTCGTGGTGGTCACGGCCGAACTGCTTTCGCGCATCACCAATCCCCAGGACCACGAGACCGCTTTCCTGTTTGGGGATGGCGCCGGGGCGGCGGTCCTGACCGCGGGCGCCGGCGGGCATCGCCTCCACCGGATGGGCCTGAGCGGCGATGCGGACCAGTTTGAGTCGATCCAGCGTCCCGGCGGCGGGGCCCGGATGCCGTGGCCCGGGGCGGAGGGGTGCGACAAAGAGCACTTTTACCTGCAGATGAACGGCACCTCCGTGTTCAAACACGCGGTGATCGGGTTTTCCGAGCAGATCGAGCAGACCCTAGCCCGAGAGAACCTGCGGCCCGAGGACATTGCCTGGGTGGTGCCCCACCAGGCGAACGCGCGCATCCTGACCGCGGTGAGCAAGCGGGTGGGCATTCCCTACGACCGCTTTGTCGTGACCATCTCCAAGTACGGCAACACCAGTGCGGCCAGCGTTTCGATGGCCTTGGGCTGGGCGGCCGAGGAGGGGATCTTTTCCCCGGGCGACCGGATCATCTTCTGCAGTGTCGGCGCCGGCCTGACCTTCGCCGGCGGCCTGCTCGTGTGGTGAGCCGCGGCCCGGTTGCGCCGGGCGGCTTGCCGGCCTAGACTGGGGTACCGGCGGAAAGGCCGGTTTCCCGATGTGGCCGTTTTTTCCTTGGTTGGCGCTGGCGGCCGCCGAAACCGGCGGCGCCGCGGTGGCGGACGGGCCCGACCCGTTCCGGGCCGCCCGCGAAAACCTGGTCACTACGGCGGTTGCGGCTGCCGGCGCGACCGATCCGGCGGTGCGGTCGGCCCTCCGGCGTGTGCCCCGGCACCTTTTCGTGCCGGAACGTTTCCACGCGCAGGCCTACGCCGACCATTCTCTGCCCATCGGCCACGGCCAGACGATCTCCCAGCCTTCGCTGGTGGGCCTGATGACCCAGTTCCTCGCGTTGTCGCCGGACGCGCGGGTGCTGGAGGTCGGCACCGGCTCAGGGTACCAGGCGGCGATCCTGGCGGAGATCGTGCGCGAGGTCTACACGGTGGAGATCGTCGCCCCGCTGGCCTGCGAGGCGGCGGCGCGGCTGGCCGCGCTGGGATACGCGAAGGTCGCGGTGCGGGCGGGGGACGGTTATGCGGGTTGGCCGGAGGCCGCGCCGTTCGACGCGATCATCGTGACCTGCGCGCCGGAGCGGGTGCCGCCGGCGTTGCGGGAACAGTTCAAGCCCGGTGGGCGGCTGTGCATCCCCGTGGGACCTGCGGGCCGTGAACAGGAGCTGCGCCTGCTGGAAAAGGGTGCCGACGGGACCTTGGTGCTGCGCGCGGTGCTCCCGGTGCGCTTCGTGCCGATGACCGGGCGGGTGGCCGCTCCGCCGTGAACGGGGCGGGCCCGGGCCGGCTCAACCCGGGCGGCGGGCAAATACCTGCACCACGGCGCTGCGCCCCTGGTGCGAAGGGCCCTCGTCGAGGTCCGTCTCCCGCTGCTGCGCGACCAGCAGGTCGAGCCCGGCGCAGTCCGCGCGCAGGTCCTCGAGCGTCATCAGCAGCTCCGGCGCGTCCACCGGTCCCCCGGTCCGGTGGTGGACCTGGTCGGGATGGTACGCTTCCAAAATAAATCCCCCGCCGGGTCGGAGTCCCGCGGCCGCCGCCCGGTGCACGCGGGCGCGCAGGGCGGGGGGCAGATGAACAAACGTGGCGACGATGCCCGCCCACGCTCCCGGCGTGATCGCGAAGGCGCCGAGGTCGGCCGTGACGGTCGTCAGGACCACCCCGTGCCGCGCCGCGAGTTGGCGGGCCTTGGCGAGGCCCACGGCCGATTGGTCGACCGCGGTGACGGCGTGGCCGCGCCGGGCGAGGAAAACCGCGTTGCGGCCCTCACCCTCGCCGAGGCACAGGACGGGCCCGGGCGGGAGGTGCACGGAGCATGCGGCGACGAAGGCGTTCGGCTCCGTGCCGTAGCAATAGTCGATCGCGCCGTAGCGTCGGTCCCAGAAGCTGGCGTCGTAGGTCATCGGCGGGGCGCGTCAGACGTTCACCGCCATCGTGTAGGCGCGGAAGAACTGCTCGGTGACCGGGTGGCGCATCCCGAGGTGGCGGAATACCGCGAGGCAGAGGCCGCGCGCGCGTTGGTCGTCGAAGGCTGGTTGTTCCTCCAGCACGCCGAGGAGCGCGGTAAGGCCTGGGACGAAATCCCCGGCCTGCAGGCGGGTGAGCGCCTCGCGGTAGCGCAGGCCGAGCTGACCGCCGGGGAGCCCGGGACTCTGGCCGGGACGGAGGAACGCGGTGGCGAGAGTGCGGGCGAGGTCGGCGTCCTCCGCCCAGGCGGAGCCCGCGGCCACGGGGTCGGCGAGTCGGAGGGCGGCGGCGGGATCCACGAAGGCCTCAGCGCGGGCGGTGAGGGCGGCGAGTTCGCCGTCGGCGGGGAGGGTGGCCTGGAGCGGCCGGAGAAGGCGGGCGGCGGCGGGGGCGTCGCCCGCGTGGAGGAGCGTCCGAGCGCGGGTCATCGCTTCGCGGCGCGGGGTGGGAAGGTGTTGCGCGAGCCAGTCACGCAGGCGCGGTTCGGGGAGGGCGCCGGAGAACTGCGCCACGACGGCGCCGTGGTGGAAGAGGCGCACGTCCGGGATGCCGCGGATGCCGAATTGTTCCGCGAGGTTGGGGTGTCGTTCGGTGT
This sequence comes from Verrucomicrobiota bacterium, assembly GCA_016871595.1. Classification (GTDB taxonomy): domain Bacteria; phylum Verrucomicrobiota; class Verrucomicrobiia; order Opitutales; family Opitutaceae; genus ER46. Next base: position 23,653 of record VHCY01000013.1, read on the forward strand.
CGATCTTGACGAGTCGCCAGCGTCCGGCGGCCTCGGCGGCGAGTTTCTCGAGGACGGGGCCGAGCATCTTGCAGGGCCCGCACCACGGGGCCCAAAAGTCGACCAGCACGGGCCCGGTCTGGCTGGCGGCGGTCACGTCCTGCGCAAAATCCTGGAGGTCGTGGTGCAGCGGTGAAGAAGGTTCGGGGCAGTCGGGGCGGGCGAGGTCAGGTGGTTGGCGCGGAGCGGAGAGCGGCGATCTTCTCGCGGAGGTGGGTGACGCGTTGTTTCGATTCCGCGTTGCGCACTGCCATCGCGTAGGCGGCGGGTTCGCCGATGAGCACGACCTTTTTCCGGCCGCGGGTGATCGCGGTGTAGAGCAGGTTGCGCTGGAGCATCATGAAGTGCGCCTTCAACAGCGGCACCACCACGAGCGGGTACTCGCTGCCCTGCGACTTGTGGATGCTGATCGCGTAGGCGAGCGCGAGGTCGCCGGTCTCGCCGCGCTCGAACCGGTGCCGCTCCCCGTCGAACTCCGCCTCGAGGGCCCCGTGTTCCGCATCGATCGCGGCCACGGTGCCGATGTCGCCGTTGAAGAGCCCCTGCTCGTAGTTGTTCCGCAGCTGGATCACCTTGTCGCCGGGCCGGTACTCGCCCGAGGGAAAGCGCAAGCCGCGGGCGTTGCCGTTGAGGGCCTCCTGCAGGCGGAGGTTCAGGTTACCGACGCCGGCGATGCCCTTGTGCATCGGCGCGAGCAGCTGCACGTCCGCTGCGGGGCGGAACCAAGCCCAGTGCCGGGGCACGTACTCGGTGCAGAGCTCGACCACCTTGCGCACGCAGTCCTCCTGGTCCGCGGCGGTCACGAACGCTAGGTCGGCCCAGACTGGGATCTCGGCCACCGAGGAAACTGCGGGCGGCAGGGCGGGGTCGCCCGCGTTGATCGCGTGAGCGGTGGTGACGATGCGACTCTGCCCCTGCTGGCGGTAGATGACGGCGAGGCGGGTGACGGGGACCGCGCCCGTGGCGATCAAGTCCTTGAGCACGTTGCCGGCGCCCACGCTGGGGAGCTGGTCGGTGTCGCCCACCAGCAGCAGGTGGGCGCGGGACGGGACCGCGGCCACGAGGGCGGCGGCGAGGCGCGAGTCGAGCATCGAGGCCTCGTCCACCACGAGGAAGTCCGTGGCGAGCGGCTTGTGCTCGTTGGCGTCGAAGCCCCCTTGGCTCGCGTCGAAGCGGAGGAGGCGGTGAAGGGTGGAGGCGAAGCCGCCGGTGGTCTCGGCGAGGCGCTGCGCGGCGCGGCCCGTGGGGGCAGCGAGGTGCACGCGGGCCTTCTTGGCGCGGAGGATGTCGACTAGGGCGCGGAGGATGGTGGTCTTGCCGGTGCCGGGGCCGCCGGTCAGGACGGAGACCTTGCTCGCGAGGGCGGTGCGGACGGCGTCGCGCTGGAGCGGGTGGAACGTGAACCCGGCGCGCTCCTCGGCCCACGTCACCGCCGCGTCGAGGCGGATGGGCGGGAGTCCGCTGGGGACGCGGGTTAGCCGGGTCATGGCGCCGGCGATGCGCTGTTCGGCGCGGTCGTGGGTGGGCAGCTGGATCATCCCGGAGCCGGGGAGGGGCGGGGAGTCGCTGGGCGGGTCGTGGCGGACGAGGGCGCGGGCGGCGACGAGGGCCTCGATGCGCTCAGCGACGCGGGCGGAGGGGGTCTCGAGCAGCGCGGCCGTGTGCTCGGCGAGTTCCGCGGCGCGGAACGCGGTGTGGCCCTCCTCCTGCAGGGTCTCGAGCGCGTAGAGGATGCCGGCGTCGAGGCGCGGCGGGGCGTCGTTGGCGAAGCCGAGGTTGATCGCGATGCGGTCGGCGGTGCGGAAGCCGATCCCCTCGATCTCGCGGGCGGCGCGGTAGGGTTCGGTCGAGAGGACGCGCCGGGCGTCCGCGCCGAACTGCCGCACCAGCTTCACGCACTGGGCGGGCGTGACCCCGTAGGTCTGGAGGAAGATGTACAGGTCGCGCTCGGTGCGCTTGGCGTCCCACGCCTCCTTGATGGCGGTGGCGCGCTTGCGGCCGATGCCGGGTACGTCGCGGAGGCGGGCGGATTCCTCGCTGAGGACGCGGAGTGTGTCGGTGCCGAAGGCGTCGACGATCTTGTTGGCGTAGACCTTGCCGATGCCGGGAACGAGGCCGCTGCCGAGGTAGCGGCGGATACCGTGGACGCTGGAGGGCAGCTCGCTGCGGAAGGTGGCGACCTTGAACTGGTCCCCGTGCTGGGCGTGGCGGACCCATTCGCCGGTGAGGTGGAGCGTCTCCCCGCACTCGACCCCCGGGAGCGGGCCGACGACCGTGACCAGCGGGGGCCGGGCGCGGCCGGCGCCGGGGGCGGCCTCGGGGCGCAGCTCCGCGATCGTGTAGTGGTTCTCCTCGTTGAGGAAGACGATGCGCTCGATGACGCCGCTGAGCGTGGCGGGCGGGGAGGGCACGGCGGGACGGCGGCCGGCGCGCGCTCAGCGCCGCTCCGGTGGCGGGCGATCCGCGGCTCCGAGGGTCGCGGTGAGGTCGCGGATCTCGCGCCCGGCCTTCCAGCCGACGTGGAACACGAGGAAGCCGTACCACGCGAGGGACGCGGCCAGCAGGAGGCCCCAAATGGCGACGAGGACGGGGTTCATTGGCGGAGGGGTCGGGCGGGGGACAGAAGGGAACCCGCGACCATCCCGAGGGCCGCGAGGGTGAAGGAAGAGGCGCCGGCGACCTCGGGCGCGATGGCTAGGCGCTGGCCGAGGACGAGGAAGGCGACGGGACCCACGGCCCCGAGCACCAGCGCCGCGACCGCACCGGTGGCGTTGGCGCGCGGCCAGTAGAGCCCGGCCACGAGTAGCGTGAAGACGCTGGCGAGGTAGATGTTGCCGGTGACGGCCAGGTAGTCCCAGGCGTTGCCCGGCAGCTCATACCAGAGCCCGTAGAACAGCAGGAAGACGGCGATCGCCACGACCAGCGCGCGCGTGAGGCGCAGCTGCGCGGGCGGGGAGAGCGGCCGCTTCAGGCACGGGGCGACGAGGTCGTTGTAGATCACGGTCGCCCAGGTCAGCATGTAGCCGCTGTCGGTGGACATCTCGGCCGCCAGCATCGCGGCCACCACGAGCCCGATCAGGCCGGCCGGCAGCACCACGCCGAGGAAGTGCGGCATCGCGGTCAGGCTCGTCAGCCCCTCCGGCAGCCCGCCCTGCGCCGCGAACCACACGCAGGCGGCCGCGCCCCAGAGCCCGGGGAGCAGGAAGCGGCCGACGAAGTAGAACGCCGTGCGCCGGTACATCGCCCGCGCGGTGTCCGCGTTGCGGGCCGAGAGCACGCGGCTGATCTGCGTCTGCCACGTGGTCACCACCGCGAGCTGGAAGACAAACTGCCAAAGCAGGTAGCCCCAGCCGAAGGAGGACTCGTGGACCGGGTTGTACGGGTGCCCCTTCAGCTGGCCAGCGCCCCAGGCCGCTTCGAGTCCCGCGGTGAGCGGTGTCCAGCCGATCTGCACCAGCACGAGTACCGAGGTGACCACGATACCCACTCCCATCACGAGGAACTGCAGGTAATCGGTGACCAGCACGGAGAGCATCCCGCCGAGAGCCGTGTAGAGCAGCACCAGTCCGAGCAGCGCGGTCATCGTCCATTCGAGTGCGCCCGGCGGCAGGCCGATGGCGTGGACGAGGAACTCGCCCCCGAGGCGCAGGAAGATACCCATGTTGAGCAGGCCGCCGAGGACCACGAACAGCCCGGCCAGCCAGCGGACGCGCGGGCTGAAGCGCCGTTCGAACAGTTCTGGGATGGTCATGATCCCCGAGGCGCGCAGCGGGCCGATCACGAACCCGGTGCGGCCCACGAACCACATCACCAGCCACATGATCACGCCGATCGCCGCCCCCGCGAAGCCCTTCTCGTAGCCCAGCTGGGCCGTGTACATGATCGTGACGAGCCCGAGTTCCGTCGCCGCCAGCGAGGCGATGCCGAGGTTCACGTCCATCTCGCGCCCGGCCACCGCGAAGTCCTGCACGCCGCGCACGAACCGCCGCATCCACAGCCCGGCGGCGAGGCAGCCGGCGAGGTAGACGAGGATGATCGACCAATCGAGGAGCGTCAGCTTCATTTGGCGGGGTGGGGGCGAGGATGAGCCGGCGCGGCGCGGGGAAAAGGCGAAACTACCCCTGGCTCAGGGGGTGGCGAGGGCCGCCTGCACCTCGCGCAGGCCGGGCAGGACCCGGTCCGCGCCGGCCGCGGTGAGCTCCGCCGCGCCGTGGGTGCCGGTGCACACCGCCCAGCAGGCGAAGCCGCCCGCGTGGGCGGCCGCGATGTCGAAGGGCGAGTCCCCGATGAGCAGCGTGCGGTCGGCCCGCGCCCCGAGGGTGCCGAGGACGTAGGTCGCGAACTCCGGCCGCGGCTTGAGCCAGGGCGTGTCGCCGGCGCCGAACACGCCGCGCAGGAACGGCGTCACCCCGAGGTGGGCGCAGATGCGCCGCGAGTGCTCGCCGCGCTTGTTGGTGAACGCCGCCAGCGCCACCCCGCGCGCGTGTTGCGCCTCCAGCAGCTCCCGCGCGCCGGGGAGCAGGCGGACGTCCTCCAGCAAAATCGAGTCGGTGTAGGCGACGTGGAGCCGCACGCCCTCCGCCACGAGTTCCGGCGGCAGGAAGTGTCCCATCGCCCGCTCCAGCCCGCCCCCGACCGCCGCCCGGACCTGGGCCAAGGTGGGGGCCGGCCGCCCGAGTTGAGGCAGCACGTGGCAATAGGAGCGGTGGATCGTGGTGAACGCGTCCACCAAGGTGCCGTCCAGGTCGAGCAGCAGGGTGTCGTAAGGGGGCATCGCGGTCGCGGGAGCGTGCCGGCCCCCGGGGCGGAAACGAGGCAAAACCTCGCTCGCCTGTAAAATGGAGTTGGCGCGCGCGGCCGGCGCCGGTGGACTCCCGGTATGCCGGACGCCCCCGCCATCCCCGCCGCTGCCGTGCGGACCGAGGCGGAGCGGGGCGTGTGCGTGGTGACGGTGGGCGGCGGCTGGAGCATCACCGCGGCCCCGCCCGCGTGGCCGGGACCGCCGGCCGGCGCGACCGGAGTGGTGCTCCGCGCGGCCGACCTCGGGCGCTGGGACAGCTCGCTCCCGTTCTTCCTCGCGGGCGTCCGCCGGGCGTGCCGCGCGGCCGGCGTGCCCTGCGACGACGCGGCCTTGCCCCCGCGACTGCGCGACCTCCTCGCGCAATTGGAAGCCGTGCAGGCCGGGGGCGCGCCACAGGACCGGGCCGACAGCCTGCTGACCGCGGTGGGGCTGGCGACGCGCGAGGTCGGGGTGCAGGCGCGGGCGATCCTCGACTTCGTGGGCGAATGCGCCCTGAGCGCGGGGCGCCTCGCGCGGAGCCCGCGGCGTTTCCGCTGGGCGGACTGCGCCGCCGAGATGCAGCAGTGCGGCGCGATGGCCCTGCCGATCGTCAGCCTCATCAGCTTCCTGGTCGGGGTGACCCTCGCCTACACCGGCGCGATCGTGCTCCGCCAGTTCGGCGGGGACATCTGGATCGCCGACCTCGTCGGCCTCTCGATGGTGCGGGAGATGGGCGCGGTGATGACCGCGGTCGTCCTCGCGGGGCGCACCGGCGCCGCCTACGCCGCGACGCTGGGCAATATGAAGGCAAACGAGGAGATCGACGCCCTCGCCACCCTCGGCATCCCGCCGGTGCAGTTCCTCGTCCTGCCGCGCCTGCTCGCGCTCGCCGTGATGATGCCGGTGCTGGCGCTCTACGCGAACGCGCTCGGCATCCTCGGCGGGCTGGTGGTCGCCTACTCGCTGCTCGCGATCCCCCCGGCGGCCTTCTGGGTGGAGATGCTGACGATCATCGACCTTTCGGATGTCGCCTCCGGGGTGATCAAGGCGGCCGCGTTCGGGCTGATCGTCGGGCTGTCCGGGTGCCTGCGCGGGCTGCAGGCCGAACGCAGTGCCGACGGGGTCGGCCGCGCCACCACCTCGGCGGTGGTGACGGCCCTGCTGCTGCTGGTGATCGCGGACGCCCTGTTCGCGGTGTTGTTCAACGTGCTCGGGATCTGACGCCGATGGACGCCCCCGCCCGCCTGCCTCCCGGCGAGATCCCCGCGATCGCCGCGGAGACGCTCGACTGCGGCTACGAGGGCAAACTGGTGCTCCGCGACGTCACCTTCTCCGTGGCACCGGGGGAGATCTTCTTCGTCATCGGCGGCTCCGGCTGCGGCAAGAGCACCCTGCTGCGGCACCTGATCGGGCTCCACGAGCCGCGGCGCGGGCGCGTGAGTTTCCACGGCCGGCCCTTCACCGCGGCCGACGCGGCCGGGCGGCGCGAGCTGCTGCGCACGTTCGGGGTGCTCTTCCAAGGGGGGGCGCTGTGGTCGTCGCTCACCCTGCGCGAGAACGTCGCCCTGCCGCTCGAGGAGTACACACCGCTCAGCCGCCGCGAGCGCGGGGAACTCGCCGCGCTCAAGCTGGCCCAGGTCGGGCTCCAGGGCTTCGAGGACTACTACCCGGCCGAGATCAGCGGCGGGATGCGCAAGCGCGCCGGGCTCGCGCGGGCCCTCGCCCTCGACCCCGCGGTCGTGTTCTTCGACGAACCCTCCGCGGGCCTGGACCCCGTGACGTCCCGCAGCCTCGACGACCTCATCCGGCAGGTCCGCGACACCTTCGGCACCACCATCGTGGTGGTTTCGCACGAGCTGGCCTCGATCTTCGCCCTTGCCGACCGCGCGGTGATGCTGGCGCGGGAGGAGCAGGGGATCATCGCCGCGGGCGCGCCCGCCGCCCTGGTGGAGTCACCGGATCCGCGGGTGCGGGCGTTCCTCACCCGGACGGCGCCGGCCTAGCCGGTTCAGGCTGTCCTTCCGCCGCCCGATCGCCCAGCTTCCCCCCGCGTGAAGACCAAGGTCAGTCCAGCCGTCGTCGGCGCCTTCGTGATCGGTGGGCTCGCGTTGCTGTTTCTGTCGCTCGTCTCCTTCGGCGGCATCAGCTTCCTGTCCAAGCCGCCGCGCTTCACGGTCTTCTTCAACGAGTCCATCCACGGCCTCGACCTCGGCTCGCCGGTGAAGCTCCGCGGCGTGCGCGTGGGGCGCGTCGTCGACCTGAACCTCCGCTACGAGCCGGCGACCGGCCGCTCGGTGGTCGCGGTGGTGTGCGAGATCCACAAGGACGCGTTGACGCCCGTGGACGGCGCGGGGATGGACCTCGGCCAGTCTGGCGCGCTGCAGCGGCTGGTGGACCGCGGCCTGCGCGCGCAGCTCGGGGTGCTCGGGCTGGCGACGGGCCTGCTTTACGTGGAGCTCGACCTCGTGAACCCGGCGGACTTCCCGGCGGATCCGGCGGCGAGGGATCCGCGTTACGTGGTGGTGCCGGCGCTGCCCTCGGCGATCTCGGCGTTCCAGGCGAGCGCCTCCGAGATCCTCGCGAAGGTGAAGCGGGTGGATTTTGTCGGCCTCGCCGAGGAGTTGAAGGCGCTTGTGGCCCAGACGCGGCGGCAGGTGGCCGGCATCGACGTGAAGGGGCTGGTCGACCAATGGCGCACGACCGGCGTCGCGGTGGAGGCGCTCGCGACCTCGCCGGAGTTGCGGCGCACCCTCGCCAACCTCGACGCGGCGGTCGCTGAGTTGCGGGCCACGGTGGCGCGGTTCGACGCGCAGGTGGAGCCAACGGGCCGCGAGTTGGCGGCGACCCTGGCGGAGGCGCGCCGGTCGCTGCAGGCCTTCGGCGAGGCCGCCGGGGAAACACGACGCTTCTTCGCGGGTAACGCCGGGGTGGGGACGGAGCTCGGCGAGACCCTCGGGCGCCTCAATGAGGCCGCGGCCGCGGTCACGCGGCTGGCCGATTACCTGGAACGCAACCCCAACGCCCTCCTTTCCGGGCGGCCCCGCCCGTGAGCGGAAGGAGACTTTCTCGATGAACTCGCGCGTTTTTCTGCTGCTTGCCCTGCTGGTGGCCGGGGCCGCTGGGGCCGGCTGCTCCCTGCTCCCCGCGCCCAAGCCCGATCCGACGCGCTTTTTCGTGCTCGCGGCGGAACCGGGGGAGGCCGCGCCGGCGCGCGGCACGGTTGCGCTGCGGCCGGTCGAGGTGCCGGCCTACCTGCGCCAGCCCGCGCTGGTGGTGCGCCGGGGCGGCCACGAGGTGACGCTCCGCGAGGCCGCCCGCTGGGGTGAGCCGCTGGAGCAGGGCCTCGCTCGCGTGCTGGGTGAGAATCTGCGGCGGCTCGGCGTCGCGCCGGCGCCCCGCGGGGGTGAGGCGGACGCGGCGGCGCTAGTGGTGCGGGTGCTAGCGGCCGAGGGCGCGGGCGCCGGTGGAGTGGAATTCCGGGCCGCCTGGGAGCTCACGCGGCGCGGCGCGGCGCCGGTGGGCGGCGAGTTCCGCGCGGCGGGGCTCACGTGGGACGGACGCGACGAGGCCGGCCTGGCGGCGGGCCTGAGCGCCGCGGTGGCGGGCTTGGCGGCCGAGATCGCGGGGCAGGTTCCGGCGGCGCGGTAGTTGGCGCGGCGGCCGCCCGGGGACGGCCGCGTGATCCGGGCTCCCGCCCGTCCGGCTCAGCGCAGCGCGGCGGCGATGCGAGTGAGGGCGGTCTCGACGTTGGCGCGCGAGTTGAACGCGCTGATCCGCACGTGGCCCTCGCCGCACTTGCCGAAGCCGGCGCCCGGCGTGCACACCACCTGCGCCCGCTGCAGCAGCAAATCGAAGAATTCCCACGAGTCGCGGCCGGTGTTGACCCAGATATAGGGCGCGTTGTCGCCGCCGACGCAGGTGAAGCCGAGGCCGGTCATCGCCTCGCGGATCAGGCGCGCGTTCGCCAGATAAAAGTCGATCAGGGCGCCGGTCTGGCGCTTGCCCTCCTCGGTGTAGATGGCCGCGGCCGCCCGCTGAATCGGGTAGGCGACGCCATTGAACTTGGTCGTGTGCCGCCGGTTCCAGAGGGCATGCACGGCGTGCGGCCGGCCCGCAGCGTCCCATGCCTGCACCGTCTTCGGCACGACGGTGTAAGCGCAGCGCGTGCCGGTGAAGCCGGCGGTTTTGGAGAAGCTGCGGAACTCGATCGCCACCTCGCGCGCGCCCGGGATCTCGTAGATCGAGTGCGGGATGCGCGGGTCGCGGATGTAGGCCTCGTAGGCGCTGTCGAACAGGATCACGGCCCGGTGGCGGCGCGCGTACTCGACCCACGCCGTGAGCTGCTCCCGCGTCGCCACCGCCCCGGTGGGGTTGTTCGGGAAACAGAGGTAGATCAGGTCCGCCGCGCCCGCGGGCAGGGCGGGCACGTAGCCGTTGGCCGGCGTGCTGTCGAGGTACGTCACGCCGGAGTAGCGGCCGTCGACGTTCCCGCCGGTGCGCCCCGCCATCACGTTGGTGTCGACGTACACCGGGTAGACCGGGTCGGGGATCGCGAGGCGGATGTCGGTCGCGAAGATCTCCTGCAGGTTGCCGCAGTCGCACTTGGAGCCGTCGGAGATGAAGATCTCGTCCGCCTCGATCGCGCAGCCGCGCGCCGCATAGTCGTGCTGCGCCACCGCCTCGCGCAGGAACGCGTAGCCCTGCTCCGGCCCGTAGCCCTTGAACGTCTCGCGCCGCGCCATCTCGTCGGTCGCCGCGTGCAGCGCCACGACGCACGCTGCCGGCAGCGGCTCGGTGACGTCGCCGATGCCCAGGCGGATCACCGGCTGGTCGGGATGGGCCGCGACGTGGGCGCTGACCCGCTTGGCGATGTCACTGAAGAGGTAAGAGGCCTTGAGCTTGGGGTAGTTCTCGTTGATGCGGATCATAAGCGCGGGCGGAAGGGGCGGAGCAAACGCGGCGGCCCCGGCGAATTCAAGTCCGCGTTCGGCGCGCGTCCGGGATTGCCTCCGGGGCCGGCGGGCGCCCATCGTGTCGGCGCCGTTATGCAGCGGATCACTGCCACCGCTGAGTTGCCCGCCGCCGTCGCGGATCTGCGCCGCGCCGGGCGGACCGTCGCCCTCGTGCCCACCAGCGGCGCGCTGCACGCGGGCCACGGGGCGCTGATCGCGGCGGCGCGGGAGCGGGGCGACGCCGTGGTCGTGTCCGTCTTCGTCAACCCGCTTGCCTTCGGTCCGAGCGAGCCAGTCGCCCGCTACCCGCGCACGCCGGAGTTCGACGCGGAGTTTAGCCGCGCGGCCGGCGCGGACCTGGTATTCCTCCCCACGACCGAGGACCTGCTGCCCCGGGGATTCTCGACCGTGGTGGTCGAGGACGCGGTCAGCCGGCCCCTCTGCGGGATCTCGCGGCCCCATCACTTCCGCGGCGTGGCCACGGTCACCCTCAAGCTGCTCCAACTGGTGCGGCCCGAGCGGCTCGTGCTCGGCCAGCGCGACGCCCAGCAGGTAGCAGTGCTGCGCAAGCTCAGTCACGACCTCTGCCTCGGCGTCGAGCTGCTGGTGGTGCCCACGGTGCGGGACGCGGATGGCCTGCCGTGGACCGTGCGGAGCAAGGACCTGACGCCCGGCCAACGGCAGGAGTCGGCGGCGGTGTCCGCGGCGCTGCGCCGCGCGCAAGAGATGGTCGCGCAGGGCGTCCGGATTCCGGACCGGATTATTGCGGAGGTCACGCATCTGCTCGGGCAAAAGCGGCGGCTGCGGGTGATCTATGTCGCGCTCGTCGATCCCCACAGTCTGGAGGCTTTGCGCGAAGTGGTGCCCGGGCGAAGCCTGCTGGCCCTCGCGGTGTGGATCGACGAGGTCCGGCTAATCGACAACGTCGAGCTCTGATCAAGCCGGCGCCCAGGCGCCGGGCGCCGCCACGATGACCTCGAGGCCCTTGGCGCGCAGTTCGGCCACGAGGTCCGGCGGCGCGCCGGCGTCGGTCACGATCACGTCGACCCCGGTGAAGTCGCAGAGGAAGAAAGTGGAGCGGCGGCCGAACTTCCCGTGGTCCAGGCAGAAGATCACCTTGGCGGCGCCGCGCATCATCGCGCGCTGGATCTCCACGATGAGCGCGTGCGAGTTGTAGATCCCCTCGGGGGAGATGCCGCTGCCGCTGAGCACCGCGACGTCGGCGTGCATCCGCGCGAACGTCTCCACCGCGTGCGGGCCGACCAGCGTGCCGAGCCGCGGGTAGATCACCCCGCCGGACAGGTGCACCTCGTGCCGGGTCGAGCCCGAGAAGTGGTTCGCGACCGGCAGCGAGTTGGTGATGATCTGGGCCACCTTGTCCCCCAGCTGCTGCGCCACGTGGAAGCAGGTGGTGCCGCTGTCGATGATCACATTCTGCCCCGGCTCGATCAGCGCCGCGCAGGCCTGCCCAATCGCGTCCTTCTCCGCCACCTGATGCGTGTCCCGGACGTTGAAGACGAACTCGTCGCTCTTGGCCGGTTGCAAGGATCTGGCGCCACCGTGCGTCCGGCGCACCCGCTTGCCGCCTTCCAATCCCGCCACGTCCCGCCGCACCGTCGACACCGAGGCCTCCACGTGGTGGGCAAGTTCCTCCAGCGAAGCGAATTCCACCTTTTGCAGGTAGGCCTCAATCTTCGCTTGGCGCTCCTCCGGTGACATCGTTGGTGGAATCTTTTGGTAGATTTTGAGGCAACTTGCAACCGCAACCTTGACAGATTTTGGCGTTTCTGGTTCATTCCTCGCTCGAAGTCCTCCAGTTGCCGCTATGTCCCTCCCTCCGCCGCTTCCCCATCAGGTCGAGATCGAGCATCTCGTGCGGCGGTCGTTGTACCAGCGGCTCGGGCGCGCGTTGCCGCGGCAGGCCCAGGCGCCGAATCCGCTGCTGGTCAACGTGAGCGCGCGGCACTGCCACCTGACCCCGGAGGCCGTCGAGGCGCTGTTCGGCAAGGGCGCGAAGCTGACGCCGATGAAGTGGCTGTACCAGAAGGACCAGTTCGCGGCCAAGGAGACGGTCACGCTGATCGGCCCGCGGAGCCGGGTGATCTCCAACCTGCGGATCCTGGGCCCGTGCCGCGATTTGAACCAGGTCGAGTTGGCGCTGACGGACGCGATCGCGCTCGGTTTTGACATCCCGGTCCGCTCCTCCGGCAACATCGCGGGGACCCCGGGCTGCATGCTGATGGGGCCGGCGGGTTTCTTCGAGATGAAGGAGGGCGTGATCCGCGCCGCGCCGCACGTCCACCTGCACCCGGATGACGCCGCGTTCCACGGGGTGAAGGCGGGCGAGTACCTCCGCCTCCGCGTCGGCGGGCCCTGCGCCACCACCTTCGACCGCGTCCTCGCCCGCGTGCACGCCGACTTCAAGCTCGAGGTCCACATCGACACCGACGAGGGCAACGCCTGCGCCCTCGAGCCGGGCACGCCCGTGGAACTGGTCCGCTGACCACCCCCCGCCTTCCTCAACCTGATCCTCCCAACTCCCCCATCCAGACAATGAATGATTCCATCGGAATGGTAGAAACCCGCGGCTACGTCGGCAGCGTCGAGGCCAGCGATGCCATGGTCAAGGCGGCCAACGTCGCGCTTGTCCGGCAGATCCAGATCGGCGGCGGCCTCGTCACGGTCGTCGTCAAGGGCGACGTCGGCAGCGTCAAGGCGGCCGTCGAGGCCGGCGCGGAGGCCGCGAAGCGCGTCGGTGAGCTCATCTGCTCGCACATCATCGCCCGCCCCCACGGCGAGCTCGTCCGCAGCCTCGGCCTC
>VHCY01000014.1 GCA_016871595.1 Verrucomicrobiota bacterium
CGCCGGCCCCGCGTCCCGCACGAAGAAAGTCTCCTGGAACTCCAGGCCCGGCGCGCCAAAACCCTCCCCGACCAACTCGGCCGCGAGCCAGTCCCAGCACACGTGGCAGGTCAGGTCCTGCTCCCCGGGCCGCGCGAGGAGGTCCGGCTCCTGCCGGTGCCGGTGGTAGGCGCGCGCCGTGCCGCCAGGGCAGCCGGTGCGCAGGTCGAGCTCGGTCTTGCCGTAGTCGAAGGCGAGGAAGAGTCCCCGCCAAGGCTGGCGGGCGATCTCCCCGGCGAGCCCCGCCGCCGCGAGGGGCCGGTCAAACGCGTAGCCTTCCGGGGCCGGCTGGCGGTCATCCGGATACGACACCTCCCCCTCCGCAAGCGTGCCATCCGCGGTGAGCTCGACCATCCGCTCCCGCCATCCGCCGCCCCGGTGGACGGTGCGCACGCAGGGCTGGGCGTCGAACAACTCGTTGGAGAACACGACGCAGTCCCCGCTCAGCGCGAGGGGATCGCCCAAACGCAGGGTGCGCACGGCCGCGAAAGGGTGCGCAACGCCCGCGAGCACGCTCCTTCCCGGCTCGGCGCCGAGCTCCACGAACGTGTGGCGGGCCGCGGCGTCCGGCCCGAGCAGGTGGGCGGCGGCGGCGGCGACCAGTTCCCCGAAGAGCGGCCCGACGGTGGCGGACGTGATGAAGTCGGTGCCCGGCGCGCGACCCACCCGTTCCCGTCCCGCCCGGTAGTAGCCGGCCTCCGGATGGTAGAGCGCGAGCTCCATAAAGCGCGCGAAGCTCAGGCGGCCGGCGGGCCCCGCGGCCGCACGGAAGGCGGCGAGGAAGGCCGGCGAGGCGGGGGCGCGGGCGGGGGCGGATGATCCCATTTACAACGCGAGGGCGATGCCCATCGTGCGCGGGATGGGCAACCGCTTTCTCACCCTCGCCACCGGCGTGCTGCTGGGCGTCGCCGCCTGCCTCGCGGCGGTGAAGGTGGCGGCGGCGTGGCGCTGGTGGCCCGACCGCGACCTCGCCCGCGCCTCCGCCTACGTCCGGGAGGTGATGGAGCTGGTGAACGCCCAGTACGTGGACGCCGCCGCCGTGCCCTACGCGGGCCTCGCGCGCGGCGCCCTGCACGGGATGGTCGAGGCGCTCGACCCGCACTCCGAGTTCCTCGAGAAGGCCTCCCACGACCAGGTCGAGGAGGACCTCAGCGGCGAGTTCGGCGGAATCGGCGTCCAGGTCGAGACGCGGCAGAACCGGGTCGTCGTGATCGCCCCGATGGCCGGCACGCCCGGCGAACGCGCGGGCATCCGCCGCGGGGACGAGATCGTGGCGATCGACGGCCAGCCGGTCGCGACCGGGGGCGTCGACGCGGTGGTCAGCCGGCTCCGCGGCCGGCCGCGCACGACCGTGACCGTCGGGATCCAGCGCCCCGGCGTGCGGGAGGCGCTCACGCTCACCCTCACGCGCGAACTCATCCGCATCGAGAGCGTCCGCGGCGCGCGGGTGCTGGCGGACGGCGTGGGGTACGTGCAGTTGACGGAATTCTCGGAGCACACCGGGCGGCAGCTGCGGCTGGCGCTAGCGCGGCTCGGGGAACAGGGCCTCCGCGCCCTCGTGCTCGACCTGCGCAACAACCCGGGCGGGCTCCTCGAGGCGGCGGTGGAGGTGGCCCAGCCCTTCTTCCGGGAAGGGGAGCTAATCGTCGAGACGCGCGGCCGCCGCCCGCAGGACAACGAGCGCTTCCGGGCGGCCGGCGGCGGCGCCCCGTGGTCCCTCCCCATCGCGGTGCTGGTCAATGCCGGCAGCGCCAGTGCGGCCGAGATCGTGGCGGGGGCGCTCAAGGACGCCGGCCGGGCCGTCGTCGTGGGCGAGCGAACCTTCGGCAAGGGTTCCGTGCAGTCGATCTTCAAGCTGCGGGACGGCGAGGGCCTCCGCCTGACCACCGCGCGCTACTTCACGCCGGCGGGGACCTCGATCCACGAGCAGGGGGTGCGGCCCCACGTCGAGGTGGTGATGACCCCGGAGGAGGATTCGCGGCTGGCGCAGCAGCGCTCGCGGCCGGATCTGGAGCCCGCGGAATTCGAGGCGCGGTTCGGCTTCGCGCCGGTGGCGGACCGGCAGCTGGAGACGGCGCTGGCGATGCTGCGCGGCCTGCGCCTGCTCGACGGGAACGGGGGGACCCGCGGATGAGCGGCCTGATCCTCGCGCTGGAGAGCTCGTGCGACGAGTCGGCGGTGGCGCTGCTGGACCCGGCGACGGGGCTGCGCGGCGAATGGGTGCACAGCCAGATCGCCCTCCACGAGCGTTACGGGGGGGTGGTGCCGGATTTGGCCACCCGGGAGCACCTCCGGAATCTCCCGGCGTTGCTGGCGCGCGCGCGGGACGAGGCGGGCCTCGGCGGCGTGGGCGCGGTGGCGGTGACGCACGGCCCGGGCCTGGCGGCGTGCCTCGCTCTCGGGGTGGCGGCGGCCAAGTCCCTCGCGCTGGCGCTGCGCGTGCCGCTGCTGGGCGTGAACCACCTGCGTGGGCACGCGTGGTCCCCGTTCATTCCCGTCCACGCCGCCGCTCCGGCGGAGTTTCCCGCACGCCTCGCCGCGCTGCTGCCGCATCTCGGCCTGATCGTGTCCGGGGGCAACACGCTGCTCTTCGTCGTGGACGAGGCGCGGCGCCTCAACGTCCTCGCCCGCACGCTGGACGACGCGGCGGGGGAGGCGTTGGACAAGGGGGCCAAGCTCCTCGGGCTCGGTTATCCCGGCGGCCCCGAGGTCGAGCGGTGCGCGCGGGAGGGGAGGGCGGATGCCTTCGCGTTCCCGCGCGGCGGCGGGCGCGGCGACGAGCTGGATTTTAGTTTCTCGGGCCTCAAGACGAGCCTCCGCTACCAGTTGGAGCGGATGACCGTGCCCGAGATCGAGGCGCGGCGGGCGGACCTGTGCGCAAGCTACCAGGCGGCGGTGATCGATGCCCTGACAGCACGGGTGCGGCGGGTGCTGGCGCGGGAGGGTGGCGGGCTGCGGAGCCTAGGTCTCTCGGGCGGGGTGGCGAACAACCGGCTGCTGCGGGCGGCCCTGGAGGCGGAGGCGCGGCGCGGGGGCATCCCGTTCCTCGCCGCGGAACCGCGCCACACCGGCGACAACGCGGGGATGATCGCCTTCGCGGCCGCGGTCGATCCGGCCGGCGCGGTGACGGGCGATCCCTGCCGGCTCCTCATCGAGCCCGACGCGCCGCTCGCGCCCTGAGCGGGCAGGCGACCACGGCTTTGGGCTGGCCGTAGCCGAGGCCGCCGGGCGAGCGTCTAGCCTCCCGTGAAGCGCCTGCCACCCCTCCGCGACCCGCGGCACGCCCTTTCCCTGCTGCTTTCGCTGCTCGCGGTCGTCGCTGCTGAGCGCCCGCTCGATGAACGCGCCGCCCGGCCCGACGAATGGGGATACCGCCCGGCGGACGGCGCGAGCGTCGCCCTGAACCCGCCCAGCTTCACCTGGATCGCGCCGGCGGAGGCCGTCACGTACGAAGTCCAATGGTCGGCCGATCCCGCGTTCCCCGCGGGCGGCACGACGACGGTGGCCGGCGTGGTCTGGCCGACCTACACGCACGACGCGCCGGTGGCGCCCGGCACCCATCATTGGCGTTACCGGGCGCGGGACGCCCGGGGCGCGCCCACGGTCTGGAGCCGCGCCCGCCGGGTTGAGGTGCCCGCGGCGGCGGCGGTGCTGCCGCTGCCGGGGCGCGCGGAGCAGCGCGCGCGGGTGCCGGCCGGGCATCCGCGGCTGTTCCTGCGGCCGGAGGACCTGCCCCGCCTGCGGGAACTGGTCCGCGGGCCGGAGGCGCCGGCGCTGGCGGAGTTGCGCGCCGCGGCCGACCGTTATCTCACGGCCGGTCCCACCCCGGAGCCGCCGCACAAGGGTTCGGCGCGGGACAAGACCAATGCGGAGCTGATCAAGTACTGGTGGCCGAATCGGGTGCAGGTCGAGCAGGCGTGCACCGAGGCGGAGACCCTCGCGTTCGTCTACCTCCTCACCGGCGAGCGCCGCTACGGCGAGGGCGCGCGGCGCTGGCTGCTGCACCTGGCCGCGTGGGATCCCGCGGGTACCACCAACTTCACCCTCAACTGCGAGGCGGGGAAGCCCCTGCTGCACCGGCCGGCGCGCGCGTACGACTGGGCGTGGGATGTCTTCACCGCGGAGGAGCGCGAACGCATCCGCGCGACGATGCGCACGCGCGTGCTCGAGGCGTGGAACAGCGGCGAGGTCGCCCGCGGGGTCGGCCACCTGCAGCGCCCTTACGGGAGCCACGCGAACCGCGTCTGGCACAAGCTGGCCGAGGCGGGCATCGCGTTCCTCGACGAGATCCCCGAGGCGCCCCAGTGGCTCGATTACGCGCTCAACAAGTTCTATTCGTGCTACCCCGTCTGGTCGGATGACGACGGCGGCTGGCACGAGGGGGTCAGCTACTGGTCCAGCTACCAGGGCAAGGCGGCGGGCTGGCTGCAGGTGGCGCAGGCGGCGCTGCGGATCGATGGCCTGCGCAAGCCGTTCTTCGCGCAGGTGGGGGACTATCCCCTGTACCTGGCTCCTCCGCATTCGCCCAACGCGGGCTTCGGCGACCTGTCCTTCCGGCCCCTGGATGCCCCGGCGTTCCTCGAGTACCACCTGCGGGCGCGCGCGGCCAGCGGGGATGGCGGCAACGTCGCGGCGTGGGCGTGGTGGGCGCGCGAGAAGCGCCAGCCGGCCAACGGCGGGATCACCGGCCTACTGTACCGCGCCAACCTGCCCGCCCCCGCGGCGCCGCGGCCGCCGGCCGATCTGCCCGCGTCGAAGGTCTTCCGCGGCATCGGCGTGGCCAGCCTGCACACGACCCTGCTCGACAGCCGCGAGGACGTGCACTTCGCCTTCAAGGCGAGCCCGTTCGGTTCCCAGAGCCACGGCCACAATCCGCAGAATTCGTTTTTCCTGAACGCCTACGGCGAGGCGCTGCTCGTGGCCAACGGCTACCGCGACCTCCACGGCAGCGCGTTCCACACGGGGCACGTCCACCAGACCCGGGCGCACAACGCGGTGCTGGTCGACGGCGAGGGCCAGATCCCGCACGCGGCCCGCGCCACGGGTGCGATCGTGCGCGCGGACCTCGGCGCGGGCCGGGACATCCTCGCCGGCGACGCCACCCCGGCCTACGGCGGCCGCCTCCGCAAGGCGTGGCGGCACGTCGTCTTCGTGAAGGGGTCGGATCCCTTCGTGGTTTTTTACGACGAGTTGGTCGCCCCCGCGCCCGCGACCTTCCAGTTCCTCCTCCACGCCCCCCGACCCTTCGCGGTCGGGGCCGGGGACGCGTCGGCCCGCGTCGAGCAGCCCCGGGCCGCGCTGAGCGTGCGCTACCTCTCGCCGCTGCCCCTCGTGTTCCGGCAGACGGACGGTTTCGAGCCGCCGCCCACGCGTG
Organism: Verrucomicrobiota bacterium; assembly: GCA_016871595.1. Taxonomy (GTDB): domain Bacteria; phylum Verrucomicrobiota; class Verrucomicrobiia; order Opitutales; family Opitutaceae; genus ER46. The sequence goes on from VHCY01000014.1 coordinate 5,414, forward strand.
AATTCCCGAACCTGTGGCACCTCGAGGCGGGCACGACGGAGCGGCGGGCGGAACTGGGGATGGTGACCGTGCTGGTGCCGGAGCGCGCGGGCCGTCCGGTGGCGTGGTCGGCGCGACGCGAGGACCGGCCGGACGGGGTGCGGGTGGAGGTCATGGTGGCGGGCCGGCGGCACACGCTGGAATTCCCCGCCCCGGGCACGGATCGACCGGTCACCCTCGATCCCGCGCCGTAGCCGCGGGGGGGCTTTTTTTGCCCTTTTCCCCGGCCGGCGGGCGGCGCAGTTTCCCGCCACCCCGATGAAGACCCCGCCCCGCCTGCTGCTGCTCCTCGCATTCCTGGCCGTCGTCGCCCGCGGTGCCGAGCGCCCGAACGTGGTGCTCATCCTGTTGGATGACCTCGGCTACGGCGACGTCTCCGCGAACCACCCGGCCGGGCGCATCCGCACGCCGCAGATGGACCGCATCGCGCGCGAGGGGGTGCGCTTCACCGACGCCCACACGCCGTCCTCGGTCTGCACGCCCACGCGCTACGGCCTCCTCACGGGCCGCTACAACTGGCGCACGCGCCTGCAGCAGGGCGTCCTCGGCGGCCTTTCCCCGCGCCTGATCGAGCCGGGCCGCGACACCCTCGCTTCCTTCCTTCGCCGCGCCGGCTACCGCACGACCACGGTCGGCAAGTGGCACCTGGGGATGGATTGGGCGAAGCTGCCCGGCAAGGACGTCAACCCGCTTGGCATCGAATCCGCGGCGCAGGCGTGGAGCGTCGACTACGCGCGGCCGATCGCCAACGGCCCGCTGAGCGTGGGCTTCGACCGTTACTTCGGCATCGCGGCCTCGCTGGATATGGTCCCGTACACCTTCATCGAGAACGACCGCGTGACCGTGCTCCCGACCCTTGAGCGCACGTGGCCGCTGCATCCGGGGCATCCCGGCGAGTGCCGGACGGGGCCGGCCGCGCCGGGCTTCGAGGTCGAGCACGTGCTCCCGGAGTTCACGCGCCAGGCGGTGGCGACGATCGAGGCCGGCGCCGCCGCAGGAAAGCCGTTCTTCCTCTACCTCCCGCTGGCCTCGCCTCACACCCCGATCGCGCCCAACCCGCCGTGGAAGGGACGAAGCGGGCTGAACCTCTACGCGGACTTCGTGCTGGAGACCGACGACGCGATCGGGCGCGTGCTGGACGCCCTCGACCGGACCGGCACCGCCGCCAACACGCTGCTCATCCTGACGAGCGACAACGGCTGCTCGCCGCAGGCGCGGATCGAGGAGCTCGCCGCCCAGGGCCACGCGGTGAACGGGCCCCTACGGGGCCACAAGGCCGACCTGTTCGACGGCGGGCACCGCGTGCCGTTTCTTGTGCGCTGGCCCGCGCGGGTGCGGCCGGCGGTGAGCGACCAGCTGGTCTGCCTCACCGATGTGTTCGCCACCTGCGCGGAGATCCTGGGCGTCCGGCTGCCGGATGAGGCGGGGGAGGACAGCTTCAGCTTCCTGCCGGTCCTCGAGGGCCGGGGACCCTCGGCCCGCGAGTCCGTGGTGCACCACTCGATCACCGGCGCGTTCGCGATCCGGCGCGGGCCGTGGAAGCTGGCGTTGAGCCCCGGCAGCGGCGGCTGGTCCGCGCCGCGGGATCCGGAGGCCCGGCAGCAGGGGCTGCCCGAGACGCAGCTGTACCGGATCGGCGGGGACGACCTGGCTGAACGCGAGAACCTGGCGGCGCGTCACCCCGAGATCGTGGCCGAATTGGAGCAGACGTTGCAGCGGCTGGTGTACCAGGGGCGAAGCACCCCGGGCCGGCCGCAGGCCAACGCGGTGCCCGTTGTGCTGCGCAAACCGATCCCCGCCTCGGCGGCGAAGGCGAAAGGCAAGTCCTGAGCCTATCCCTCGCGCGGCGCGGGCCGTCCGTTCACGCGGGGGGTGGCGGGGAGGTGCGCACCTGGAGGCAGCAGGAGTGATAGCGTGCGAGGTACTCGAGCTCCGCGTCGCTCAGACCGTGGATCCAGCGCCGGCGGAAGTCCTCGCCTTCCGGCCGCAGCCCGTGGGGGGGCAGAAGGGCGGGTTGCCGTGGTCCACGGGACACCCGCGCGTCAGCTCGAAGACCTGGCGTTCCAGCCAACCCCGGCGGTCGTACTCGGGAAAGGGTTTCAGCGGCGTGGACATCTCCGGAAGCGGCGCGGGCCACCCGGCCGGCGCGCAAGGGAAGGGATCATACTCCGGGGTCCGCCGCCACGCGCCGGCTGGGAATCCGGATTGGTGTTTTCCGTCCGCGGCGGTCGGACAATCCGCTCGCCAGCGTCGGGCGGGCGGCTTTCGCTGCGGACAGTCGTCCCATGTCGCGCCTGCACGCCGATTCCTTCCTCGCCGGCCATCCGGGCCGGGGCGCGGCCCGCCGGGGCCTGCGGGCGGCGCTGCTTGTGCTGGTGCTGGCGCTGCCGGCCGCGGCGGCGGAGACGACCCTGACCTTCGCGGGGGTCGCCCTCGACGCCGAGACGGCGCGGGCGGATGAACGGCTCCGGGAATACCTGCGGTCGCGCGACGGGTTCCGCTTCGAACCCCGCGACCTCGACCACGGTGCCGCGGTGGATCTCCTCGTGGCGTGGGATGCGCGGCGGCAGGGCCCGCTCTTGGCGCGGGTCACCCCCTTCGTCTACCTCGCCGCGGAGATGCTGGGCGCGAACCTCGACGTCGTGGCCATCGCGGTGAGCCCGCGCGTGCCGGACACCACGCGGCTGAGCCACCTTGTCGTGCGGCGAGGGTCGGGCGTGCGGACGGCGGACCCGGACGCGTTGTTGCGCTGGTTGCGGGAGCGGACCGAGCCGGCGCGGTTCGTCTATCCCGACAAATTCAGCACCTCGGGCTACGGGTTGCCGGCGGCGTTTTTCCGGCGCGCCGGGGTGTTCACGGGCTCGGGACCCAACGGGCCGGACCAGCGGCACACCTTCATCCGGGCGGAGCAGCCCCCGGGCGGGCGCGGCGCGGCCGAGCTGGTCGGGCTCGTCCGCGAGGGCCGGGCGGAGCTCGCGGGGGTGTGGGACGGCGTGCGCGCGCGCTTCGCGGACGATCCGGACCTGCTCTTCATCCCGCTGCCTTTTCCCGCCCCGAACGACCTGCTGGTGCTTTCCTCCGGCGCGGACCGCGGCGTGCGGGAACGGGTGACCGCCGGCGTCCGCGCGATGCGGGCCGGGGAGATCGGCGTGGGGGACACCCTGCGCTGGCAGGATTTCAACGCGGCGCCCGAGGCCCGGCGGGCGTTGGCGACCCTGCGCCGCCAGACGCGGGGTGGACCACCCGCGGTGCCGATCAAGATCCGTGGGCCCGCCGGCGGGGACGCGCCGCCCGATCCGGCCCTGCTGGAGGCGGCGCGGCAGGCGGTGCTGCTCGCGGGCACCGAGTTCACCCTCTACGACGAGGACTTCCACAAGCATTTCGACGTCCTCTGGACCCTGCGCCGCGCGCACGACGACGCGGTTGTGCTGACCAGCGAGTACCCCGACTTCGGCCTGCCGCCGCAGGAGTTCCACCTGAGCCACCGGCGCGACGATCCGGAGAGCCTCGTGGGCCGGTTGGAGGATTGCCTCTCGAACCGGATGCACCGCCTGCGCGAGGTGTGGAGCTTCGACGACCGCACGCCGACCGTCCTGCGCGACGTGCGCTTCGCGCTGCCGGCGGGAACGCGTTTGCCGGCCGTGCGCGTGGTGTGGAACGACCCCGCGAACAATGACCGCGCGGTGGGCTCGCCGTTCGTCGCGGAGGTCGCCGCGGGCGATTTCCACGCCTTCCGCCTGAAGCCCGACGGGTTTCCCCGGCGGGGTGACGGGGCGCGCCTCGACCTCGATCCGCTCGGCAGCACGTCCTACCGGGTCGCCCTGGTGCGGCCGGTGGCGGACACCTTCCTGTTCCGGCTGGGGACCTCGCTGGTGCTCGTGCTCGCGGTGCTGGCGGCCGTGCTGGCGCTGTGGACCCTGGTGCGGCGTCCGGGCGGGCCGCCGCGATGAGGGGGCCGCGCGAACTCCTGCGGACGCGGGAAGGCCTGCTGCTGCTGCCGCTGGCGGTCGCGGTGGCGGCGCTGGCCCAGGCGCAGGCCGAGGCGGCGCGCTGGAGTCCCGAAACCTACGCGCTGGGTCACCGGGTGGCCCAGGCCCTGCAGGAACTGGAGGGCGGGCTCGATTTCAGCGGGGCGGAGGCGGTGCCCGGCTGGATGGTGGCGGCGGTGACGGGCGCCTATTACCTGCTCCAACCCGCGCTGCTCGCCGGGGCCCTCGTGGTCTGGTTCCGGGCGCCGACGGCGCGGCCGCTGCGGTTGTTGGTCGGCTCGCTCGTGGCGGCCTACGCCCTTGCGCTCCCTTTCCACCTCCTGCTGCCGGTCCCGGAGCGGTGGGCCTTTCCCGGGTCGGGGGCGATGCTGCTCTCGGATCGGCTCGGGGAAGGCTGGATCCGCGCGGCGCGGCTCTGGAGCAGCCCCGATGACGGGTTCCCCAGCCTCCACGCGGCGCTGGCCGCCGTGGTGGTGATCGTGGCCTACGCGGTGCGGGCGCGCGGGCGCCACGTGGTGCTCTGCCTCGCGCTGCTGGCCGGCGTTTCCTCCTTTTTTCTCGGCCTCACCTGGTTGCCCGGTCTCGTGATGGGCGTGGCGGTGGCGGGCCTCGCCTTCGCCCTCGCGACGCGCTGGAGCCGCGCGTGGTATCCCGAGGAATGGCCCGCGCCCCGGGCTTCCGTCGCGGCGGCCGAACCCCAGCCGGCCGGGCCAGGGCCGCACTGGACTGACACCGCGTTCCCCTTCCTGCGGCCGGGCCGGCAGCGGCGGGTCTTCATCAGCTACCGCCGCGACGGCGCCTCCGACCTCGCGCGCTTGGTGCGGATGGAACTCGAGCGGCGGGGCTACCCCTGTTTCCTCGACGTGGACGACGTCGGTGCCGGGCGGTTCGACGCGCGCCTGCTCCGCGAGATCGAGGCGGCGCCGAACTTCGTGCTGGTGCTCGCCGCGGGTTCCCTCGACCGGTGCCGGGAGCCGGACGACTGGCTGCGGCGCGAGATTGCCCACGCCGTGCGGCACGGGCGTCGCATCGTGCCGCTGGTGGCGGAGGGGTTCCAGTTTCCCGCGGACGCGGACTTCCCGCCCGAGGTGGCGCGGCTCGCCGGCCTCAACGCGGTCGTGTACTCGCACGCCTACTTCGGGCCGTCCTTCGACCGCCTCGAGGAATTCCTGCGCGCGCCGCCGCCGGGCGGGGCCTGAGGCGGGCCGGGGGCCGCGGGAGTCAGGAGGCCCGCGGCGCGAATTCCGCGCGGGCGGCGGCGAGGCCGCGTTCGTAGGCGGCGATGAGGCGGTCCCACTTCGCGTTTACCTCGGCGTCGATCCCTTGGCGGGCCGGATCCGCCTCGAACCAGCGGAGCGTGCGCGCGATCCCCTCGCGGAACGGGACGCGCGGCGCGAACCCGGGCACGAGCCGGCGGAGCTTGGTGAGGTCGAAGAGGGCGGGGTTGGCCTTGTCGCCGAGGAGGGTGCCGGTGTACTCGGGCAGGCACGCGGTGATGAAGTCCGAGGGGATGTGCACCAGGCGCGGTTGGGCGACGCCGGCCGCGTGGGCGGTGAGGGTGTAGAGCTCGTTCCAGGTGGGCGCCTCCTCGGAGGTGATGTGGAACGCCTCGCCGAGGGCGCCGGGGTGGCCGAGCAGGCCCAGCAGGCCCTGCGCGAAGTCGGAGTTGTGCGTGATCGTCCAGGGCGTGAGGCCGTCGCCCGGGACGATCAGCCCCTGGCCCGCGCGGAGCCGCGTGATGTTGGTGAAGCTCCGGGTCCAGCAGTTGAGGGCGAGGGGGAAGACGGTGTCGCCGTAGGTGAGGGAGGGCCGGATGATGGTGTAGGGGAACCCCTCCTCGCGGCCCGCGCGGGTGAGGCGCGCCTCCGCGGCGATCTTGAACCGGGAGTATTCCCAGTAGGGGTTCTCGAGCGGCGTGTCCTCGGTGATCACCGCGCGGGCGGGTGGCTTGCGGTAGGCGCTGGCGGTGCTGATGAACACGTACTGCGCGGTGTTCCCGCGGAAGAGGGCGAGGCGCGCCTCGATCGCGGCGGCGTCGTAGGCGAGGAAGTCCACGACGGCGTCCCAACGATGGCCCGCCAGGGCCGCCGCGGCCGCCCGCGGGTCGGCGATGTCCGCCGGGAGCGCGCGGGCGCCCGGGGGCAGGCCGCGGCCGGAGCGCGTGAGGAGGGTCACGTCGTGGCCGCGTTCGAGGGCGAGGCGCGTGCAGGCGGTGCTGATGACGCCGGTGCCGCCAAGGAGGAGCAGTTTCATTGGGCGAGAAGGGGTTCCAGGTGGGTCCAGACGGTCGCGGCCATCACGGCGTGGCCGGCGGCGTTCGGGTGGATGCGGTCGCCGAGGTTGAGCGCGGGGTCGCCGCCGACGCCGGCGAGGAGGAACGGCACGAGGGCGGACCCGGTGGCGGCCGCGACGTCCGGGAACACGCGGGCGAAGGCGGCCGTGTGCGCCGCGCCGAGCTCCGGCGGGAGCTGCATCCCGGCGAGCAGGATCCGGACCGCGGGGTGGCGCGCGCGGGCGCGCTTGATGATACCGCGGAGGTTGGCGGCGGTGACGGCGGGGTCCACGCCGCGGAGGCCGTCGTTCGCCCCGAGGGCCACGACGAGCACGTCCACCGGCGCGCGGAGCGTCCAGTCGATGCGGCGTAGGCCGCCGGCGGTCGTGTCCCCGCTGATCCCGGCGTTGACGACCTTCCAGGGTGCCCGAGCCGCGCGGAGGCGCTCCGCAATGAGCGCGGGGTAGGCCTCGCTCGCGGGGTCCGCGAGGCCGTAGCCGGCGGTCAGGCTGTCGCCGAGGAACACGACCGTGGGCGGCCCGGCGGTGGGGTCGGCCGCGGGCAGCGGGGGCGTGAAGAGGGCGAGGGCGAGCAGGAGGCCGCCGCGGAGGAAGGGGCGGCGGGCGCGGGCGGGCGGGTTCATCTTTGGCATCGGCTGGCGTTCGGTCGGCGCGTGTGTTTCGTGGCCGCGAATGAACGGCCAGACGATGCTGAAAGTCGAGCGGCTGACCCGGTCCTACGGCGTGGCCGGCGGGCGGCGGTTGACGGTCCTGCAGGAGGTGAGCTTCTCCCTGGCGGCGGGGGCGAGCCTCGCGATCGTGGGGCCGAGCGGTAGCGGCAAGACGACCCTGCTCGGCCTCTGCGCGGGGCTGGACCGGCCCTCCGCCGGGGAGGTGGAGCTGGCGGGGACGGCGATCGGCGGGCTGGGCGAGGATGCGCGGGCGCGGGTGCGCAACGCCCACGTCGGCTTCGTGTTCCAGAACTTCCAGCTGGTGCCGACCCTCACCGCGCTCGAGAACGTGCTCGTCCCCCTGGAACTCCGCGGCGAGGGCGGGGCGGAAGCCGAGGCGGAGGCCCGCGCGCTGCTCGCCCGCGTGGGGCTGGGCGAGCGGCACGAGCACTACCCGGTGCAGCTGTCCGGCGGCGAGCAGCAGCGCGTGGCCCTCGCCCGGGCCTTCATCAACCGGCCGCGCATCCTCTTCTGCGACGAGCCCACGGGGAACCTCGACGGCGCCACCGCCCAGGCGATGACCGAGCTCATCTTCGGGCTCAACCACGAGCGGGGCACGACGCTGGTGCTCGTGACGCACGACCTCGAACTCGCCCGGCGCTGCGGCCGGATCCTCCGTCTGCGCGGCGGCGCGGTGGTGGCGGACGGGCCCGCCTGACGCGGATGCGGACGCTCCCCTTCATCCTGCGGCTGGCCTGGCGCGACTCCCGCGCCTCGCGGCGCCGCCTCCTGCTGTTCTCCTCGGCCATCGTGCTCGGTATCGCCGCGCTCGTCGCGATCGGCTCGCTCGGGGCCAATCTGGATCGCGCCGTCGACGGGCAGGCCAAGGGCCTGCTCGGGGCGGACCTGATCGTGACCAGCCGCAACCCCTTCGGCGCGGAAATGCTGGCCCACGCTCGCGCGCAGGCTGCGGCCGTCGCGCGCGAGCAGAGTTTCTCCTCGATGGTCGTCTTCCCCGATGCGGACGGCGCCACCCGGCTGGTCAACGTCCGCGCCCTCGAGGGCGGCTTCCCCTTCTTTGGCGAGTTCACCACGGAACCGGAGACGGCGCCGGCGCGGCTGCGCGAGGGCGCACCGGTGGCGATCGTCGAGGAGACGCTGTTGCGCCAGTTCGAGGTGCCGGTGGGCGGACGGCTGCGCCTAGGCCAGGCGGAGTTTACCGTTGCCGGCGCGCTGCGGAAGTTGCCCGGCGAGTCGACCGCCTTCTCGGCGACCGCGGCCCCGCGGATCTTGATCCCGGCGGCAACCCTCGCGGCGACCGGGTTGACGGAGCGCAGCGTGCTGGTGCGGCACCGCCTGATGCTGGAGCTGCTACCCGGGCGGACGCCGGAGGCGGTGGCGCGCTCCTTCCGGGAACGGTTCCGCGCGGACGGGCTGGGCTTCGACACGGTGGCCGAGCGGCGGCGGAGCCTCGGGCGCGCGCTCGACAACATCGAGGCGTACCTGGGGCTGGTCGGTTTCGTGGCGCTCATCCTCGGCGCGATCGGCGTGGCGAGCGCGATCCACGTCCACGTGCGGCAGAAGCTCGCGACGGTCGCGGTGCTGCGCTGCCTCGGGGCCTCGGCGGGGCAGAGCTTCGCGGTGTATCTGGTGCAGGGCGTGGCGCTCGGGCTCGCGGGCGCGCTGGCCGGCGCCGCCCTCGGGGTGGGCCTGCAACTGGCGCTGCCGCGGCTGCTGGCGGACGTGGTGCCGTTTCCGGTGGAGTTCTTCGTCGCCTGGCCGGCGGTCGCCCGCGGGATCGGAGCGGGGGTGATCCTCTGCCTGCTCTTCACGTTGCTGCCGCTATTGGCGGTGCGGCGGGTGCCGCCCCTCAGCGCCCTGCGTTCCGCGCTGGCGGAGGCGGAGGGTGTGCGGCCCGATCCCTGGCGGCTGGTGGTCGCGGGCCTCATCGTGGTGGCGATCGCGGGGTTGGCCGCTTGGCAGACGGGCGGCTGGCGCGAGGGGCTTGGCTTCACCGCGGCGCTCGGGGGCGCTTTGGGCATCCTCTGGCTGCTGGCGCGGGCGACCGCCTGGCTCGCCCGCCGCGCCGTCCCTCGTCGTGCGCCCTACGTGGTCAGGCAGGGGATCGCCAACCTGCACCGGCCGAACAACCGCACCGTCCTGCTGTTGGTCTCCCTCGGACTTGGGTGCGCCCTGATGCTCACCCTGTTCCTCGCCCGGTCCACGCTGCTGCGCGAGTTGGCCTCCGCCGGGGCCGGCTCGCGGCCGAACCTGCTCCTCTTTGACATCCAGGACGACCAGCGCGACCCGCTCGCGCGCGCGCTGGCGGCGGCGGGGGCCCCGCTGCTGGTCGAGGCCCCGATCGTCACGATGCGCCTCGCCGCGGTGCGCGGGCGACCGGTCGAGGAACTGCTCCGGGGGGCGCCCCGCGGCCGTCCGGACGAGGCCGAGGCGGCGCGGGACGGGCGGCGGGGCGGCGAGGGCGCGCGGCGACCGGCGGGCTGGACCCTGCGCCGCGAGTACCGCACGACCTTCCGCGAGACCCTGGGCGGCGCGGAACGGCTGGTCGCGGGCGAGCTCACCCCGCGGGTGCCGCCCGGCACGGAGGTGGTGCCGATCTCCGTGGAGGAGGGCCTGCTGCGCGACCTGGGCGCGGCGCTGGGCGATGAGCTGACGTGGGACGTGCAGGGCGTGCCGGTGCGCTCCCGCATCACCAGTGTGCGCGCCGTGGAGTGGCGCCGCTTCGAACCGAACTTCTTCGTGGTGTTCCCCGCCGGCGTGCTGGAGGAGGCGCCCAAGTTCCACGTGATGGCCGTCCGCACCACAGACGCGGCCCACGCGGCGCGGGTGCAGCGCGCGGTTGTCGCCGCCTGCCCCAACGTCAGCGCGATCGACCTCGCGCTGGTCCTCGAGACGGTCGACAGCGTGCTGTCGCGGGTCGGCTTCGTGGTGGAGTTTATGGCCGCCTTCACCGTGCTCACCGGCCTCGTGGTTCTGGTGGGCGCGGTGCTCACCGGCCGGTTGCAGCGGGTCCGCGAGACGGTGCTGCTCCGCACCCTCGGGGCGAGCGCGGCGCAGCTGCGGCGCATCCAATTGGTGGAATACGCGATCCTCGGGAGCCTGGCGGCGGTGGTGGGCGGGGCGCTGGCGCTCGGCGGCAACGCGTTGGTCGCGCACTTCGTCTTCCGCATCCCGCCGGCCTTCCCGCTCCCGGTGCTCACGGTGGGCATCCTCGCGGTGGCCGGAGCCACGGTGGCGGTCGGGTTCCTCGCCAACCGGGGCATCGTCCGCCAGCCCCCGCTCGAGGTGCTCCGCGAGGAGACCTGACCGCGTCCGACCGTCCGGCGCGCGCACGCTTTGACGGCGCCGCCCGCCTGCCTCCACGTTGCGGGATGCGCCTGCACCCCCTCCTGCCCGTTTTGGCCGGGCTGGCCTGCGCCGGGCCCCTCCACGGGCTTGGCCTCGTCTCCACCTCGCCCGGACCGGGCGCTCCCGCCGACACGCTGCTCCGGTTCACGTGCGCGAGCGAGCCGCGGCTCGGCCCCGCCGGCCGGATCCGCATCACGAGCCTCGGGTCGGGCGCGGTGGTGGAGACCATCGACCTTGCGGAGGCCGCCCCGACCCGACTCGTGGGCCTCAACCCGACGCCGTACCGCTACCGGCCCGTGCGGGTCGAGGGCCGCGTCGCGGTGGTGCACCCGCGGGCGGGCGTGCTCGCGGCGGGCGGGGCCTACCGGGTCGATTGGGACGCGGGGGTGCTCACGGATGCTTCCGGATCCCCCCTTGCCGCCGGGAGCTTTAGCTTCAGCGTCCGCCCCGAACGGCCGGCCGCGACCGCGGTGGCGGTCACCGTGGCCGCCGATGGCTCCGGCGATTTCGCGACCGTGCAGGGCGCGATCGGCTGGGTGCCGGCGGGCAACACCGTCCCGCGGGTGATCTCCATCCGCGCCGGCGTCTACGAGGAACTGGTCTACCTCGGCTCGCGGCAGCCCTTCGTAACCCTGAGGGGCGAGGACCGGGCGGGCACCGTCATCACCTACGCGAACAATCAGAACCTGAATCCGGGCAACAACCGCGCGATGGTCGCGATCGACGCGGCCGACGTGACGCTGGCCCACCTGAGCCTGCGCAACACGACGCCGCGCGGCGGGAGCCAGGCGGAGGCCCTGCGCGGCAACGGGCGCCGGGTCGTGCTCGACCGCGTGACGCTGAGCAGCCTGCAGGACACGCTGCTCTGGAACGGCTCGCTGTTCGTCACGGACAGCCTGATCGAGGGCGACGTGGACTTTATGTGGGGCGGGGGCGCGTGCTACTTCCAGCGGTGCGAGCTGCGGTCCCTTGGCGCCGGCTACCTCGCGCAGGTGCGCAACGGTGAGACGGGGCGCGGTCACGTGTACGTGGACTGCCGCCTGACTGCGGCGCCGGGCGTGGGCAACGTCTACCTCGCGCGGATCGATCCGCGGCCGGACGTCGCCAACACGTGGCCGTTCAGCGAGGTGGTATTCCTCGGGTGCGCGATCGGGCCGCACGTGCGACCGGAGGGCTGGCTGCTGAACAACGCGACCGCCGCGCCGCAGGTGCGCTTCGGGGAGTTCGGCAGCACCGATTTGTCCGGCGGCCCCCTCGACCTGTCGCGCCGGCTGCCGGATTCCCGGCGCATCGACCGGGAGACGGCCGAGCGCTACCGCGACCCCGCGTTCGTGCTCGGCTGGTCCCCGCCTGCGCCGGTGACGCCTCCGCCCCGCCGCGAGCGCCTGACGGGGCTCTCGACCCGGGCCCGCGCTGGAGCGGAGCCGGTGATTGTGGGGTTTGTCCTCGCCGGCGCCGCGGAGGCCGCGGTCCTGATGCGCGGGGCCGGTCCGGCGCTTGGCGCTTTCGGCGTATCCGAGGTGCTGCCGCGGCCGCGGCTGGTGCTGCAGCGGGACGGGACCGTCCTGGCGGCGCAGGTGGGCGGTCCTTTGCCCGAACCTGTGGCCTCCGCGGCGGCGCGCCTCGGACTTTTTCCATTTCGGTCGGGGGCGGCGGACACGGCGCTGCTCGCGACCCTGCGGCCGGGCGCGTACACCGTGGCGCTCGCGGACGCCGGCGGGGCCGAGGGCAACGGCCTGGTGGAAATTTACGACGCCACGCCGGGCGAGGGTTCTCGCCGGCTGGCCAATCTCTCCTCGCGCGCACTGGTCGGCGAGGGCGATGCGACGCTCATCTCCGGCCTGACCGTCGCGGGTTCCGCGCCGAAGCCGGTGCTCGTGCGGGGCATCGGGCCGGCGCTCACGGCCTTCGGGGTCGAGGGTGCGCTGGCCCGGCCGCGCCTCACGGTTTACCGGGGAACGGAGGCGCTGGCGGTCAACGCGGGCTGGACCGCCGCGGACAACCCGCTGGAGATCGCGCGGGCGGGTGCGGGGGTGGGGGCATTCCCGCTGGCGACGGGCAGCGCGGACACGGCGCTGCTGCTGGAGCTGGCGCCCGGCAATTACACCGCGCAGGTGAGCGGGCCACCCGGGAGCGGGGGCGTCGCGCTGCTCGAGGTTTACGAGGTGCCCTGACGCGCCGTGGCCGGCTCAGCGGTTGTCGCCGTCAAGCGCGCGGCCCAGCCCGCCGAGGACGGAGCCCTCCTCGCGGCCCCCGCGGGCGGCGTTGACGATGCGGCCGGCGAGGCGCGACAGCGGGAGCGACTGGAGCCAGACCCGGCCGGGACCGCGAAGGGTGGCGAAGAAAAGGCCCTCGCCGCCGAAAAGGGCCGTCTTGATGCCCCCGACGAGCTGGATGTCGTAGCTCACGCTGGGCTGGAAGGCGACGATGCAGCCCGTGTCGACGCGGAGCATCTCCCCCGGGCCGAGGGTGCGCTCGTGCAGGGCGCCGCCCGCGTGGATGAAGGCCCAGCCGTCGCCGGTCAGGCGCTGGAGGATGAAGCCCTCGCCGCCGAACAGGCCGGCGCCGAGGCGCTTCTGGAAGGCGATCCCGAGGCTCACCCCGCGCGCGGCGCACAGGAACGAGTCCTTCTGCGCGAGCAACTCGCCGCCGATGCTCGCGAGCGGCACGGGAATGATCCGACCCGGGTAGGGCGCCCCGAAGGCGACCTTGCGGCGGCCGGCCCCCTGGTTCTGGAAGACCGTCATAAACAGCGACTCCCCGGTGAGGAGACGCTTTCCGGCCCCGAGCAGCGAACCGAGCAGCCCGCCCGGGCGCGCGGAGCCGTCGCCGAAGATCGTCTCCATCGCGATGCCATCCTCCATATACATCATCCCGCCGGCCTCGGCCACGACGGCCTCGCGCGGGTCGAGCTCGATCTCGACGAACTGCAGGTCATCCCCGCGGATCACGTAGTCGATCGCGTGCATCTGCGGCGTGAGGAAAGGAGGGGAGTCCATAGGGGTGGTCGGGCGGGAGAACCCCGCGCGCGGCCAAAAGTTGCGGGGCGGGCCGCTCAGTCAATCCGCAGGTGACGAAGCCGGAGCGCGTTGGCCACGACGGTGATCGAGCTCAGGCTCATCGCGACGCTCGCGACCATCGGGTGCAGCAGCCAGCCCGTCCACGGGTAGAGGATTCCGGCGGCGAGGGGCAGGCCGGCGAAATTGTACGCGAACGCCCAGAAGAGGTTCTGGCGGATGTTGCGGAGGGTTGCCCGGCTCAGGCGTGCGGCGCGGACGAGCCCCGCCAGGTCGCCGCGCAGCAGCACCACGCCGGCGCTGCGCAGCGCGACGTCGGTGCCGTCCCCCATCGCGATCCCGACATCCGCGGCGGCGAGGGCGGGCGCGTCGTTGAGGCCGTCGCCCGCGAACGCCACCCGCTCCCCGCGGGCCCGCCGCGCGCGCACGAGGTCCTGCTTGCCCGCGGGGGAAACGGCGGCGTGCCAGGCGTCGAGGCCGAGGGCCGACGCGACCGGGGCGGCCGCCTCCGCCCGGTCCCCGGTGACCAGCTCGACCCGCCAGCCCAGCGCGCGCAGGGCGCGCACCGCGGGCGCGGCGGAAGGCTTCAACTCGTCCGCGAGGGCGATGCACCCGGCAAGCGCGCCCTCGACGCGCACCTCCACCAAGGTGGCCCCGGCTGCCTCGGGCGGGAGGGCCGGGACGGGGCCGGTCAAGCGGGAGACGTTAACCTTCCGGCCGGAGACGAGGGCCGAAACCCCGACGCCCGGCTCCGCCCGGAAATCCTCCGCGGGCGGCAACGCGAGTCCGCGTTCCGCGGCCGCGGCGACGAGCGCTCGCGCCAAGGGATGCTCGCTGGGCGCCTCGGCCGCCGCCGCGAGCCGCAGCAATTCCGCGGGCAAAGTCCCGGAATCCGCCGGGAGCACGGCGGTCACGCGGGGCCGGCCGGTGGTGAGGGTGCCCGTCTTGTCGAGCAGGAGCACGGTGGTGCCGGCGAGGTGCTCCAGTGCGGCCGCATCCTGCACCAGGATGCCCGCGCGGGCCCCCCGGCCGATGCCCGTGACGATCGAGACGGGGGTCGCCAGCCCGAGCGCGCACGGGCAGGCGATGATCAGCACCGCGACCCCGTTGAGCAGCGCGAGCGGCGCGCGCGGCGCCGGGCCGAAGGCGAGCCAGGCGGCCGAGGTGGCCAGCGCCAGGGCCAGCACCGCGGGGATGAACCAGGCGGTGACGCGGTCGGCGAGCCGGGCGATGGGCGCCTCGCTCTCCTGCGCGGCGGTCACGAGCCGGATGATGTGTGCGAGGACGGTATCCGCACCGACCCGTTCCGCGGTGAGCAGCAGCGAGCCGGTCGTGTTGAGCGTGCCGGCGCGGACCAGGTCCCCGGCCCGGCGGGGCACGGGCAGCGGCTCGCCCGTGAGCATCGACTCGTCGACGTCGCTCGCGCCCGAGGCGACGCGGCCGTCGACCGGGAGATGCTCGCCCGGCCGGACGCGCAGGAGATCCCCGGGACGCACCGTGGCGAGGGGGAGGTCCTCCTCGCGTCCGTCGGTGGCGACGCGGTGGGCGATGGGCGGGGCGAGGCGGAGCAGCGCCTCAAGGGCCTCGCCGGTGCGGGCGTGGGCGCGTTGCTCGAGGATTTGCCCAAGCAGGACGACGGTCGTGATGAATGCCACCGCCTCGAAGTAAAGCGGCGGCCCGTGCGCGGTCTGGAGGGCGGCGGGAAAACTTTCCCCGACGAGCGTCGCGGCCACGCTGTAGAGGTAGGCGGCGCCGGTCCCCGTGACCGTCATCGTGAACATATTCGGGTCGCGCTCGCGGATCGAGCGCCACCAGCGGCGGTTGAGCGGCGCGCCGGCCCAGAGGAAGACCGGCGTGGTGAGCGCCAGCTGGACCCACGCGAGGAAGCCGGGATCGAGGCCGTGCACCAGCCCGGGCGCGACCATCCCGCCCATCGCCAGCACCAGCACGGGCATCCCGAGGCCGAGCGCGACCCAGAGCCGCGGGCGCAGGTGGCGCTCGTGGGGCAGGCCCATATGGACGGGCTCGGTGGGGGAGGGAATGGCGGTCACGGGAATCATCCCGCCGGACGGTTCAGGGCGCCGGAACGGGGGTGGCGGCGGGAGCCGGGGTGGCGCGGGCCAGCCGGCGTTCCCAGTACCACGAGAAGTAAAGCGGGACCGAGAAGAGGGACACGAGGTCGAAGATCATTCCGCCGACCACGGGCAGGACCATCGGTTGCATCAGCTCCGCGCCGCGGCCCGTCGACCAGAGCACCGGGATCAGCGACAGGAGGGTGGTCGCATTGGTCATCACCGCGGGGCGGCGACGCCTCAGCCCGGCCAGCAGCACGCGGCGCCGCACCTCCGCGACGTCCCGCGGGGGTGTGCGGAACTGCTCCTGCAGGTAGGTCCCGAGCAAAATCCCGTCGTTGAACATCACCCCGAGCAGCACGAGGAAGCCGATCGCCACCGCGGTGGTCATCTCGGCGCCCCAGAGCCACACGAGGAAGAAGCCGCCGGCCGTCGTCACGCCCGCGTTGCAGACGATGATGATGGCGGTGATGAGCCAGGAGCGGGTGCCGGCGTAGATCAGGAGGATCATCACGCCGAGCGAGACGGCGATGATGCCGCGCAGGGCCGCGTCGGCCTTCAGTTTCTGCTCGTAGCGTCCGACCCACCGGTAGGTGGCGCCCGGCGGGAGCGTGAGCCGGCCCTCCGCGAGCGCCGCGCGCAGGCGCGCATCGGCGTCGCGGACGACGTCCACCTCGCCCCGGCCGCTCACGTTGAGCATCACGTACTGGGTGCGGCGGCCGCCCTCCGAACGGATCGCCATCGGACCCACGACGCTGGTGAAGCCCGCGGGGTCCGGGCGCCGTCCGAGGATCGTCACCGGAACGCCGGCCGGCAGTCCCGGGTCCTCGCCGGCGGGAACGACGATCTCCGCGCGGCCTCCGTCCAGCGGGGTGAAGGCGCGCTGCCGCGCGAGGGGGAGCGCGCGGAGCAGGGCGGCGGGGTCGGGCGTGGCGAGGGTGAGGATCTCGGGCGCGGCCAGCAGGTGGGCGAGCGGCACGGAACCGCGGCCGCCCGGCAGCGGGACGCGGGTTTCGGCGAGCTCGTCGGGATCGTCCCGCCGCTCGCGGTCGTGCCGCACGCGCACCGGGTAGCGCAGGGCGCCGTCGAGGGTGATGGCGCCGGGCAACCCGCCGAGCGCGGCCTCCGCGGCCCGCAGCGCGGCCTCGCGGGTAACGCCGGCGCGGGCGAGCTTCGCCGGGTCCAGCCGCAGCTCGACGTAGGGTTTGCCGCCCTCGCGCTGGACCTGGACGTCGGTCGCGCCGGGCACCCCGGCGATCAGCGCCTCGGCCTGCGCCGCGAAGCGTTCGAGGGCCTCACCGTCCTCGCCGAGCACCTGCAGGGCGAGCAGGGAACGGATGCCCGTGGAAAGCATCACGACCCGCGTCTCGATCGGCTGGAGCCAGCTCGGGGCCACGCCCGGCAGGTCGGAGGCGGCGGCGAGCGCGGCGCGCACCTCGGCGAGGGTCCGCGGGCGCAGCTCGCGCGCGCCGTCCGGGCGGGTGAACTCGTGGCGGGGCCACTCCGCGTAGGGTTTGAGGACGACGACGGTCTCGATCATCCCGAGCGGGGCGGGATCGAGGGCGGTCTCGGCGCGCCCGAGCTTGCCCATCACCCCGGCGACCTCGGGGATGGCCGTGATCTGGCGGTTCTGGGCGAGCATCACACGCTGGGTCTCTCCCAGCCCCGCCGCGGCGGGCAGGGAGGGCATAAAGAGCAGGCTGCCCTCGTCGAGCGGGGGCAGGAAGCTGGAGCCCACGCCGGGAAACCAGCGCGTCAGCGCCCGGTCGAGGGTGGTGACGGACAGGTCGGCCCCGGCGGCGGCGAAGGCCTTTTCTAGGGGAAACCGGAGCACGGGCCAGCCGAGTCCCGCCAGGTAGCCGCCGCCGGCCAGCGCGACGAGCCCGGCGGTGAAGAGCCCCCGTCGCCGTTGCAGGCGCGCGTAGGCCCATTCGTAGGCGGTGTGGATCGCGCGGCTAGCGGGATTCTCCTCGTAATTGACCAGCCGCTCACGACCCAGCCGCCAGACCAGCGCCGCCACCAGCCCCCCGAAGACGGGGCCGAAGAGCCAGCCCGGAATGGTCACCGCCCAGCGCCCGTGCTCGAGCGGCAGGCGCCAGCCGTCCCGCAGGAACCAGCCGCCCGCCGCGCCGCCCGCCAGCCCGGCCAGGGCCAGCAGCACCGGGCGCCGCACTTGCCAGGGCGGGAGGAGCAGGCGGCACAGCACGGGCACCACCAGCACGCCCGCGAGCACCGCGCCGCTGATCGCGAGTGACTTCGTCAACGCCAACGGCTCGAAGAGCCGGCCCGCCTGGTCCTCCAGCGCGAACACGGGCAAAAAACCGATCACCGTCGTGGCGGCCGCCGTGAGCAGCGGCCGCGCCACCTCGCGCGCCCCGGCGATCACCGCCTCCGTCACCTCCGGATCAAAGGGGGATACGGGCATCTCCCGGCCCTCGCGCCGGCAACGCGACTGCAGGTCCGCGAGGTGCTGGGTGATGTTCTCGGTGACGATGATCCCGAAATCGACCATCACGCCGATCGCGATCGCGATGCCGGCGAGGCTCATAATGTTGGCACCCACCCCCGCGGCGGCCATCACCACGAAGGTGAACAGCAGCCCGAGCGGCAGGCTCACCGCGACGGCGAGGCTCGCCCGCGCGTGCAGGAGGAACGCCGCCACCACCACCACGGTCGTGATCACCGCCTCCGCCAAGGTCTCCGTCAGCGTCGCGGTGGTCTCGCGGATCAGCGGGGTCCGGTCGTAGAACGGCCGCACCGCGAGCCGCTCGGCGGCCAGCGCCGGGGCCAGTTCGTGCAGCCGTCGCTTGACCGCGCTGATCACGGTCCGCGGATCCGCCCCCACCCGCAGGGCGACGATTGCGCCCACGTGCTCCTGCTCCGCGTCGGCGAGCAGGCCTTGGCGCACCTGACCCCCGAGGGTCACGCGCGCGAGGTCCCCGACCCGCAGGCTCGCCCCGCTGCCCGGGTCGGCGCGCACGACGAGGTCCTCGATCTCCCGCTCCGCACGGAGGAAGCCGGAGCCGCGCAACATCGTCTCCACCCCGCTGCGCTCCACACTCATCAGGCCGGTGTCCCGTCCGGCCCCCTGCAGCGCGACCAGCAGGTCCTCCGCCGTCAGTCCCCGGGCGGCGAGGCGCGTGGGATCAAAGTCCACCTGGAACTCGCGCACCACGCCGCCCGCGGGCGCCACCTCGGCCACCCCCGGGACGCCGCGCAGCGCCGGGGTCACGAGGTGGTCGAGCACCCGCCGGCGCTGTTCCACGTCGCGGGGCCCCTGCAGGGTGAAGGCGTAGACCTGCCCCATCGCGGTCGCGTCTGGTCCCAGCCGCGGCGCCACGCCCGGCGGCAGCAGGTTGCCGAGCTGACCGAGGCGTTCGAGCACGCGGTTGCGGCAGGCGTAGAGATCCCGCTGCTCCTCGAAAATGAGGTACACGTAGCCTGCGCCGTAGAGCGAAAGGCCGCGGACGGCGACGATGCCCGGCAGGCCCTGCAGTTCCCGCGTCAACCGCGAGGTCACCTGCCGCTCGACGTCCTCCGGACTTTGGCCGGGCCATTCGGCCCAGACGATCACCTGGTTGTCACTCAGGTCCGGGATCGCGTCGACCGGGATCCCGCGCCACGCCCACAGGCCCGCGCAGGCGAGCGCCAGGGCCGCGCCGAGCGTCAGGAAGGGATGGCGGATGACGGCGGCGAGCATCGAGGGGACGGCGGGGGCAGAGCGGCGCTCAGCGCGCCGCACCGGTTCCGGAGGCGGGCAGACCCGCCGGGAAGAGCAGGCTCGGGTTGCCGGCGAGCTGCGCCTGGCTGTCGATCAGGAAGGCCCCGCGCGCGGCCACCTCGTCACCCGGGCGGAGCCCGGCGCGGACCACGTACCGGTCCGCGCCGTCGCCCTCCTCCATTCGGGGACCGAGCGCCACGGGAACCAATTCGAGGCGGAGCCGCCCGTCCGGCAGCCGGGCGGCGACGCGCCACGCGACGTGGCGCACGCCGGTGGAGAGGATCGCCGCGCGCGGCACGAGGGCGAACCGCCCCGCCTCGCCCGGGCGCGCCGGATCCGCCGGCGTGAGGTCCGGGGCGAGCGCGGCCTGGAAACGGGCCTCGACGACGCTGCCTGGCGGCAGGCGATCCCCCGCGGCCCGCACGTGCAGGTGCACCTCGCGGGACCGCCAGTCCGGGTTCAGCGCGGGCGAGATCCAGGCGACTTCAGCGGCGGGTGGTTCCGGTCCGGCTCCATCCTCGGTCGCCAGGGTGACCTTCTGTCCGTTGCGCAGCCAACGGGCCCGCGTTTCCGGCACCTGCAGCGCGATGATCCGCGCCTCGGGATCCGCGAGGCGGAGCAGCACGGCATCCGCCGCCAGTTCGGTCCCCACCTCCGGCAGGCCCGCGCCCGCGGTGGCCCCGGGCAGCACCACGCCGGCGTAGGGCGAGACCAGCGTCACGGTGTCGACGGGGGCGCCCCCGGCGATGACGGCCTGCGCCACTGCGGGCAGTTGCCACCGCAGGAAACGCTCCACGAAGGCGTGGATCGCGTGCGCGTCCGCGAGTTTCAGCGCGGCGGCGAGCTCGCCCTGCGCGGCGAACACCTCCGGGCTGAAGAGATCGACGACCGGGTCCCCGGCCTGGACGACGGTTCCCGGGTGCAGCGCGGCCGGGTGCCGGCGGACCACGCGCCCGGCGACGCGCGGGACGATGGCCTGGAAGGTGCGCTCGTCATAGCGCGCGATGCCGTGGGCGCGGACGAGGGCGGTCGCGGGGCCCTCGGTGACCCGGACGAGCTCGAGCCCCATCCGCTCCTGCTGCTCGCGGGAGAGTTCCCCGGCCTCGACAGGGGTCATCTTCATCCCGCAGACCGGGCAATCGCCGGGGCGGCGGCCGATGAAGTCCATCATCGGGCAGGCGTAGCGCGTGCCGGTGGCGGTCGCCGCGGCGGCCTCTGTTGCGGGGGCGAAGAGCAAGGGTTCCGGCAGCAGCGCGAGGAGCAGGGCGCCGGCCGCGAGGCCCGCGGCGGCGGAGAGCAGGGGGGGCCAGCGCATCGGTCAGGGATTGGGGCGCGTGGCGCCGAGGAAGCCGGGGCCGTAACGGTCCGGCTCGGCCTGGAACTTCGGCGGGCACATCCGGCAGCCGAAGCCGATCGTCTTGCCCTGGTAGGTGGCGGTCGGGAGCTTCGGGTCGACGGGCATCCCGCAGATCGCGCAGGTGGTGTTGACCGGGGTGCCTTGGGCGTTGGCCGAGGTGGACGCGGGCGAGGACGGCGCCGGGGCGGCGGCGGTCGGCGGCAACACGGGATGGGGCTGATGGCGCGCGGTCCGGATGGCGAGCGCGGCGACGGCTCCGGTGACGAAACAGGCGAGGAAGAGGAGGAGGTGGCGCATTAGGGGGCGGATTCGCGCGGGAGCGGGGCGAGGAGTCGGGCGGGCGGCACGTGGCGCCAGAGGGCGGCCTGGCTCGTGCGCTGGGCGGCCTCCGCGGCGATCACCTGCAGCCGGGCGGCCGTCGTACGATCGAGGATATCGAGGGCGTGGAGCAGAGCGGAATCTTGGCCGGGCCGGGCTGCTGCGAAGGCGCGGTTCACGGCCTCGTGCTCGGCCTCGAGCCGGCCGGTGATTTCCGCCGCGAGTCGCCGGGACTCCTCCGCGAAGGCGGCGGCGCGGGCCGCCCGGTCGAGGTCCGCACGGGCCAGCAGCCGGCTCGCGCCCTCGTCCGCCTGCGCCGCCTCGCGCTCGGCGGCGGCGGCGCGGGCCTCGGCGCGGGCGGCGCCGGCGCGGCGGGAGGGAAGGTCGGTGGAGAAGACCAGGCCGACCCCGTTCAGGAAACCGGATCCCATCCGCTCCCGTTCCATCCGGAGGCCGACGGCGGTGGCCGGGGAGGCGCTGGCGCGGGCGAACCGGGCGCCCGCCTCCGCGTCCTCGGCGCGGGCCCGGGCAAGGGCGGCGGCGGCGGTCTCGGCGGGCTGGATGGAGGCCGGATCCGGCGCGGTGAAAGCGGGCAGCGGGGCGTCTGGCCGCAACCCGAGACGCGCGCGGGCCTCGGCCTCGGCGTCCGCGGCGGCCCGCTCGTCCTCGGCGGCGGCCAGGCGCAGGGCGGTGCGGCGCGACTGGAGGGCGAGCCGTTCCACCAGGACGGCGCTTCCGCCCGCGGTCAGGCGCGCCTCGAGCCCCCCGAGCGCGGTGTCGAGCCGCGCGGCCTGCCCGCGGTTCACGGCGGCCCGCTCGCGGGCGGCCGTGGCCTCGGCGAGAAGTCCGGCGACCGTCGCGGCGAGGTCCGCGGTGGTGAGCGCCAGTTCCGCCTCCGCGATCCGGGTCGCGGTGGCGCCGAGGGCGCGGTCGGACGCGCGTTCCCGGGGCCGGGGCAGCGGCTGGCGCAAGGTCAGTTCATACGCCTCGCGCCGGCCGCCGACCCCGGGGTCCCGCAGGGAGGTGCCCATCGCCTCCAGTTCGAGGTCCGCGAGCCGGCCGCGCGCGCCGGCGCGGGTCTGGGCGGCATCAAGGCGGTGGCGCGCGGCGGAAAGCGCGGGCGCCCCGGCGAGGGCGGCGGTGAAGTCCGGGCCGGCGAGCGCCCCCGCGGGCCCGGCGAGGGCCAACGTGAGCGCGAGGGCGGCCCGGATGCCCACGGTCAGCCCTTCTTGCCCGACTTCGCGGCCGCGGCGGCGGCCGCGTCGACCTTGGCGAGGAACTTGGCGGGGTTGGCCTTGAAGTCGTCGCCGCAGCCCTCGCAGCAGAAGAACACCACGCGGTCGGGCTGGCCCTTGGCGCGGTAAATGTAACCGCTGGCCTCGCCCATACTGCCGAGGGGCTCGTTGGAGACGAGGCAGGTCTTGAGCGGGTAGGTGGGACGGGCGGCGGCGATGATCTCGGCGTCCGTCTTGGGGGCGGCGGCGGAGAGGGCGCCGGCGGTCAAAAGGAGGCTCGCGAGGAGGGCGGGGATGGATTTTGTGGTCATAGTCGTTCATCCCTACACCCCGGATCCGCCATTCCCCCGCGAAATCTCGCCCGGGTCCCCCGGCAAGATGGCAAGGGGGATTTGCCGGCCGGCGGGGTAAGGTGGTTCGAGCCTATGAGTTTCTCCCCCGATCCCCTGCCGCCCCTGTTGGCCTCCTGGCGCGTCGAGCCTTCCGCAAACCCCGGGTTCCGCCGGGCGGTGCGGGAGCGGCTGGGCGCGGGTGTCGCCGGCGCGACTTGGGCCGCGTTCGCCCGCCGGCGGGCGCCCTTGGTGGCGGGCGCCTTCGCGGTGGCCCTGATCGGCGGGGCGGTGGGCGGGCACGACCGTGCCCGCGCACGGGTGGACGAGGACCGCGCGCGCCTGGCCTCGGCCTATGTGGCGGGTCTGGACGCGCGTCTGATGGTCCCCGCCCGCTGATCATACCGGCTGCCCGTGACGCGGAACCTGCTCCTCACGCTCCTGCTGGCGGCCGCCGTCGCCGCGGCCGCCTTTGGCGTCGCCTTTGTCGCGAGCGGGGACCGGGCCCTGCGCGTGGCGGCGCGGCAGGGCGACGCCCTCGAATGGCTGCGGGTGGAATTCTCCCTCGATACGGAACGTTTCGCCGCGGTGCGGCGCCTGCACGACGAGTTCAGCATTGAATGCAGCGCGCACTGCGCAGCCATCGTTGCGGCCCGGGAGCGGTCCGCGCCGGCGGCGGAGATCGCGGCGCTGGAGGAGCACTGCGTGGGGGCGATGACGGCCCATTTCCGACAGGTGGCGGCGCGGATGGAACCGGCGCAGGGGGAGCGTTATCTCGCCCTCGTGCTGCCCCGCATCCGCGGACATAGCCACCAGGGGGCGCCGAGCGTGCGGCTGGTGCCGTGAGTTCGGCAGACCCGACGGCCGGTGCGGAGCCGGGCTCCGCCGCTGGCGAGGAGGCGGCCGCCCGCGACCGGGAGTTGATGGCCCGCGTGCAGGCGGGGGACGAGGCCGCGCTGGGGCGGCTGATGGAGCGCTGGGAGCGCCCGGTGAAGGTCGTCATCGCGCGGCTGGTGGGCAACGCCGCGGAGGCCGAGGAGCTGGCGCAGGAGGCCTTCGTGCGCCTGTGGCAGGGGCGGGACCGCTTCCGGCCCGGCGCGGAATTCCGGCCGTGGATGCTGTCCCTCGCGTTGAACCTCGCGCGCAACCGCCTGCGCTGGTGGCGCCGCCGGCCGCTGGTGGCCCTCGAGGAGTGGACGCCCCTGCCGCCGGCCGACACCGCGGATGGCGCGGGCGCGTTGGAGGCGCGGGAACGGGCGGAGGCCGTCCGTGCCGCCGTCGCGGCCCTGCCGCTCGAGCAGCGGGAGGCGCTGGTCCTCTTTGAATACGAGGGGTTGGCCCAGACGGAGATCGCGGTGATCGCGGGCACCACGCCCAAGGCGGTGGAGCGCCGGCTCGAGCGGGCGCGCGCGGCGCTGCGGCTCAGCCTCGCGCGCTGGCTGCGGCGCGGCTGAGGCCCGGCCGGACTCAGGCCAGCGTGCGCAGTTGCACGCTGTCGACGCGGCGGTCCTCGGCCACGATGTCCGTGGCGATCACCAGCTTGTCCCCGGACGCGGCGCGGCCGCTGCGGCGGAGGAAGGCGAGGGCGCGGGTCACGGTGTCGTTGGGATCCACGCTGAGTTCCAGCAGGTGCGGCTCGACCCCGCGGAGCAGCCGGAGCTGCCGGAGCAGGCCGATCGCCGGCGTGAAGGCTAGAATCGGGGCGGCGCCGGGACGCAGCGCGGCGAGGCCCTGGGCCATGAACCCGTGGCGGGTGAAGGTCACGAGGCGCGCGCCGGGAATCTGGCGGGCGAGGGTGACCGCGGCGTGGAGGACCTTCATCCGTTCGCCGGTGAACGCGGCGCCGGCGCCCTCCTCCCCGGCCGTCTCCCGCTCGATCCGCCGCGCGATCCCGTCGAGCATCCGCACGCACTCGACCGGGTACCGGCCGACCGTCGTCTCGCCGGAGAGCATCACGGCGTCCGCCTGCTCGAAGACCGCGTGGGCGACGTCGGTGATCTCCGCGCGGGTGGGCACCGGCTGGGTGATCATCGACT
The DNA here is from genome assembly GCA_016871595.1 of Verrucomicrobiota bacterium. Classification (GTDB taxonomy): domain Bacteria; phylum Verrucomicrobiota; class Verrucomicrobiia; order Opitutales; family Opitutaceae; genus ER46. The sequence continues at coordinate 29,838 of VHCY01000014.1, forward strand.
CGAGCATATGCGTCGCGACGATCACGGGCCGGCCGCGGGCGAGGCACGCGCGGATCGCGCGCCGCTGGATGACGGGGAGTTCTTCGAAGGGGCACTCGATGCCGAGGTCGCCGCGCGCGACCATCAGGCCGTCGGACGCCTCGATGATGGCCTCGAGGTTGGTGATCGCCGACTGGTCCTCGATCTTCGCGATGATCCGGGCCCGGGAGCGCCGCTCCTCGAGGAAGCGCCGCAGCGCCTCGAGGTCCTCCGCCGCGCGCACGAAGGACAGGGCGAGGAAGTCGATCCCCGCCTCGATGCCCACCAGGGTGTCGGCCCGGTCCTTCTCGGTGAACGAGGGCAGCGAGACGCGGACGCCCGGCAGGTTGATGTGGCGGCGGGAGCCCAGCTCACCCGCGACGAGCGTGCGGCAGGTCAGCCGCGCCGCGTCCTTCGCCTCGACGTGGAAGCGGAGCAGGCCGTTGTCCACCAGCACCGCGGCGCCGACGGGCACGTCGTGGACGAGGCCCGGGTAGTTGACGGGCACGGCGGGCACGCCCGGGCGGGCTGGGGCGGCGGGATCGACCACCAGGTCGAGCGGGTCGCCCTCGCGCAGGGCCAGCGGGGCGGGGAGGGTGCCGGTGCGGATCTCCGGGCCCTTGATGTCCATCATCACGGCGACCTCGCGGCCCTGGCGGGCGCTCACCTCGCGGATCCGGCGGATGACGGCGCGCGTCCAGTCGTGGGTGGCGTGAGCCATATTGAGCCGCAGGACGTCGACCCCGGCGTCGAGCAGGCGGCCGAGCATCGCCTCGCCCTCGGTGGCGGGACCGAGCGTAGCGATGATCTTGGTGTGGCGGAAAGGCGCGGTCATCGGGGCGCGATCGTGGGCCGCGGGGGATGCGGGGCAAGCCCGGGACCGGCGGCGTGGCTCAGCCGACCTCGCACCACGGGGTGGATACGCCGGGTGGGACGACCGCGAAGGCGCAGGCGGGCAGGGTGGCGCGGACGCCGGCGAGGGCGGCCTCGACCGCGGCGGGCGTGTTGCAGTCCCGCGAGAGGTGGGTGAGGAACACGTGACGCCAGCGGGGGCTGGCGACCTCGGCGAGCAGCTCGCGCACCGCCTCGTTGGAAAGGTGGCCGTGGCGGCCGGCGATGCGCTGCTTGAGCGCCCAAGGGCGACGGGAGTCCGCCTGCAGCAGCTGCGGGCAGTGGTTGGACTCGACGACGACGGCGTCGCAGTCGCGGAGGCACTGGCGGAGGTTAAGGGGCGCGTGCCCGAGGTCGGTGAGCCACGCGAGGGTCCGCGGCGGGGCGGCTGGGTCGTCCGCGCGCCCGTGAGTGAAGCGGAAGGCCACCGGGTCCTGCGCGTCGTGGGGCACGGCGAAGGTCTCGACCTCGAGGTCGCGGAAGCGGAAGCGGCTGCCGGTCTCGAAGAGTTGCCAGCCCACGTTCCACGTGAGGCCCGCCTGGACGGCGCGGCTGGTGGCGTGGTTGGCGAACACGCGCAGGTGCGGGTGGCGCCGCAGCCCGTCGAGTCCCCCGGCGTGGTCCCCGTGCTCGTGGGTGAGAAACACGGCGTCGACGCGCTCCAGGGACTCCCCCTGCGCGGCGAGGAGCTGCGCGAGGCGTCGCGCGGAAAACCCGGCGTCGATCAGCACGCGCGCCTCCGCCGTCACGAGCAGGGCGGCGTTGCCCGCGCTGCCGCTGCCGAGGATGGTGAAACGCATCGCCACGGGCGGCGATCAAGGCGCGTGCCGCGCCGGCGCCAAACCAAAAGCGCACCCGGATTGCGGGGTGGCCGCGGAATTCCGGCTCGCCCTCCGCCGACGCCGGGTTTGGCTCACGGGCTCCTGATGCGCCCCCTCGCCCCGCTCCTGCTCCTGTTGGCCGCGCTCCCCGCCGGCTTCGCCGCCCCCGCCCCCGCGCGCCCGAACATCGTCTTCATCCTGGCCGACGACCTCGGCTACACCGACCTCGGGGTACAGGGCAGCCGGTACTACGAGACGCCCCACCTCGACCGCCTCGCGGCGCAGGGGACGCGGCTGATGAACCACCACCATCATCAGAACTGCGCGCCCACCCGCGCCGCGCTGATGACCGGCCAGTACGCGCCCCGCACCGGCGTCTACACCGTCGGCGGGATCGACCGCTTCGACTGGTCCTCCCGCCCGCTGCGTCCGGTCGACAACGTCACCAACCTCCCGCTTGACCGCGTCCTGCTGCCCCAGGTGCTGAAGGGCGCGGGTTACGCCACGGCGATGTTCGGTAAGTGGCACCTCGGCCAGCGCGGGGAGTACCTGCCGGGCAGCCGTGGCTTCGACGAGGCCATCGTCTCGAACGGCCGCCACTTCGACTTCGAGACCGAGCCCGCGACGCCCTACCCGAAGGGCCAGTACCTCGCGGATTTCCTCACGGATCGCGCGGTGGACTTCATTCGCCGCCACCGCGACCGACCCTTTTTCCTGTACCTGCCGCACTTCGGCGTGCACGCCCCTTACGAAGCGAAGCCGGAACTTGTCGCCCGCTTCCGCGCCAAGCCGGCCGCGGGCGGCCACGGCAACCCGGTCTACGCGGCGATGATCGCCAGTGTCGACGAGAGCGTCGGGCGCGTGATGGCCCTGCTGGATGAACTGCGGCTCGCGGACAACACTCTGCTGATCTTCGCCAGCGACAATGGCGGCGTGGGCGGCTATGCCCGCGAGAAGGTCCGCAACGAGCGGGGGGATGTCACCGACAACGCCCCGCTGCGCAGCGGCAAGGGGAGCCTGTACGAGGGCGGCACGCGGGTGCCGTTCCTCGCCCGGTGGCCGGGCCGCATCCCCGCGGGGCAGACGCGCGACGTGGCGACGATCCACGTCGACCTGCTCCCGACCCTCGCCGCGGCCGCCGGGGCGCCTTTACCCGCCGGGCAGGTGCTCGACGGCGAGAACCTGCTGCCGCTGCTCCGGGATCCGGGCGCGCGGCTCGCGCGGACGGCCATCTTCCAGCACTTCCCGGGCTACCTCGGGGCCGGTGCCGGGAGCTGGCGCACCACGCCGGTCAGCCTGATCCACGAAGGAGACTGGAAACTGATGGAGTTCCTCGAGGACGGGCGGCTCGAGCTGTACAACCTGCGGGAGGACGTCGGCGAGCGGGTGAACCTGGCGTCCGCGCAGCCCGAGCGGGCCCGCGCCCTGCACGCCCGGCTTGTGGCGTGGCGCCGTGAGCTGAACGCCCCGATGCCCACGCCCAACGCCGGCGCCAGCGCCCCGGCGGAGAAGGCCGCGAAGGCGGGCAAGGCGGGCAAGCGCAAGGCCAAGGCCGATGGCAACTGACGTCCCGCTCCCCCGCCGCGCCTTCCTGACGGCGGCCGCGGCGGCCTGGATCGCCCGCGTCCACGGCGCCGCGCCGCCCGCCGCCGGCGGAGCGCCCTCCATCCTCGTGTCCGGGGGCGCGATGATGCGCGGTGACCGGTTTGCGCCCGCGGTCGGGACGGTGATGCGCGCCCACTTCGGTTCCGGCCGGCGCCTGGCGCTGGTCCTGCACGCGACGCATCCGTCCGGGCGGGACGCGATGGAGGCGCGGTTGCGCGCGGCGTTCCGCGAGACCGGCGCGGGACCCGTGGAATCCCTCCACCGGCGCGACGCGCCCGGCGCCCTGGCACTGCTGCGGGAGGCGGACGGCGTCTTCCTCGGGGGCGGGGAGACCTTCGTCCTGCTGGGAGAATTGCAGCGGACGGGACAGCTGGAGCTGATCCGGGAGCGGGCGCTCGCCGGCGTGCCGTGCGGAGGTTCGAGCGCGGGTGCCAACGTCATCGGGCTCCGCATCGGCACCACCAACGATTTTCCGGTGGCGGACGTGGCCTCGCGCGAGGCCCTCGGGCTGCTGCCGGTGACGATCAACCCGCATCATCCGCCGCCCAGCAAGGAGACGGACTTCCGGGTCCGGGCGGGAAAGATCCGCGGTTACCTGCGCTTCAATCCCGGGGAACGCGTGCTCGCGTTGGCCGACGCCTCCGTGGTGCGGCTCCACGCCGGGACGGCGCGGCTGGCCGCAGGGCAGGGCTGGCTTTACGAGGCGGGTCGCGACCGGGAACTGGTGGCCGGTGAACCGGTGCCGGAGCTGGCCGGCGCGTCCGGCGCGGGGGCGCGCTGAGGTCCGGCCGCTCGGCTCAGTTCGGCTGGCCCCAGACGCGGGGCGCGCGGAAGCCCTCGGGAGCCGCTTCCGCCTTGGGGGGCAGGGCCTCGCGCGCGAAAGCCTCGAGCCGGGCGGCGAGCCGCTGGACGATCTCCGGGTGGCGCGCGGCGAGGTTCTCCCGTTCGCCCGGATCCGCCGCGAGGTTGAAGAGTTCCATCGTCTCCGCGGCCGGGGCCGCCTTCTTGCCGCCCTTCTTCTTGCCGGTCGTGGCCGGGCTGTCGGGCAGGTCGTTGGCGCCGATCGCGCCGTTGCGGACAAGCTTCCAGTCGCCCATCCGCACCGCGCCGCCGCGGGGGTAGGCGTTCAGCAAGATGGCCTCGTGGGGCGAGGGCGCGCCCGCGGTGATCGTCGCCCAGGCGTCGCGCCCGTCGAGCGGCCGGGCCGGCGCGGCGGTGATGCCGGCGAGCCGCCGCAGGGTCGGGTACCAGTCGACGATGTGCAGGGGGGCCTGGACGACGGTGCCGGCGGGGATGACGCCCGGCCAGGTGGCGAAGGCGGGCACGCGGACCCCGCCCTCGTACACGGTGCCCTTCTGGGCGCGCAGCGGTCCGTTGGTGGCGCCGAGGGTGATCGGGCCGCCATTGTCGCTGGAGAACGCGATCAACGTGCGCCCGGTCAGACCGCGGCGCTCGAGGGCGGCCACGACGCGGCCGACCTGGTCGTCGAGGCACGTGACCATCGCCGAATAGGTGCGGCGTTTCGGGTCGGCCACGTGCGCGTAGCGGCGCAGGTACTCCTCCGGGGCCTGGAGCGGCGTGTGCGGGGCGTTGAAGGGCACGTAGAGGAAGAACGGGCGCGCCGGATCGGCGTTCTCCACCACCCGCACCGCCTCGTCGCCGACCAGCACCGTGGTGTAGCCGGCGTCGCGGCTCTCGCGGTCGTCGCGGTGCCAGTCGTGCCCGCCGTCCCGCTGGTGGGTGAAGTAATCGAGGGCGCCGTTGTAGTGGCCGTACTGGGACTGGAAGCCGCGCCGGGTGGGCAGGTACTCGGGCCGGAAGTGCCCGAGGTGCCATTTGCCGGCGATGGCGGTGGCGTAGCCGGCCCCGCCGAGCGCTTGGGCGAGGGTGGTCTCCTCCAGCGGCAGCCCGTATTGCGCCCACGGGCGGACCACGCCGATCTGCAGGCCGTGGCGAATCGGGTAACGGCCGGTGAGGAAGGCGGCGCGGGTGGGCGAGCAGACGGGCAGGACGTAGAACTGCTCCAGCTTGGCGCCCGCGGCGGCGAGGCGGTCGAGGTGCGGCGTGGCGATGTCCCCGCCGTGCCAGCCGACGTCGGTCCAGCCGAGGTCGTCGGCGAGGAAATAGATCACGTTCGGGCGCGGGGCGGGCGCGGCCGCGGCGAGGAGCGGGGCGAGGACGGCGAGCGCGAGGACGAGGGGGATCAGCGGGCGGGGCGGTTTCATCGGCGGGGTGGGGTCAG
>VHCY01000015.1 GCA_016871595.1 Verrucomicrobiota bacterium
GGGTTCCGCTCGGCGTAGCGGCCGTCGTAGACCCAGAACTGGAGGTGGTCCGAGTTGGAGCAGGCGAAGCGCCGGCCGAAGTCATCGAAGCTCATCCCGTACTGCGCGCCGCCGGGCGTGAAGCCGAAGGCGTGGGTGCGGGGGTCGAACCAGAAGTTACGGCCGCCCAGTTCCTCCGCGGGGAGTTCGGGGCGCCGCAGCGAGCGGATCAGGCCGCGGTTGCCGGTGCCGCCCTGGACGTGGATGCGGTTGTCGGGACCCCAGGTGAAGCTGTTGAACATCGCCTGCACGTTGAGGCGGGCCAGACCCGTGCCGAAGCCGGTGAAGACCTTCTCGCGCACCTCCGCCCGGCCATCGCCGTCGCGGTCCTCGAAGCGCCAGATGTCCGGCGTGGCGCCCACGTACAGGCCCCCGCGGGCCCAGATCAGGCCGTTGGGCCACGGGAGGTTGTCCGCGAACACCCGGCTGGTCTCGAAGAACCCATCGCCGTCACGGTCCTCGAGCACCGAGATGCGGCCGAGGTGCGGGTTGCGGTCCCGTTCCTCGGAATAATCGATCATCTCGCAGACGAACATCCGGCCGTTCTCGTCGAACGTCACCGCGACCGGGTCGCGCACCTGCGGCTCGTTCGCGACCAGTTCGAGGCGGAAGCCCGGCTTTACCTTCCAGGTGGCGATGGCGTCCGCCGGCGCGACCGCCGGGTAGCGCGGGAGGTCCTTCGCCGGGTCGACCTCGGTGGCTCCCTTGGTGGCGCCGTAGGCCTGGGCGTAGGTGTTGCGGTGGGCGAGCGACTCGGCGGCGGGGGCGGCGGCGAAGGCCGGCGGCGCGAGGAGCAGGACCGGGAGGGCGAGGCGGGCGGGGATCATGCGCGCGGGCACCTTCCGGCGACCCGCGGGCCCGGTCAATCCACGAACGCCGTCTCGTTGGCCAGGAGCAGCACCTGCGCGAGCTGCGCCAGCCGGCTCAGCGGGGGTCGCCCCGGCTTGCCCTCCGCCGCGACCGTGGGCTCCGGCGGGGCCGGGGCCTCCGCGGCGAGGAAATGCTCCGCCCACTCCCGCTCCGCGGGGTCCGGGGCGCGCTGGTGCACGCAGCGGAACAACGCCTCGAGCCGCGCGGACCCCGGCGCCGCGGCCGTCTCGACCCGGCCAGCCAAGGCGCGCGCCATCTCCAGCGCGAACGGGCTGTTGAGGAGGAACAGGGCCTGCTGCGGGACCGTGGTCGCGAAGCGCTGGGCCGCGGAGGCGTCGGGATTGGGAAAATCGAAGGCGCGAAACACGCCCGGAAGGTTCTGGCGGTCGATGAACCCGTAGACCGTCCGGCGGGTCGGGAAGGGCTCGCGCCACAAGTCCTCCGCGAGTCCGCCCACCCGCGTGTCCAACCGGCCGGAGACCGCGAGTAAGGTGTCGCGCAGGCCCTCGAAATCGAGGCGGCGGCGGGGAAAGCGCGTCAGCCGCCGGTTCTCGGGATCGGCCGCGAGGGTGGCCGCCGGCGCCTCCCCCGCGCGGCGGTAGGCCGCGGAGAGCAAAATGCGGCGCTGGAGCCGCTTCACCGACCAGCCCCCGGCGATGAAGTCCGCCGCCAGCCAGTCGAGCAGGTCCCGCAGCTCCGGCTCCGCGGTCCGCACGCCGAAGTCGCTCGGGGTCCGCACCAACCCCTCCCCGAAGTGCCAGGCCCAGACGCGGTTGACGAACACGCGGGCGGTCAGCGGGTTGTCCGCCCGCGCCACCGCGCGCGCCAGTTCAAGGCGGCCGCTGCCCGCCGCGACGGGGGCGGCGTCCGCGCCGGCGACGAGGGCGGGCACGCCGCGCGGCACGACGGGGCCCCGGGTGGCGGGATTTCCCCGGAGAAGCACGGCGGAATCGCGTGGCTGCGCGCGGTCGGCCAGCGCCATCGCCCGCAGCGGGGCGCCGGGTTCGGTCCACTCGAGCGCCGCCAGCTCGCGGCGGATCGCGGCTGTGCGGGTGTCGAGCTGGCGCCGGATCAGGGCGGCCGCCGCGGGGAACGGGAGCGTGCCGGGAAAGGCGTCCGCCGCGGCCAGCGCGCGCGGGCCGGAAGGCGGGGCGGAGTCCGCGGGGGCCGGCGCGGGACCGGCGGCGGCGAACACGCGGTTGTAGGCCGCGGCGACGTCGGCGGGGGAACCCAGCGGCCGCGCCACCCCGGCGAGCTCGGCGACCACCGTGGGATCGAGACCGGGCGGGCGGGTGTCGGACCAGCCGCAGACGAGATCGGCGGCCGCGGCCGCGAAGCCCTCCGCCGGCAGCGCGACCAGCGCGAACCACGGGGCGAGGACCGGATGCGCGGCCGCCTCCGGGGTGGCGAGGAACTCGCGCCAGCGCCGCAGGAACTCCGGGTTGAGCTTCCGTTCCCCGGCGAAGAGTTCCGGCTTCGCGTCGGGCGGGAGCCGGGCGGAATCGTGGACGCCGAGGAGGTAATCCCCCGTCCGCGCGCGGATCCCCGCGAGGAACTTGTCCACTTCCTCGCGCTCGCGGGCCCGCACCCGCTCCTCGGTCGCGGCGCGCTGGGCGAGGTAGGCGCGGTGCTCCGCGGTGTCCGTCACCGGCGCGAGCAGGGGTTTCTCGGCCGGCTCCTCCGAGGAGGCGAAGATCCCGTGCAGCGCGTAGTAGTCCCGCATCGTGACCGGCTCGGACTTGTGGTCGTGGCAGCGGGCGCAGGCGACGGTCAGCCCGAGGAGGCCGCGGGTGACGACGTCAATCCGGTCATCGATGATGTCGTTCTGGTTGTTGAGGAACCTCCGGCCGAGGGTGAGGAAGCCGAGGGCGGCGAGGGGGCTCCGGTCCTCGCCGAAAGGAAGCAGGTCACCCGCGAGCTGCTCGGTGACAAAGCGGTCGTAGGGCAGGTCGGCGTTGAATGCCCGGATCACGTAGTCGCGGTAGGTATGGGAGAAAGCGAAGCGGCGCTCGGCCTCGCCCACGAGGTAGCCCTGGGTGTCGGCGTAACGGGCCACGTCGAGCCAGTGGCGGCCCCAGCGCTCGCCGTAGGCCGGGGAGGCGAGGAACCGTTCCACCGCGCGCGCGTAGGCGCCGGGGTCGGCGGCGTGCTCGCGGACGAACGCGTCGGTCTCCTCCGGGGTCGGGGGCAGGCCGGTGAGCGCGTAGCTCACGCGCCGGAGCAGCGTCCGGGCGTCTGCTACCGGCGCGGTCGCGGCGGCGGGGGCGCCCGGGGTGGCCCGCAGGAAGGCCTCGATCGGATCGGCGGCGGCGCCGGGGACCGGGGGCAACGCGGGGGCGCGCGGCGGTTGGAACGCCCAATGCGTGCGCGCGAGCTCGGCGGAGGTCGGCGCGGCGGCGCCCTCCCGCGGGTCGGGCGCCCCGCGGCGGATCCACGCCTCGAGGTCGGCGACCTGCGCCGGGGTGAGCGGCGGTCCCGCGTCGGCCGGGGGCATCTGCAGGTCCGGGTTACCCGGGCGGACGACGGCGAGCAGCAGGCCCTTTTCGGGATCGCCCGGCACGAGCGCGGGCCCGGAATCCCCACCGCGCCGCAGGGCCTCCCGGGTGTCCAGTTGGAGACCTCCCTTGGCCTTGCCCTCCCGGGCGCTGTGGCAGCGGTAACAGTGCTCGGCCAGCACCGGCCGGATGCGGGACTCGAAGAAGGCCTCCTCCTCGGGGCTCAGGCCGGCGGCGGCCGCGGCCGGGGCCAGGGCGAGCCACAGCAGGGCGGCGCCACGCGGGTTCACGCGATCAGCTCCCGCACGACCTGGCCGTGGACGTCGGTCAGGCGGTAATCGCGGCCGGCGTGGCGGTAGGTGAGCCGCTCGTGGTCGAAGCCCAGCAGCGCGAGGAGGGTGGCGTGGAGGTCGTGCACGTGCACCGGCTTCTCGACCGCGCGGAAGCCGAACTCATCGGTGGCGCCGTGGACCATCCCCCCGCGGACGCCGCCGCCGGCGAGCCACATCGTGAAGCCGTGGTGGTTGTGGTCGCGGCCGTTGACCTTGCCCGCATTGGCGCCGGCCGTGGGCAGCTCCACCACCGGGGTGCGGCCGAATTCGCCGCCCCAGATCACCAGCGTCTCGTCCAGCATCCCGCGCTCGCGCAGGTCGCGCAGGAGGGCGCCGATCGCCTGGTCGCTCTCGCGGGCGAGGCGGCGGTGGTTCACCTCGAGGTCATCGTGGTTGTCCCACGGCTGGCCCCGCCCGTGCCAAGCCTGGACGAAACGCACGCCGCGCTCGAGCAGGCGGCGGGCGATGAGGAGTTGCCGGCCGTGGGTGGTGTCGCCGTAGCGTTCCCGCATCGCGGCGGGTTCGCGGGCGAGGTCGAAGGCGTCGGTGGCCTCGAGCTGCATCCGCGAGGCCAGCTCGAAGGACTGGATGCGGGCCTCGAGCCGCGGATCGGCGGCGCGCGCGGCCGCGTGGCGGGCGTTGAGGCGGGCGAGGAGGTCGAGCTGGGAACGCTGGTCGGCGGGGCCGGTGAGCGGGCTGCGGATGTGCTCGATCAGCCGTTCCACCTCCCGGTGGCGCGTGTCGACGTACGTGCCCTGGAAGATGCCGGGCAAAAAGGCGCTCTGCCAGTTCTGGGACTCCTGGATCGGGTACCCGCCGGGGCAGAGCGCGACGAAGCCGGGCAGATTCTGGTTCTCGGAGCCGAGGCCGTAGGTGACCCAGGAGCCGAGGCTCGGCCGCGGCAGGCGCGCGTCGCCGCAGTTCATCAGCATCAGTGAGGGCTCGTGGTTGGGCACGTCGGCCCGCATCGAGCGGATCACGGCGAGCTCATCCGCGCAGGCGGCGACGTGCGGAAAGAGCTCGCTGACCTCGAGGCCGCTGCGGCCGTGGCGGGCGAAGCGGAACGGCGAGGCGAAAGCGGCGCCGGTGCGGCGCTCGGTCTTGAGCTCGAGGGGGAGCGGTTTCCCGTGCCAGCGCGCGAGGTCGGGTTTGGGGTCGAAGGTGTCGACCTGCGAGGGGCCGCCGTTGGCGAAGATGTGGATCACCCGGCGGGCGCGGGCCGGGAAGTGCGGCGGGCGCGGCGCGAGCGGGCGCAGCGGATCGAAGGCGGTCGCCGCTGCGGCCGGGGTGCCGGCCAGCGCCGCCAGGCCGAGCGCGCCGAAGCCCAGCCCGCAGCGGGCGAGGAAGTCGCGGCGCGGCAGGGGCGGGGCGGCGGGGACCAAGGCGGGGCGCATCGGGGTGCCCGAGCCAAGCGCGGACGCGGGCGGCGGGGAAGCCTCATTTTCAGGCGTGCACGCCGGGCCCCGCGCGGCCATCACGCCCGGATGCGCCCCACCCTCCCCGCCCGGCTCCGCCGCGCTTTCCTCGTTCTGCTCCTGCCCGCGCTGGCCCGCGCCGCCGCCCCGGCGCCGGACGCCGACGGCTTCACGCCGCTCTTCAACGGCCGCGACCTCAGCGGCTGGGTGAACGGCAACTGCGCCCCCGAGACCTGGAGCGTGCGCGACGGGCTGATCCACTGCACCGGGCTGCCGATCGGCGGCCTGCGCACCGAGCGCCAGTACGAGAACTTCATCCTCGAGCTCGAGTGGCGCCACCTGCGCCGCAGCGGCAACTCCGGGGTCTTCGTGTGGGGCTCGCCCATCAACGCGCCCGGCGTCCCCTTCCTGCGCGGGATCGAGGTCCAGGCGCTCGACCACGGCTACGCCGAGGACTTCCAGCGAAAGAACGGCAAGGCGTCGGACTGGTTCACCGTCCACGGCGATGTGTTCGCCATCCACGGGGCCACGATGCGCTACATCGGCCGCACCAACGGCAAGCGCAGCTTCCCGATCGAAGACCGCAGCCGCCCCTCGCCGGAGTGGAACCATTACCGGATCGAGGCCCGGAACGGCTCGCTCCGCCTGCACGTGAACGGCCGCGAGGTCAGCGGCGGCGACGACGCGAACTACCGCAAGGGCTACCTCGCGCTCGAGTCGGAGGGTTCGCCGGTCGAGTTCCGCAACCTGCGGATCAAGGAGCTGCCCTCCTCGGGCGCGGGTCCCGAGGTGACGGCGCCGGTGGACCCGGGCTGGCGCGCCCTGTTCAACGCGCTCGACCTCCGCGGCTGGCGCACCACCGCGGCGACGGAGGCCGCGTGGACCGTCGGGAACGGCCGGATCACGGCGCGCGCCGGCGCGGGCCCGGAGGCGGCCCTGGTGACCAGCACGGAACTGGGCGCGGCGGAGTTCATCGTCGATTACCAGCCGCCCCGCGCGGGCCCCGCGGAGGCCGTGGTGCTGGTGCGGGGGCATCCCGTGCGCCTGACGGGCGCGGAACCGGGGAAGTTCAGCCGCTTCACCGTGACCGTCGCGGCCGGCAAGGTCCGCGTGGCGCGCGAGGGCGGCGCCGCGACCGAGGCGGCGCTGCCCGCCGGGTTGCCGGCGAAGGGGCCGTTCGCCCTCGTGCCGGCCACGGCCGGCGGCGTCTTCACCAACCTGCACGCCCGCGACCTCTGAGCCGGGACGGGCGCGGGGGCGGCGGCCGCGCTCAGCCCCCGAGCTTGAAGCTGGAGCTGACCTGGAAGACCGCGCTCACGATGGCGAAGGCGATGAAGCCGACGAAGACGAACACCGCCATCAGGACGCCGCTGGCGATCACCTTGGTGAAGACGTTCAGTTGCCCGGAAATGCGCTTCTGGTAGGCCGCGGCGATCTGTTTGAGGCTGGGCACCACGTTGCCCGTGTTCTCGCCCACCGCGAGACGGTCGAGCACCAGCGCGGGGAAGCAGCCGGTGCGGCCGAGCGCGGCGGACAGCGCCTCGCCCTCGAGCACGCGCGCGATCGCCGCCTGGAAGGCGGAGCGGTGCACCGTGTTGCCGATCTGCTTCTCCGTCATCCGCAGCGCCTCCGCCGCGGTGATGCCGTTCTCGAGCAGGACCGAGAGCGTCTGGGCGAAGGCGAGCACCGTCTGCGCGACCACGAACGGACCCGTCAGCGGGAGCCGCAGTAGCCAAGCGTCCGTCGCCGCCCGGCCGGCCGCGGTGCGGCGCCAGCCGAGGAAGGAGCTGAAGCCCGCCAGCGCCGCCACGACGAGGCCGATGCCCCACGGGCTGAGCAGGAATTCGGAGAGCCCGATCAGGAGCGAGGTCGAGGCGGGCATCTTGCCGCCGAGCGAGGTGAGGAGCGTCTTCAGCCGCGGCAGCAGGAAGACGAGGAAGAACACGATCACCCCGCCCGCCACCACCACCATGAACGCCGGGTAGGCCAGCGCGGCGAGCAGCTGCCGCCGCAGTTCGCGCTGCTCGGTCAGGTGCGCAATCAGCCGCGCGAGGGTGTCGTTGAGCGAACCCGTCGCCTCGCCCGCCTGGATCAGGTTGGTCACCGAAGGCTCGAAGACCTCGGGGCTCGCCGCCATCGCCCGCGACAGGGGCGCGCCCTCGCTGATGCGCTCCCAGAGCTGGCCCGCAAGCCGGCGGAGCCGCGGCTCCTGGATGCGGACCGAGAGCAGCCGCACGGCTTCGCCGGCGGACAGACCGCTGTGGACTAGGTCGTGGAGCGCCTCGAGGAAGGGCAGGCACTCGCGCCGGGTGAGCGTCCGCGCGGTCCGGGTCTCGGCCGGGCGGCGAGCGACGGCCTGGCCGGCACCCAGCTCCTCCACCGTCCGCGCCTGCACGCCCCGGGCGGCCAGCACCCGCAGGGCGTCGCGGCGCGAGGGGGCCTCGAGCTCCGCCGTGACCGGCTGGCCCGCGCGATCGCGTCCGCTGTAGGCGAAACGGGGCATTACTTCTCCACCACAGTGATGACCCGCAGTACCTCGTCGAACGTGGTGTGGCCGCGAAGCACCTTCTCCCAGCCGCTCTGCCCGAGCGTGCGCATCCCGTGGCGGCGGGCGCACTCGGCCAGCGTGCGCGTGCTTTCGCGTTTCAGCACCAGCTGGTGCATCTCCTCGTTGAGGCGGAAGATCTCGAAGATGCCGATGCGCCCGCGGTAACCCGTGCCCCGGCAGCGGTCGCAGCCCACCGGCGCCGCCAGCTCGGTCACGTCCGCCGCCTCCTGCGGATCGCAGCCGAGGATCGCCAGACTCTCGTCCAGCTTCACCCGCGAGATGGGCGCGGGGCGGGAGCACTCGGGGCAGAGCCGCCGCACCAGCCGCTGCGCGATCACCAGCTCGATCGCGGACGCCACCAGGAAGGGCTCGATGCCCATATCCACGAGACGGGTGATCGCGCCGGGCGCGTCATTGGTGTGCAGGGTCGAGAACACCAGGTGACCCGTCAGCGAGGCGCGGATCGCGATCTCGGCCGTGTCCTTGTCCCGGATCTCACCCACCATGATCACATCCGGGTCCTGCCGCAGCACGTGGCGCAGGGCGTCGGCGAAGGTCAGCCCGATCTCGGGGCGCACCTGCATCTGGTTCACCCCGGGCACCTCGTACTCGATCGGGTCCTCGATGGTGATGATGCGGAGGTCGGTGGAGTTGATCTTCCGCAGGAAGGCGTTGAGCGAGGTGCTCTTGCCGGAGCCGGTCGGGCCGGTGACCAGGATGATGCCGTGCGGGGTGTCGAGGACCTCGCCGATCGCCGCCTGCTCCGCCGCGCTCATCCCGAGCCGGTCCATCGTGTAAGCCTCTTTCTTTTGGTTGAGGAGGCGCAGGGAGATTGATTCCGCGTAGATCGTGGGGACGGTCGAAACGCGGATGTCGAGCGTCACGCCGCCGGCGCGAAAGTTGATGCGGCCGTCCTGGGGCAGGCGCTTCTCAGAGATGTTCATCCGCGCCATAATCTTGAGGCGGGAGATGATCGCGTCCTGGAACCGTAGCAGGTTCTCCGGGACCGGCACCGGCACCAGCAGCCCGTCGACCCGGTAGCGGATGCGCAGCTGCGCCTCCTGGGGTTCAAAGTGGATGTCCGTGGCCTGGTCCGCCACCGCCTGGGAGATGACATCGGTGACAAAGCGGACCACCGCCGCCTCCTCGTCGACCACCTCCTCCGCGGCGGCCTGGGCCGCGGGCGCGATGTAGTCCTCTTGCCCGTCCTCGAGCGAGCCGGCGCCGACGCCGAAGTTCTCGATGATGAGCTGGTGCACGCGTTCGGGGACCGCGAGGTGCCACCGCAGGGGCCGGGCGGTGAAGGTGCGGATCCACGCGGCCATATCCGCGTCCGGCAGCCACGCCGCGGCGAGGTGGAGCGGGCGCTCGAGATCCGGCACCGGCATAGGGGGCGTGCTGCCGGGGCGCGCCAGCTGCAGGGGGATAATCTGGTACTCGTGGACGAGGCGGGCCGGGAGCAGCCCGCGCGCCTCGGCATCGGCCTCGAGGTTGCTCGCGATGTCCAGGCCGCAGGCGGCGGCGAGGGCGGTCAGCACCTCGTTCTCGGGCCGGGCGAGCGCGGCGGCCAGCGCCGCCAGCCGTTGCCCGCGCGGGGCCTCGGCGAGGGCCTGGCGCTGCTCGTCCGTGAGTTTCTCGGCGAGCGCGGCGGGCAGGAGCCCCGCGGCGGGGGCCTGAAGGTCCGCGACGGCGCTCATTTCCCGAGGAGGCGGTCGATCGTCGAGCGAGGCGGGGCCACGTAGGAGGGATCCAACTCCTTCTTGACCTCGTCGCGGGAGGGCCAGCTATCAATCCGGCGGTAGGCGTCGGCGTTGTCGATCGCGGGCGTGTTGGTGAGAACCACCGGGCGGACGAAAAACACGAGGTCGGAGACCGTCTGGCCGCGGGAGCGCGCGCCGAGCAGGTCGCCCAAAATCGGGATGGGGCCGAAGCGGCTGGAACTGCGGAGGGAGGCGTTCTTGCGGAAGCCGCTGATGACGATGATGTCGCCGGACTTGGCGGAGACGTAGTTGGTCGATTCGCGCCGGCCGATCACGTACTGCTTGTTCTGGTCGACCAGCACCTCTCCGATCACGTCCTCGACGGTCTGCACCAAGTCCAGCTGCACCGCCCCGTCGACGCCGATAAAGGGTGTGACCGTGAGCGTGGTGCCGATCTGCTGCTGGGTGACGGTGGAGCTGGAGGCGAGGCCAGTGCTGACGCCGGCAGCAGACTGAATCGTGCCGGTGACGACGGGGCGGGTCTCGCCGTTGAAGAACTTGGCCTGCTTGCCGTGGCTGGTGACGACCACGGGCTGGGTAGTGATGGCGTTGTTGCGCGAGCGCGGCGTGGTGTTGAGCGCGATCTCGGCCGCGAGGTCGCGGGAGCCGGAAACCGCGGCGCTGCGCGAGATGGCGCCGCCGGAGATGGCCATCCCGACCGTGCTGCCGGTGAAACCGACCAGCTTATCGCCCTCGATCTTAAGCCCGAGCGCACTGATGCCGCTGGTGTGCTGGTCGTCAAGGGTCACCTCGGCGATGACCACCTCGATGCGCACCTGGGGCAGCACGATGTCGAGCTTGTCGATCAGGGCGCGGACGAGGCGGATGTCGTCCGAGGTGCCGAAAACGACCACGGCGTTGCTCCGGTCGTCGTTCACGACGGTCATGAGCGAGCTGAACTCGTTGTTGCCGTCGCCCTGGGAATTGGAGGCGGAGACGATCGTGGGGGCCGGCACCGCGGCCGGGGCGGGCGGGCTAGGATTCGCGGCGGGCGCGGCCGGGCGCGGGCCGGCGGCCCCCTGCCGCTGGAGCGCGGTGTTCGTCC
The DNA here is from genome assembly GCA_016871595.1 of Verrucomicrobiota bacterium. Lineage (GTDB taxonomy): Bacteria > Verrucomicrobiota > Verrucomicrobiia > Opitutales > Opitutaceae > ER46. The sequence continues at coordinate 10,505 of VHCY01000015.1, forward strand.
CCGAGATGATACGGCTCAGCACGTTAACCACGTCCGTGGCCTTGGCGTGCTTGAGGTAGATGACCTCGTTGCGGGTGTTCGGGTCGGCCCGGCGATCGAGGCGCTCGATCAGGTCGTCGAAGAAGGCGTGCTGGCGCGGGTCGGTGACGAGGATGACCTGGTTGGTGCGATCGTCGGCGCTGTAGGAGGTGGCGGTGCCGATCTGCTGCTGGAGCGTGCCGGTGAGAATGCCGCGGAGCTTGTTCACCAGGTCGCTGGCCTTGGCATCCTTCAGCTGGTAAAACTTCGGCTTCATCCCGGCGGTGTTCGGCCGGTCGATATGCTGGAGCACCGTCTCGACCCGCTGCAGGTTGCTGATGCTGTCGGTGATGAGCAGGGCGTTGGCGGAGGCGAGGATGACCGGGCCGCCGTAGAGGGCGTTGAGGAGGCCGGTGATCATCGGGGCCACCTCCTGCGCGCGGGCGAACTCCAGCGTGAACATCTTGGAGGCGGCCTTGCCCGTGGCCGGACGCACGAAGGCGGAGCCGGTGATCAGCTCCGGCGCCTCCTGGCGCACCGCCTGGATGTTCACCACCTTCAGGAACTTGTCCCCGAGCGGGGAGAGGCCGATGCCGTTCACCGCGAGCGCCGTCTCGATCGCGATGATCGCCTCGGCCTTGGTGACCGCCTGCTTGATCCGGAGGTTGTAGGTTGCCGCGGTGAGTTGCTGGGGGCGGATCACAATCCGGCCGGTGAGCTGCTCGTAGACGTTGAGGACCGTGTCCAAGTCCGCGTCCGGCAGCATGATCTGGTTCACGGTATCCTCCTCCGCCCGAGCTGGAGCAGGGGTCGCCGCGGGGGCTTGGGCGTGGAGGTTCCCCGCGGCGAGGCCGGCGAGGGCGAGGCAGGAGGCTCGAAGAAGACGAAGGCGCATGCGGAGGGAGGCAGAGGCCGCGCGACGCGGCTACGGTGCCACGGTGGCAGCAAAGCGGGGCGGATGTAAACGGTCTTGTCTGGCGGAAACCACGCCCGCCCCCGGGTACGACCCCCCATTTTCGCGCAACCGCACCGTGGACATCGCGTCTTCCGGTTGTTTCAAACTCCCCCGATGCGCCCCGGATTCCTCGCTTTCTGCCTCCTCGTGGTCGTGACCTCCCTGCGCGGCCAGGCTCCCCTGCCCCCCGTCATCTCCGGCCAGCCGGAGAGCGCCAGCGTCTATCCCGACGACATCGTCATCCTGCGGGTCACGGCCGAGGGCGCGAATCTCTCCTTCCAGTGGCGGCGCGAGGGGGCAGACCTCCCCGGTGAGAACGCCCCGGTCCTGATGTTCGCGGCCTCGCTCGCGATCCCGCGGGCCCGGTACGAGGTGGTCGTGACCAATCCGGGCGGGAGCGTCACCAGCCTGCCGGCGTGGGTCTTCGTTTCCCAGCGCCCGCAGACCATCACCCTCGACCTGCCCGCGCTGGTGGTCGCGGCCGGCAGCGGCGTGCGCCTGACCGCCACCGCCTCGTCGGGATTGCCGGTGACGGTGACGCTGGTTTCCGGGGCCGCATCCCTCGCGGGCAACCTGCTCACGAGCCAGGGCGGGGACGTCGTGGTGCGGGCGACGCAGGCGGGCAACGCCACTTACGCCGCCGCGGATCCCGTGGAGCGCACGATCCGGTTTCTGGTCGGCAGCCTCGCCCCCTACCTCACCGTGCGCTTGACCGACCAGTCGCCGCTGGCGGGCGCCGACCTCACCCTGCGTGCCTCCGCCGTGGGCACGCCCCTGCCCGCCTTCCAATGGAGCCGCGACGGCGTCGCGATCCCCGGCGCCACGCGCACCGAGCTCTCCCTGGCAGCGCTCACCCTCGCCGACACGGGCCGCTACGCGGTGACGGTGACCAACCTCGCGGGCAGTGACACCAGTGCGGCGCAGGTGACGGTCCGGGCGGCCCCGGTGTTCACCCGCCCGCCCGTGGCGCAGACCGTGGCGGCCGGGGATGAGGCCACGCTCTCCGTGGAGGTGTCCGGCTATCCCGTGCCGGCGCTGCAGTGGCGGCGCAACGGCACGGCCCTGCCCGGGCAGACCGGCGCCACCCTTCGCCTGACGCCCGCGACCGTGGCCGCGGCCGGCGCTTACGATGTGATCGCCGCCAACGCCCTCGGCACCGCCACCAGCGCGGCCGCCGCCCTGACGGTGACCGTGCGTGACTTCACGGGCACCTATGCCGGCCGGCTGTCCGGGGGCACGGAGGGCTTGCTGCTGGTGCGCGCTGACGGCACCGCCGCGCTGCTCGCGCCCCTCGCCTCGGGCGGGGCCGCGGTGGCGCTCCTCAACGCCACCGTGGACCTCCGCGGCAACGTGCGCGGCTCCGGTTCCACCAGCGAGTCGACCCCGCGCGCCTTTGTCGCCACCGGGACGCTCGACGAGCTCTCGGGCACGGCCCAGTTGAGCCTCGCCGCCCTTAACGAGACCTTCACCGGGACGAGGATCCGCACCGAAGCCCCCGTGGCCGCGGCGGGGCTGTACCGTCTGGCCCTCGTCGGGAGCGCCGGCGGCCGGGGACACGCGCTTGTCGCCCCCGATGGGCAGGTCCTGGTCGTCACGTCCGGCGGCGCGGCCGCGGACGGCGCGGCGGGGCGTTTGGATGCGACCGGCCGCCTGCGGGCGACCTCCACCGGCGGGGCCGCGCTGGATCTGGGCTTCGCGGCGGGTGCGGTCCGGGGCTCGGTCCGCACCGCTACGGGCACCACGGGCACCCTGGCCGGGGCGATCGAGGCGCTCCTCGGCCAGGAGCAGTTGGTGAACCTGTCCGTCCGCGGGGTCACCCTGCCGGGCGCGCCGCTGATCGTCGGGTTCGCGACGGGCGGGGCGGCGGCGAAGTCCGTGCTGCTGCGCGCGGTCGGCCCGGGCATCGGCCGGCCGCCCTTCAACGTCGCGGGGGCGCTGCCGGACCCGAACCTGCAGCTGTTCCGCGTGAACACCGCCTTGGCGCAGAACAACGACTGGGGCCAGCCGCCCGCCGGGGCCGCCGCCGGTTCACCAACGCCTCCACGCGCACCACCGTCGCCCCCGAGGCCGCGCTGATCGCGGGCTTCGTCATCAGCGGCACCGCCCCGCAGCGCGTGCTCATCCGCGCGGTCGGCCCGACCTTGGGCAACGCCCCGTTCAACGTCCCCGGGGTCCTCGCCAACCCCCAGCTCAACCTCTTCCGCGGCTCCACGCTGGTCCGGACCAACGACGACTGGTTCCGCGACCCGGAGGCCAACCTGATCCGCGAGGCGGCCGCCGCCGTGCGCGCCTTCGCGCTCGGGGCGCAGAGCCTCGACGCCGCCCTGCTGGTCTACCTGGAGCCGGGCGCCTACACCGCGGTGGTCAGCGGCCCCCCCAACGCCGGGCCGAACGCCCAGACCGGCAACGCGCTGGTCGAGATCTACGAGGTCGCTCCCTGACGCGACCGCGGGACCGGCGGCGGGACGCCTGCCGCTACCGGCGGCCTGATCCGGGGCGGCCTTAAAGCGAGGGGCGGGGATGGCCCACCGCCAAGGCGTGCGGCCAGCTTGGCAACCCGCGCGCAGCGGTCCGCGGAGCGCTCGGGCATAAAGGGGGCCGGCGCCAGCCGCGCCCCGCCCCCGGCGGTTCCCCCGCCTCCCGCCCGCCATGAAAATCCGTCCTTTCCTCTCCCGGAGCGCCCTCGTGTTCGGCGGCACCGCCACGTGGGGCCTCCTGCTCGTCTCCTGCGTGATGGTGAACCGCACGGTGCTGATGTCCCCCAAGCGTCCCCGGCGCGACCTTCGTTGGGACCAAGGACTGCGCGCAGTGCCACGAGGACATCACCCGCGCCTTCGGCTCCGCCACCCACGCCAAGCTGATGACCCCCGGCGACACCCGCAAGGAGATGGGTTGCGAGGCCTGCCACGGGCCCGGGAGCGTCCACTCCAAGGCGGGGGGCGGCATCGACAACGTTCTCAACCCCGCCCGGAAACCCGACACCTGTTACCAGTGCCACACGGACAAGCGCGGCGAATTCGCGCTGCCCCCGAAAGCGGGCCGGGGCGCAGGTGGGTGCGTCGCGGCCGGCACCCTTTTTCCCGGGCGTCCCGGCACGCCCCTTGACTCCCCTCGGGCGCGGCCCAGCCTGCGCCAGATGCCCGCCGCCCTGACCGCCCCCCAGCGCCGGCGCCTGGTCGCCGCCGCCCGCCGGGCCGCCGCCGCCGCGTACGCCCCGTACTCCCATTTCCCCGTGGGGGCCGCCGTGCTGATGACGGACGGCCGCGTGTTCACCGGCTGCAACGTGGAGAACGCCTCGTTCGGCCTCACCAACTGCGCGGAACGCACGGCCGTCTTCAGCGCGGTGGCCGCCGGCAGCCGCCGGTTGCGGGCGGTGGCGGTCTTCACCCCGACGCCCACACCCACCCTGCCCTGCGGCGCCTGCCGGCAGGTGCTGCACGAGTTCGGCCCGGGGACGACGGTGCTCAGCGTTTGCGCCGGCGAGGGCCGCGTCGAGACCACGCTCGCCGCCCTGCTGCCGCACGCCTTCGGTCCGGCGGATCTTTAACCGTTGCCCGCTAGGAAGTCGCGCACGTGCGCCACCACGGCGTCACGCGGGACCTCCACCTCGCTGCGCTGGCCGAGGTCGCGGACCTTGACCACCCCGCGCGCCAGCTCGTCGCCGCCGAGGATCAGCGCCAGCCGGGCCCCGGACTCCGCGGCGGCCTTGAACTGCTTGCCGAAGGCGAGGTCGCGCAACGGGTACTCGACGCGGAAACCCGCCGCCCGCAGCGCGTGGATTTCCCGGAACGCCGCCAGGCGTTCCGCCGCGCCGCCAATCACGCAGTACACGTCCGGCGCGCTCACGAGAGGCGGCAGCAGGCCCCGTTGCTCGAGGAGCAGCGAGAACGTCATATCCCCGATCGCGAACCCGACCGCCGGCAGGTCCGGACCGCCGAGCTTCTTCACCAGATCGTCATAACGGCCCCCGCCCGCCAAGGCGCGCAGGTCGCCGCGGCGGTCAAAGGCCTCGAACACGAATCCCGTGTAGTAAGCCAAGCCCCGCACCACGCCGAGGTCGACCGTCACGAAGCTCCCCAGACCCATCGCATCGAGCGCCGAGAGCACCTGCCGCCACTCGGCCAGCCGGGCCGCCAGCTTATCGCCCCCGAGCGGCGCCAGCATCGCCTCCAGCGCGGGCAGGGACTTGACCCCAAGGAACGCGAGGATGCGGGCCTTAAGGTCCTCCGGCAGCGGGCCAAAAGCATCGGTGTAGGCCGAAAAGGCGGCGTCGCCGTTCTTCTCATACCGGTCGACCACCGTCAGGACCGTCCGCGCGCGGGGCTCATCCAAGCCTAGGGCCTCCAGGAAATAGAACCAGAGGTTGCGGTCGCTCAGCCGGATGTAGAAGTCGTCGGCGGTGAGCCCGAAGGCCGCGAGGCACTGCACCAGCAGCGCGATCAGCTCGATTTCCGCCTCCGGACCCGACTCGCCGAAGATGTCGGCGTTGAACTGGTGGAAACAGCGCCCCCGCCCCTTCTGCATCCGCTCGTAACGGTAAAACTCCCCGATGCTGAACCACTTGATCGGCCGCCGCAGGGTGTTCGCCCGGGCCCCGACCAGCCGGCACACCGTCGGCGTCATCTCCGGCCGCAGCGCGACCTCGCGGCCGCCCTTGTCCGTGAAACTGAAGAGTTGCGCCTCGATCTCGGACCCCGACTTGGCGCGGTAAAGGTCGAGCGGCTCGAGCACGGGCGCATCGTACTCCGCGAACCCGAAGACCCCGGCCGTCTGCCGCCAGCGGCGGAAGAGGTGGCTGCGGAGGGCAAGATCCTCCGGGTAGAATTCCCGGAAGCCGGGCAGGGTCTGGAACGAGGCCATCAGGCCTCACCTCAAGGCGCGCACGGCGGCAGGGCGAACCAAAAAACCGCGGCGGACGCCGGCCGGATCAGGCCTCGTCCTTCTCTTCGGCCGGGCTGAAGGGCTGGATCTTCGCGAGATCGATCTTCTTGAGCTGCTGCTTCAGCACCTTGCCCGACTTGAACTTCACCACGGCCCGCTGCGGGATGATGACTTCCGCCTCCGGCTTGTTCGGGTTGCGGCCGACGCGCTGCTTGCGCACCTGCACCTCCAGAACACCAAAGTTGCGCAATTCCACATTCCGTCCGTCCGCCAGCGCGGCTTGGATAATGTCCAGTGTCTGCTGCACCGTGTCCACGATCTGCTTCTGCGGGAAGCCCTTCTTCTTGTAGATCTCCAGCACGATCTCACGTTTGGTCAGGTTCGCCATGGGGTGTGTCCTTGTTGTTCGGAACGTTTCGACTCCGCCTAAAGTATTTGCCGGTCAGGGATTACGTCAACTCTTATGAACGACTTGCCTTCCGGTCAGTTTTCGACGCCTGTCACGCCGTGTCTTCGCCGGACCCCCAGGCCGTCCAATCGATGTTCGGGCGCATCGCCCGCGGCTATGATGTGGCCAACGTGATCTTGTCCGGCGGGCTCGACCGTTGGTGGCGCCGCCGGCTCGTCGCCACCGTCGGCCGCCAGGCCCCCGGCACCGTGCTGGACGTCGCCACGGGCAGCGGCGACGTCGCCTTCGCCCTGGCACGCGCCCTCGGACCCTCCGTCCCCGTGCTGGGGCTCGACTTTTGCCCCCCGATGCTGGCGCAGGCCGAAGCGAAACAACGCGCCGCGCCGGCCGGACGTTACGATCACGTCAGGTTCGCCCCCGGCGACGGCCTGAATCTGCCCCTGGCCAGCGCGTCCCAGGACGCGGCCACCATCTCCTTCGGGCTCCGAAACCTGGCGGACCGGGCCCGCGGCCTGAGTGAACTGCGGCGAGTCCTCCGGCCGGGCGGCCGGTTGTACATTCTCGAGTTCTCCCAGCCCTACGTTTGGTTCCGGCCGATTTACTACCTCTACCTCAGGTATTTGCTGCCGCGCGTGGCGGGTTGGGTGACCGGGGACCGCGCCGCCTACGATTACCTGAACGCGTCGATCGGCGCCTTTCCCGATCACGAGGCGCTCGGCCGGGAGATCCGCGCCGCCGGCTTCCAGTCCGTCTCTGCCCGTCGCCTGACGCTGGGCATCGTGGCCCTGCACGCGGCCCGCGCCTGAGCGCCCCGCCCGTATGAAATACGTGCCCGCTCGACCGCCGCTGACGGGGGAAACCCTCGATTCCCTCTCCGCCCGGTTGCGCGAGCGCGGCGAACCCGCGTTCCGGGCCCGCCAGATCCTCGATTGGCTGTACAAAAAGCGCGTCCGCTCCTGGGAGGAGATGACCAACCTGCCCCAGCCGCTCCGCCTCTGGCTGGCGGAAACCTTCGAGCTGCTGCCCGCCCGGCTCGTGCTCAACCGTCAATCGGAGGACGTTACCGACAAGTTGCTGTTGGAGTTGGGGGATCACTCCCTGATTGAAACCGTCATCATCCGCGCCCCGCAGGAGGGCGTCGGGCTCGAGCACTCCCGGAAAACCATCTGCATCTCCACCCAGGTCGGCTGCGCGATGGCGTGCGCGTTTTGCGCCAGCGGCCTCGCGGGGCTCAGGCGCGACCTGCTCGCCGGCGAGATTGTCGCGCAACTCCTCCAAGTCTGCCACCGGGAGGACGCCCGCACCCCCCGCGCCCACGCGGAACTCGCCTCCTTCGACAACATCGTGGTGATGGGAATGGGGGAGCCACTCGCCAACTACGAAGCCACCTTGCAGGCGCTCCGGATCGTGAATGCCGACTGGGGCCTCGGCTTCGGCGCGCGGCGGATCACCCTCTCCACCAGCGGCTTGGTCCCCAAAATCCTGCGCTTGGCGGAGGAGGACCTCGGCTTCCGGCTCGCGATTTCGCTCCACGGGGCCACGGACGAGGTCCGCGAGCGGATTATGCCGGTGAACAAGGCCTACCCGCTCGCCGAGCTGATCCCGGCCATCCGCACCTTCAGCGCCCGGCACGGCCGGATGGTCACCCTCGAATTCATCCTGATCGAGGAGGTGAACGACAGCCTGGAGCAGGCAGGCAAACTGCGGGACATCGCCCTCGACCTCCACGCGCACGTCAACCTGATCCCCTACAACACCGTCGCCGGCCTCGACTGGCGCCGGCCCAGCCTGACCCGGCAGGAACGGTTCGCGGACGTGCTCCGCGCCGCCCGGGTCTCGGTCACCCTGCGGCGGGAGAAGGGCCACGACATCGACGCGGCCTGCGGCCAGTTGCGGCTCCGGACGGAGCGGGAAGGCCTCCCGGCGCCCCCGGCGTCGAGCCCGGCTTGACCCGAATTCCCGGTTTCCGGACTTGCCCTTTTTTCTTGCACGGACCGAGCTCCTGAATTTCTCGCGTCTTTCCCGGCCGGCGGCCGTCCTACCCGGACTGCCCGGCCTCCCACCCTTTTCCTCCTCCACCCCACCCCTGTATGATTGAAGTCAAAGGCTTGGTTAAAACCTACGGACCGAAGCGCGCCGTCGACGGCGTCTCCTTCTCGGTGAAGCGGGGCGACATCCTCGGCTTTCTCGGCCCCAACGGGGCGGGCAAGTCCACCACGATGAAGATGATCACCGGATTCCTCCGGCCCAACGCGGGCTCGGCGACCGTGGACGGGATCGACGTGACGCGCGACCCGGTGGCCGTGAAGGGCAAGCTGGGATACTTGCCGGAAAGCGCGCCGGCCTATCCGGAAATGACGGTGGAGGAATTCCTCGGGTTCATCGCCGAGATCCGCGGTTACCGGACGCCGGAGGCGCGCGCGGCGCAGGTCGACCGGGCGGTGCAGCTAACGCACCTGACCCCGGTGCGGAAGCAGACGATCGAGACCCTTTCGAAGGGCTTCAAGCAGCGCGTCGGCTTCGCGCAGGCGCTGCTCCACGACCCGGCCGTGCTGGTGCTCGACGAGCCGACCGACGGCCTCGATCCGAACCAGAAGAACGAGGTCCGCGCCCTGATCAAGGGGATGGCGGAAGCCAAGGCGGTGATCCTCTCCACGCACATCCTCGAGGAGGTGGAAGCCATCTGCAACCGCGTGATCATCATCTCGCAGGGCAAGGTGGTCGCCGACGAGACCCCGGCGCAGATGCGGGCCCGCAAGCCCGGCGCGCGCCTCGACGAAATCTTCCGCGAACTCACCCGCGGCGACCTCTGAACGCCCCCCCAACCCTTTCGCCCCCGCCATGCGTCACATCGTTCCGATCTTCAAACGCGAGTTCCTGGGCTACTTCCGGTCGCCGGTCGCCTACGTGTTCCTGATCGCCTTCCTGTTCATCTCGGTCTCCCTCGCCTTCTCCCGCTACGGCGGCTTCTTCCGCGCGGGCGTCGCCGGGATGGATAGCTACTTCACATTCTTCCCCTGGCTGTTCCTCTTCCTCGTGCCCGCGGTGGGGATGCGGCTCTGGTCGGAGGAGAAGCGCTCGGGCACGGTCGAACTGCTCTTCACCCTTCCGATCACCACGCTGGAGGCCGTGCTGGGCAAGTTTCTCGCCGGCTGGGCATTCCTCACCCTCGCGGTCTTGGCCAGCTTCCCGATGGCCCTCACCGTGGGCTACCTCGGGGATCCGGACTGGGGCGTGATCCTCACCACCTACCTCGGGGCGGTGCTGATGGCCGGCGGTTACCTCGGGGTCTGCACCCTCGCCTCGGCGCTGACCAAGAACCAGGTCATCAGCTTCGTCATCAGCCTCGCCGCGTGCGCCGGCCTGCTGTTCCTCGGCTTCAGCAGCTTCACCGACACGCTCGAGGGCCTGCTGCCGATGGCGCTCGCGGACGCCCTGTCGAACTTCAGCTTCATCACCCATTTCGACGCGTTCACCAAGGGGATCATCGATCCGAAGGACGTGGTCTTCTTCCTCTCCCTGATGGGCTTCACGCTCTTCCTCAACGTGGTCGTCCTCGAACGCTGAACCGTCCCCACCTGCCGCCCATGAAAGCTGGAAGCAAAACCCTCGCCATCGGCCTGCTACTCGTCGGGCTGGTCCTGATCAATTTCCTCGCCTCCTCGGTGCCCGTGCGCCTCGACGCAACGGCGGAGTCGATCTACTCCCTCTCCGAGGGCACCCGGCGCATGCTGGGACGCATCGAGGAGCAGGTCACGGTCGACCTTTACTTCACGAAGGACGCCGCCGGCCTGCCGATCGCCTACAAGAACTACGCCGCGCGCGTCCAGGAGACCCTCCGCCAGTACGTCCGCGCCTCCCGGGGCAAGGTCACGCTCAACGTGATCAATCCGCGGCCCGACACGCCCGAGGAGGAGAAGGCCACCGCCGCCGGCCTGACCCCGCAAGTCGCCCAGCAGGGCGGGGAACAGTTCTTCTTCGGCCTCGTGGTCACGCAGGTCGACCAGCAGAAGAACATTCCCGCCTTCACCCCCCAGCGGGAGCCGTTCCTCGAGTATGACCTGTCCAAGCTGATCTACTCCGTGCAGCAGCTGGACAAGCGGAAGCTCGGTCTGATCACGAGCCTGCCGCTCCAGGGCACCAGCCCGCAGGAAATGCAGATGATGATGATGATGCGCCGGCAGCCGCAACCCGCGCAGATGGTCATCACGGAGCTGGAGCAGTCCTTCCAGGTGGTGACCGTGGAGGCCTCCGCGACGGAGCTGCCGGCCGGCCTCGACGTGCTGCTCATCGCCCACCCCCAGGGCGTCTCGCCGCGCCTGCAGTACGCGATCGACCAGTTCCTCCTCGGCGGGAAGCCGGTGATCGTGGCCGTCGATCCCTCGTCCCAGCACTTCAAGCGGCAGAGCAACCCGCAGCAGATGATGATGGGTGGCGGGGTCCAGAACGTCTCCAGCGACCTCTCCGTCCTCCTCGGCGCGTACGAGGTGGCCTATGACTCCCAAAAGGTCATCGGTGACCTCGAGAACGCGACCCAGGTCCAGACCGGCGGCGGCGGCATCGCGCGCTTCCCGGTGTGGATCAGCCTGGCCGGGCGCGCCCCGTTCAACTCCAAGTCGCAGGCCACCGCGCAGCTCAACTCGGTGATGTTCATCGAGCCCGGCAGCGTGGCCCACAAGGCCGGCGGCTCGCTCACCTTCACCCCGCTGATCGAGACCTCCGCCCAGACCGGCGATATGCCGAGCATGATGCTCCAGTTCGCCCAGCCCGACGACGTCGCCAAGCAGCTGACGCCCAGCGGCCGCAAGACCGTCGCCGCGCTGGTGACGGGCAAATTCAAGAGCGCCTTCCCCGACGGCGCGCCCAAGGACGAAAAGCCGGCGGACGCCCCGGGCGCCCCCACCCCGCCCGCCCCCCCTCCCGCCGGCGAGGGGCTGAAGGAGTCGAAGACCACGTCCACCCTGTTCGTCATCGCGGACACGGACTGGCTTTTCGACGACTACAGCGTCCGCAAGTTCAACTTCTTCGGGCAGACCGCCGCCCAGCCCCTCAACGACAACCTCGCCCTCGCGGCGAACACCGTGGAGTTGCTCGGCGGTTCCCCGGACCTGATCTCCATCCGCGGCAAGGGTTCATCGATCCGCCCCTTCACCGTGGTGCGGAAGATGGAGGCCGCCGCGCAGCAGCAGTACCAGTCGAAGCTCACCGAGCTCGATGGCCGGCTGCAGCAGGTGCAGACGAAGTTGACCGAGCTCCAGGGCAAGAAGGGCGAGGGCAACCGCCTCGTCGCCACGCCCGATATGGCCAAGGCCATCGAGGACTTCCAGAAACAGCAGGCGAAGATCCGCGGGGAACGCCGGGAGATCCGGCGGGCCCTGCGCGAGGACATCGACCGCCTCGAGAACCGCCTGCTCGTGCTGAACCTGCTCGGGACGCCCCTCCTCATCGGCGGCTTCGGGATCTGGTTCTACCGTAACCGGAAGAAGTAAGCCGCCGCCCAAACGCACCCACCGCGATGAAACTCAAGTCCCTCGTCGTTGCCGTCCTCGTCCTCGCCGCGCTCTCCGGCGGCGCCTACCTCCTGAACCGCCCCGCCCCGCCCCCGGCGGCGGACGCCCGTCTCCAGCAGCCCCTCGTCGCCGCGAACCTGATCGAGCAGGCGGCCCGCGTGCGCCTTTCCGACGCCGGCAAGACCGTCGAGCTGGCCCGGCAGGCGGATGGCACCTGGAAGGTGCCGAGTTACCACGATATGGCCGCCGACTTCAGCAAGCTCTCCGGCTTCGTCGGCAACCTCACCGAGGCCAAGCTGCAGCGCCTCGTGACCTCGAACCCCGAGCGGATCGCCCGCCTCGAGTTCAAGGACACGAAGATCGAACTGCTCGGCGCGGACGGCAAAGCCACCTTTTCCGCCACGCTGGGGAAAAATCCCGACACCGGCGGCGGCCGCTTCGTCCGCTTCGGCGACGAGAACAAGGCCTACCTCGCCAGCCTGAACGCCTGGATCGACGGCGAAGCGCGCAACTGGGCCAACCCGGAGCTGATCAGCCTCAAGCTGGACGACCTCGCGCGCGTGGAGATCCCGTTCGCCGAGGGCGGCCCCCTCGTCGTCTCGCGGGCCAAGAAGGAGGATGCCTGGACCGCCGACCGCACGCCGGAAGGCCAGCGCGTGAAGGCCGACAAGATCGGCTCGCTCCTCAGCACGCTCGCCACCGTGCGCTTCACCGAGTCGACGGCGACCGATGACGCCAACGCGACGGCGGCGAAGGCCAACCAGCGCACCTTCAAGGTCACGACGTTCGACAACAAGACCGTGACCCTCGCCCTCGGCCGAAAGCCCGAGGAGAAGAAGCTCAAGGCGCCCACCCCGGGCGCGGACGGCAAGAGCGGCCCGGCCGCCCTCGGCAGCGTGGCCGATCTGGCGAAGAAGGATGACGCGAAGGCCGGGGAACCCAGGAAGGACGACAAACCCTTGGCGCCGGAATTCGAGACCATCCCCGCCGGACCGGTGTTCGCGCACATCGCGCACAGCGAGGGCAGCCAGCCGATCAACGCCCTGATGCAGAAGCGCGCGTTTCAGATCGCCGAATACTCCTTCACCAGCCTGCCCCAGAAGCCGGAGGAAATGTTCGAGCCGATCCCGCCACCCGCCCCGGCACCGGTGGCCGCCCCGCCGGCCGAGGCCCCGAAAAAACCGTGAACCCCGCGGCCCGGCCAATCGCCGGGCCGCTTCGTTTTCCACCCTTCCCACCGACCGCCCGCGCCCGTCGCCGGGCCGGACAAAACCCGGTTCGGGGCCCCGGGGCGGTAAAACTACCCGCCAGCCCGTCCTTTACACGCATCAACGATTCCGTATGCGTTGATGCATCAGCTTTATGAACCCCGATCGACCGATTGCCGAACTTTTCGCCCGCGGCCGTCCCCTGCGCTCGCTGGAGTTCTTCCCGCCGAAGGACGACGCCGGAGTCGCAGCCCTGCGCGGCACGGCGGAAGCGTTGCGTCGGATGGGTCCGGACTTCGTTTCGGTCACTTACGGCGCGGGCGGCACCACTAGGGATCGGACGGCGCAGGTGAGCGCGCTGCTCAAGGGTGAGTTCGGGTTCACGGTGATGCCGCATCTGACCTGCGTCGGGCACACCCGGGGCGAATTGGAGACGCTGGCCGATCAGATCCACGCGCAAGGGTTCCGCAATATTATGACCCTGCGGGGTGATCCGCCGAAGGGCGCCACCTCCTTTCCGGTGCTGCCCGACGGCTTCCGGCACGCCGCGGAGCTGGTCGCCCTCCTGAAACGCCGCCAGCCGGACTTCTGCCTGGGCGTGGCTGGCTACCCCGAGAAACACCCGGAGGCGCCCTCCCTCGAGGCCGACCTCACGCACCTCAAGCGCAAGGTGGACGCCGGCGCGGACTTCATCACCACGCAGCTGTTCTTCGACAACGCGGTCTACTACCGCTTCGTGGAGCGCTGCCGCGCCGAGGGCATCACCGTGCCCATCGTGCCCGGGATTATGCCGGTGCTTTCCCTGAAGCAAATTCAGCGCTTCACGCAGCTCTGCGGTTCCACGCTGCCGAAGCCATTGACGGCGCGCCTAGAGGTTGCGGCGGACAATCCGGACGTCGTGGAAATGGTCGGGATCGACTGGGCGCTGCATCAAATCCGCGGGCTGCTCGCCAACGGCGCGCCCGGCTACCACCTCTACATCCTCAATCGCGCGCGCGGCGCCCTCGCCCTCTCCGCCGGCCTCGCCGCCTGAGCGGGGACTTTCCGCCCGGAGGCGGACCGGGGCGGGTCAGTCATCCCCCGGCCATCACTGGCCGGAATCCGGCCTCCGTCAGGACCTGGGCCACCATTTCCCGGTGATCACCTTGGATCTCGATCCGCCCCTCCTTGACCGTACCCCCGGTGCCGCACGCGGTCCGGATCCGCTTCGCCAACTGCTCCTTTTCGGGCAACCCGATGCCGACGAAGCCGTCCGCCACCGTCACCGTCTTGCCCGCCCGTCCGCCGGTCTCGCGGCGGACGTCGACGCGCCCGCGGTTCCGGGCCGGCGCGGCCTCGATTTTGGGCGCGGCCGGCGGCGGCGGAGTCCCGAGGGGGAGTCCGCTGGCGCTCAGCTTCGCGAACGGATTTTGCGCGAGCCCGCTCCCGCCGTCCGTGGGGACGTTGTCGCGGTTCACCGTTCTTCCCTCCCCGCGCGCCCGCCGCAACGTCCAACCGGGATATCCCCGGCGCCCCCTAAAAAGAGCAGGGCCTTGGCGTAGCTCCGCTGCTCCAAGAAGTGCACGAGTTGCGGGTGCAGCCCCGCCCGGTTAGCCTCCAGCACCGACTCGACCGCGTCCATCGCGGCGTTGATACCGGGGCCATCCCCATCCTTAATCGCTGTCATCAATCGATTTAGGTGATCCTTCAGCGGGTCGAGCATGGGCGGGGAAGAGGAGAATGCTTATCCGCCTGCTACGGATGTTAAGCGCGATTGCAATCCCCCTGGAAGTCCGGCCGCCGCTTGAGCCACCGCCCGGGTCGTGGTTGGATCGCCGCCCTTTTTTCCCGTTGGGTCCCGGGCGTGCTCGCTCCGGCCTGCCGTGGAATCTCCCTCTCCCTCGCATGCAACGCCCTTCCCTGCCGCTCAACGCCAACGCCGCGCTGATCGAGTCGCTCTACGCCACCTGGCTGTCGGAGCCGGATCAGGTCGACCCGACCTGGCGGGCGTTTTTCCAGGGGTTCAGCCTCGGGGCCAACGGCCTGCCCTCCGCCAACGCGCTCGCTACCCTCGCCGCCACCGGGGAACCCGCCCGCGCCAACGCCCCGATCCTCGACAGCCTGAAGCAGTCCCGCGTCCACCAGCTGATCAACGCCTACCGCACGCTGGGGCACCGGGAAGTGCACCTGGATCCGCTGGCCGACCCGCCGCCCACCTACCCCGAGCTGGCGCTCGCGCGCTTCGACCTCGGCGAGGCGGACCTCGATGCCAGTTTCGACCTCGGGACTTATCTCGGCGGCGGGCAGATGAAGCTCCGGGACATCCTGCAGAACCTGCGGGCCACCTACTGCGGGCGGATCGGGGTCGAGTACACCCACCTCCAGGACGTCGAGGCCCGGCAGTGGCTGGAGACCCGGATGGAACAGACGCGCAACCAGCCGGACTTCGCGCCCGCGGAACGCATCCGCATCCTCCGCCGCGTCCACAAGGCGGAGCTCTTCGAGCGCTTCCTGCACACGAAGTACGTCGGCCAGAAACGCTTCTCGCTGGAGGGCGGCGAGACGATGGTCGCGGCCGTCGACGCGCTCTTCGAGGCCTGCCCGCGCCTCGGCGTCGAGGAGGTCGTAATGGGGATGGCCCACCGCGGCCGGCTGAACATCCTGACCAGCGTGATGCGGAAGAGCTTCGACGTGCTCTTCGAGCAGTTCTCCGAGAACTACATCCCGGAGACCGTGGGCGGCGACGGCGACGTGAAGTACCACCTCGGTTACGAGGCGGTGCTCGAGACCGCCTCCGGCGGCAAACTGGAGGTGCGCCTCGCGGCCAACCCCTCCCACCTCGAGATCGTCAACCCGGTGGTCGAGGGCAAGACCCGCGCCCGCCAGCGGATGCGCGGCGCCACCGAGGAGCGCTGGCGCGTGCTCGCCCTGCTGATCCACGGCGACGCGGCCTTCGCCGGCCAGGGTATCGTGGCTGAGACGCTCAACTTCTCCCAGCTGCCCGGCTACCGCACCGGCGGCACCGTGCACCTGGTGATCAACAACCAGATCGGCTTCACCACCGAGCCGCGGGACTCCCGCTCCACCCTCTACTGCACGGACGTCGCGAAGATGATCGAGGCGCCGATCTTCCACGTGAACGGGGATGACCCCGAGGCGGTCTGCCACGCCGCCCGGCTCGCGCTCGAGTTCCGGGTGAAGTTCCAGCGCGACGCCGTCATCGATATGGTGTGCTACCGGAAGCACGGGCACAACGAGACCGACGAGCCCGCCTTCACGCAGCCCCTCCTCTACCGGCGCATCGCCAGCCACCCCCCGATCTCCACCGTGCTCACGCGGCAGCTCGCCGCGGCGGGCGTCGTCACCGAGGCCCAGTCCGAGGCGATCCGCACGGAGTATTCCGAGGCGCTCGAGAAGCACCTGGAGAAGGCCAAGGCCAGCGAGACCGCAAAGTCCGCCCGCCGCGCCGCCGCCGCCGAGGCCCGGCGTTTCGTCGGCTCGACCGCCGTCTTCCAGCCGGACTTCCATTTCACCCCGGTGCCCACGGGCGCGGCGCCCGAACTCCTCGCGCGCGCCGCGACCGGGCTGACCACGCTGCCGGAGAGATTCCGCCCCAACCCCAAGATCCGTCGCTTCCTCGACGCGCGCGCGGCCGCCTTCCGCGACCGTGGCCCGATCGACTGGGGCTTCGCCGAGGCGCTCGCCTTCGGCACGCTCGTGCTCGAGGGCATTCCCGTCCGCCTCAGCGGGCAGGACTGCGAGCGCGGCACCTTTAGCCACCGGCACGCCGTGCTCCATGACATGGAGACGAACGCAACCCACACGCCGCTCCATCAGCTCGCGCCCGATCAGGCGCGGTTCTGCGTCTACAACAGCCTTCTCTCTGAGGCGGCCGTGCTCGCCTTCGACTACGGCTATTCCCTCGATTTCCCCGCGCTGCTGTGCATCTGGGAGGCCCAGTTCGGCGACTTCGCCAACGGCGCCCAGGTCGTGATCGACCAGTTCCTCGCCGCGGGCGAATCGAAGTGGCACCGCACCAGCGGCATCGTGCTCCTGCTCCCGCACGGCTACGAGGGCCAGGGCCCCGAACACTCCTCCGCCCGCCTCGAGCGCTTCCTCCAGCTCTGCGCCGAGGACAACATCCAGGTCGCGAACATCACCAGCCCCGCCAACTTCTTCCACGCCCTGCGCCGCCAGGTGAAGCGCGACGTGAAGAAACCCCTCATCGTGATGTCGCCGAAGTCCCTCCTCCGCCACCCGGCCGCCGCCTCCCGGCTCGAGGAGTTGTCCACCGGGGCCTTTCAGGAAATCCTCGACGACCCGCTCCACCCCGGAGCGCCCGCTGGGGTCAAGCGCCTCATTCTGTGCTCGGGCAAGGTCTACTACGACCTCGCCGAGCACCGGAACAAGCACGGCCACGGCGACACCGCGCTGGTGCGTCTGGAGCAGCTGTACCCGCTCCACCGGCAAAAGCTCGAGGCCATCGCCCGCAAGTACGGCTCCGCCCGGCTGGTCTGGGCCCAGGAGGAATCCGAGAATATGGGCGCGTGGACCTGGATCGCGCCCCGACTGGAGGCGATCTTCGGCCGCAAGCCGCTCTACGCCGGCCGCGACGCCTCCGCCTCCCCCGCCGTCGGCACCCTCGCGCTGCACCGCCTCGAGCTCGCCGCCTTCCTCAAGCAGGCCTTCACGATCTGAGCCCCCTCCCCCGATGACCACCGTACCCGTCAAGATCCCGCCCATGGGCGAGTCCATCACCTCCGGCGTTCTCGCCAAGTGGCACGTCGCGGAGGGCGCCACCGTGCGCCGGGACCAGCCGCTGTTCGAACTGGAGACCGACAAGATCACCTCGGAGGCCACGGCCGAGGCGGCCGGAGTGATTCGCCTCGCGGTCAAGGCCGGCGATGAGGTCCGCATCGGCCAAGTCGTCGCCACGATCGAGGTCGGCGCCACCGCCGCCGCCCCCGCTCCCGCCCCGGCCGCCGCCACGCCCGCCGCCCCGGCGCCCGCGCCGGTCTCGCCGGCCGTCCGGCGCGTGGCCGCGGAAACCGGCCTCGACCCCGCGAAGGTCAGCGGCACCGGCAAGGCTGGCCGCGTCACCAAGGGCGACCTGCTCGCCGCCGCGGCCGCCTCGCCCGCGGCCCCCACGCCGGCTGCACCCGTGACGTCCGCCACCGCGCCCGCCGCCCCGGCCGCCCGCCAGACGCGCCGCAAGCTCTCCCCGCTGCGCGCCCGGCTCGCGCAGCGCCTCGTCGCCGCCCAGCACCAGGCCGCGATGCTGACCACGTTCAACGAGGTCGATATGTCCGCCGTGATGGCGCTGCGCGCGCGTTACCAGGACGAGTTCGTCAAGCGCCATGGCCTCAAGCTCGGGTTCATGTCCTTCTTCACCAAGGCCGTCGTCCACGCCCTGCGCGAGGTGCCGGCGGTGAACGCCCAGCTCGACGGCGAGACGCTGGTGGAGAACCACTACTACGACGTCGGCGTCGCGGTCTCCACCGACCGCGGGCTGATGGTGCCGGTGATCCGCGGCTGCGACCAGCTCGGCCTCGCGGAGGTGGAGAAAGGGATCGCCGACGCGGCCAAGCGCGCGCGCGAGGGCCGCATTACCCTCGCGGACCTCGAGGGCGGCGTGTTCACGATCACCAACGGCGGCGTCTTCGGCTCGATGCTCTCGACGCCCATCATCAACCCGCCGCAAAGCGCCATCCTCGGGCTCCACGCCATCAACGAGCGGCCCGTCGCGGTCAACGGGCAGGTCGTCATCCGCCCGATGATGTACCTCGCGCTGAGCTACGACCACCGCCTGATCGACGGACGCGAGGCGGTGACCTTCCTGGTCAAGGTGAAGCAGGCGATCGAAGATCCCGCCCGCGTCCTGATCGGCCTCTGATCTGCCCCCCGCGATGACCCGCTTCGACCTGATCGTGATCGGCGCCGGCCCCGGCGGCTACGTCTGCGCGTTCCGCGCGGCCCAGCTCGGCCTCAAGGTCGTGCTGGTGGAGAAACGCCCCGCCCTCGGCGGGACATGCCTCAACGTCGGCTGCATCCCGTCCAAGGCGCTCCTGCATTCCAGCGAGCACTTCGCGTGGGCCCGGCACGACGCCGCGGCCCACGGCATCCGCCTCGGCGGGGTGAGCCTCGACCTGCCCGCCCTGCTGCGGCGCAAGGACGAGATCGTCTCCCGCCTCGTTGGCGGCGTCGCCCAGCTGGCCAAGGCCCGGGGCGTCACGGTGATCACGGGCCACGCCGCCTTCACCGGTCCCAAAACCCTCTCGGTCACCGGCGCGGACGGCGCCACGCAGGCGCTCGAGGCCGCACACGTAGTGATCGCGACGGGCTCCGCGCCCGTGGAGCTGCCCTTCCTGCGCTTCGACGGCCGGACGGTCATCTCCAGCGACCACGCGATCGCCCTGCCCGAGGTGCCCGGCAAGCTGGTCGTGGTGGGCGGCGGGGCGATCGGCCTCGAGCTCGGCTCGGTCTGGGCCCGGCTGGGCAGCGAGGTCACGGTGGTGGAATCGCTTCCGCGGATCGCCGCCTCGTTCGACGAGGACGTCGGGCGCGCATTTACCCGGATGTTGCAGAAGCAAGGCCTGCGCATCGAGGCTGGCGCCAAGGTCACCGGCCTGCGCGCCGGCTCCCCCGCGGTGCTCACCGCCGAACGCGGCGGTGAGAAGCTGGAATTCCCCGCAGACCGGGTGCTGGTCGCTGTGGGCCGGCGACCCTACACCGACGGGCTGGGCCTCGAGCGCGCGGGCGTCGAGCTCGACGAGCGGCGGCGCATCCGGGTGGACCACCACCTGCGCACCAGCGCCCCGGGCGTCTGGGCGATCGGTGATGTCGTGGCCGGGCCGATGCTCGCGCACAAGGCCGAGGAGGACGGCGTGGCCGTGGCGGAGTGGATCGCCGGACGCGCCGGCCACGTGAACTGGGACCTCGTGCCCGCCATCATCTACACGCATCCGGAGGTTGCCTCGGTGGGGCTCAGCGAGGAGGCCGCCCAAGCCGCCAGCCGCGCGGTGCGCATCGGCCGCTTCAACTTCGCCGCAAACGGCCGCGCCCTCACCGCCGGTGCCGCCGAGGGCTTCGTGAAGCTCATCGCCGACGCCACCACCGACCGCCTGCTGGGCGCCCAGATCCTCGGCCCCAACGCCGGCGAACTGATCAGCGAGGTCGTCACCCACCTCGAGTACGGCGGCAGCGCCGAGGATCTCGCCCGCACCATCCACGCCCATCCGACGCTGAGCGAGGCGGTTAAGGAGGCCGCGCTTGCCCTGGACAAGCGCGCCCTGCACGCCGTCTGAGGCGGGCCGCCGGTCCGACGGCCGAGGCTCAACCCTTGGCCGCCGTCAGAGTCTTCCGGGGCAGGCGCATGACGCGCACGAACCGCGCGCGGAATAGCTCGTCCAGGGTTTCCCGTACCGCGGGAGGCAGGCGCGCGACTAGGTCGTCGAGTTCGGGCGCGGGGCCGACTGGCTGCGTTTCCGCGGTCTCGGGTTCCGCGGCCGGCGTCGGCGTGGCCGACACCGCCTCCCCGCGCTCGCGGGCCTCGGCGAGGAATTGCGCCTCCGCCGACTCATCCGGCCAGGCGGCATCAGGCTCGCCGGGCGGCGCGGCCTCGACGGGAACAGGAGGCTCCGCGGCAAGCAGTCCCATCGCGGGCGACGGCGGAACGCCGGGCGGGAGTGACGCGGCGGCGGGCGTTTCCGGCGAGGCGACGGGCAGTGGCGACTGATGCGCACGCGCCGCGGACGCGGAGGCCAGGCGGGCCTCCAGCCGGTCAATCAGGCCTTTTTTTTTTCGTCGGCCGCCGGGGCCTCCTCGGCCAGGGCGGTCAGCTCCTTGAGCAGGCTGTCGATCGCGCGGGCGCGGCTCGCCTCGACCGCGCGGAGGAGCGTGACCTCGAAATTGATCTTCTCGGCCAGCCCGAGCTTCACCCCACCCTCCCCCTCGCGCAGCGCGTCGAGGAGCCGGGTCAACTGCTCGGTCGTCAGGGCGATGCCGCCGAGCGCGTCGCTGCGACCGCCGCGCGCGATCGCGTCCAGTAGCGCCGCCCGGAACACGGCCTGCAGGTCGGTGAGCAGGCGCACCAGGTCGCGGCCCGCGGCGTCGCAGGCATCAACCAGGGCGACGAGGCGCCGCTGGTCCCCGGCGGCCACGGCCCCGGCGAGCTCGGCGACCTGCGCGGCGGAGACGAGGCCGTAGACCTCGAGCACGTCGGGCTCGGTCACCGTGGTCCCGCAGAACGAGATCATCTGGTCCAGGATCGACTGCGCGTCGCGCATCCCGCCGTCGGCGAGCCGGGCGATGCACGCCAGCGCGGCGGGATCGGCCTGGATGCCCTCGGCGGCGGAGATCAGCTGGAGCCGGGTGACGATGAGCTCCTCGGGGATCGGCTTGAGGTCGAAGCGCTGGCAGCGCGAGACGATCGTCGGGAGGACCTTCTGCGGGTCGGTGGTCGCGAAGATGAACTTCACGTGGGCCGGCGGCTCCTCGAGGGTCTTCAGCAGCGCGTTGAACGCGGCCGCCGAGAGCATATGGACCTCGTCGATGATGTAGACCTTGAACCGGCCTTGGGCGGGCGCATAGCGGACGGTCTCCCGGAGGTCGCGGACCTGGTCGACGCCGTTGTTGGAGGCGCCGTCGATCTCGATCACATCGAGGTGGGAACCCTCGGCGATGGCGATGCAGGCGGGATCGGCCGGGTCGAAGTCGGCGTTGGGGCCGCCGGTGCAGTTAAGAGCCTTGGCGAAGATGCGGGCGGTGGAGGTCTTGCCGGTGCCGCGGGGTCCCACGAACAGGTAGGCGTGGGCGATCCGCTGGCGGGCGATCGCGTTCCGGAGCGTGCGCACCACGTGGTCCTGGCCGACGACGTCGGCGAACGTGCGGGGGCGCCACTTGCGGGCGATGACCTGGTAGGCGGAGGACAAGCGCGGGGAGGTTGAGCGGGGCGGGCGGGACGGCGCGAGTCGAAATCGTCGCGCGCGGCCCCGGACGCCGGCCGCGGGCAAAAAAAGTGGCCAGGCACTCCACGGCACTGGGAGAACGTCGTCACCGTTGCTACCTTCCGGTCCTGGCGGAGTTCACGCGCCTGCCCATGCATGGCACCTGGCCGAGGCGGACGATGAGCCGGGGGCGGGGCGGCGCAACCCCCAATTTGGCGCGGCGTCAGAGCACCTGCAGTTTGCGGCGGTAAAAGGCCACAACCTCGTCGGGATCGTCGGTGAAGAGGATGTAGTCGGTCATCCATGCGGGCGCGCGGCCCTGCTTGATCATCACGCGCAGCTGGCGGCGCAGATCCTCCCAGAACTCGGCGTTGAAGAAGACGTAGGGTACCCGCGGGCGGATCCCCAGCTTGAGATTGCAGAGCTCGATTCCGACCTCCTCGAGGGTGCCCACGCCGCCGACGTTGAAGACGCAGAAATCTGCCGCCTCGAACCACTTCTGCCGGAAGTGACGCGAGTCCTCTTGAAACGTGTTGAAGAAGTCCACGCCGAGCTCCGGGGGCTGGGCCTCCAGCTGCAGGAAGCACGCGCCGGTGAGCGCGCCCTTGGCCCGCGCCTGCTCGGTGGCGAGGCGCATCACCCCGCCACCCCCGCCCGTAAGCACGCCGAGGTTGTGGCCGATGAAGCCCGTGACCTTGTCCACGAGCGCGGAGATGCGGCCGGCGTCGTCCGGGTCGAGGTTCACCGCCGAGCCGTAGAAGGCGAGGATGGTAGACTCGTTGAACCGGCGGGCGACCTCCTCGCGCACGAAGAAGCCGCGCTCCCGCTTGTAGGTGTGGACGTAGAGGTCGCGTGTGGTCTCGTCATACCAGTACGCGTCGATGCCTAGGGATCGAAGCGTATCGAGTCGCCCATGGGCGTGGCTGGAGAAGAAGTACCCGTGGGTGCGCGAGGCCTGGCGGAAGACGATGCGCCGCAGGCCGAGTTCGGGCAGGCGGGCGAAAAGCTCCACCTGCTCCATCAGGCCCGGGAAGTATTCCGTGACCAGCGTGTCGGCGCCGGGCTCGGCCGCGTCGAGGGCCTGGATCATCGTGCGGTGGCCGAGGGAGCCGCGCTTCGATTCCAGGAGCCGGCGGACGTCCGCGCCGGCGCGCACCAGGAGGGCGCGGTTGTCGACCGCCCCGGACTGGCCGCGCACGGACAGCCGGGTGCGGGGCCGCGCCTCGTCGGCGACGCAGGCGGGGCAGTCGTCCATCGCCTTGAACAGGCCGGCGGCGGTCGCGAGCAGGCGGGTGCGCTTGCGGGCGAGGGTCCGCACCTCCGGGTCCTCG
>VHCY01000016.1 GCA_016871595.1 Verrucomicrobiota bacterium
CAGGAGGGCGGCGACGGCGCTGTCGACGCCGCCGGAGAGCGCCACGAGGATGCGTTCCGCCATAACTCAGCGGGGCGCGAGGATCCGCGAACGCGTCGCCGGCGGCAGGCCCGCGTCCTCGAGCCACTGGCGGGCGGCCGCCGGGTCGAGGGCGCGCCAGACCGCGTGGGCGGCGGCCAACGCGTTGGTCCGCGTCGGCTCCGCGGGCAACCCTCCCGCCCACGCCACCGCCTCGCGGGGCGATGACTGGGCCCAGGCGGACGCGAGCGTCACGAAGGCCGCGTCGCGCGCGGACGGGGTCAGGGATTCCGCCCACGCGATCGCCTCCGTGGGACGCGCGGCGAGGTGGATCACGAACTGGCCGGCGATGTAGTCGAGGGTCGGTCCCGGAGGCAGCTCGAGGACGTGTCGCGCCGCGGCCGCGGGGTCGCGCTGCGCCCAGACGGCCAGCACGGAGCCGAGCGCGAGCCAGCGGGTGAAGTCGATCGTGAGCCCGTTGCTCCACGCGAGGGCGGCCGGGAGGTCCCGCTCGGCAAGGGTGCGGGCCACGTCCGAGACGATGAGCGTTTGCGCGTCTCCCGGTGGCAGCGCCGGCAGGAGGCGCGCCGCCTCGTCCGGCTGGCGGCGGAGCAGGTGGGCGAAGGCCTGCTGCAGCACCCGCTCCTGGCCGTGGCCCGCGGGCAGGTTCGCCGCCTCGGCGATGGCCGCGGCCGGATCCCGCGCGGCCAGTTCCCTCAGGCAGGCCTCGAGGGCCGCGGCCCGGTCGGCCCCCGGTTCCCGTCCCCGCGCCCAAGCGAGGGCGGCGGGTGGATCTCGGCGGGACCAAGACTCGACCAGCGCGCGCAAGGCCGCCGCGCGGGCGGGACTGGCCGGGAGGGTTTCCCAACGCGCGAGGGCGGTGGCCGGATCCTGCTGAGCCCAGCGGCTGAAGAGGACGCCGAGGAGCTGGCCTCCGTCCCCGGGAGCGGAGAACTCCCGCGCCGCCGCGAGCGCGCCCTCCGGATCCGTGAGCCCGAGTTGTTGCACCAGCAGGAAGGCCCCCTGCGTCCGTTCCGGCCCGGCGGGGACGCGGCGGAGGCGGAGGAGCGCCGCGGCCGGATCGGAGGAGACGAGCGGGGCGAAAACCCGGAAGAAGCCCTGCAGGCGGCGGCCCGGGTCCGGCTCGGAGAGCACTTGCCTCAGTTCAGCGTCGGGTCCCTCGGACGGAAGCTCGTCAGCGGCCCCGGGGGCCGGCGCTGGCGGGCGCGCGGCGGGCGGGGCAGCCGTTTGCCGCGCTGATCCCTCTTCGGGTTCCGGGGTGTCGGCGCGGGGCGTCCACAGCAGGAACAGCGCGGGCGCGCCGATCGCGGCGGCGGCCAGCAGCCAGGTGCGGAACGAGAGGGAAGGGCCCATCGTCGCGAACGTGCGCCGCTTTCGCCGCCGGCTCAAGCGGGTCTTTCGCGCGGAGGTCCGGCTTTACAGCCGGGGGCAACGCGCCCGAGAGTCGGCGGATGAGTTCCCCCGCCCATCCCGCCCCCGCGCCCGGTCTGCCCCGCCGCGCCGTCCTGCGCACCCTGGCCGCGGCGCCCCTGCTCGGGGCGGTCGCCGCGCCGGCCGCGACTCCCGCGCCCTCGTCCGAGCCCGCCTACCGCGTGCAGCGGGGGCGCATCCGCCAGTCCGTGGTGCCGTGGTGCTTCCGCCCGTGGACGCTCGAGGAGCTCTGTCTCCAGGCCAAGCAGTTGGGCCTGCCCTCGGTCGAGTTGGTCACCCCCGACAAGTTTCCCGTCCTGAAGCAGCACGGTCTGGTCTGCGCGCTCACCGGGAGCCACGGGTTCGCCAAGGGGTTCGCCCACCGGGAGGAGCACGCCGAGTGCCTGCGGATCCTGCGCGAGCGGATCGACGCCACGGCGGCCGCGGGTTTCCCGGCCGTCATCACCTTTTCCGGTTTCCGGCGCGGGATCTCCGACGAGGACGGCATCCGCAATATGGTGGACGGCCTGAAGCAGGTCGCGGGCCACGCGGAACGGGCGAAGGTGACGCTCTGCATCGAGATGCTGAACTCCCGCGTCGCCACCGAGATGAAGGGGCACCCGGACTATTTCTGCGACGACCTGGAACGCACGGTGGAGATCTGCCGCCGCATCGGTTCGCCGCGGGTTAAGGTGCTGTTCGACATCTACCACGTGCAGATCATGCACGGCGACGTGATCACCCGCGTGCGCCAGCACCGCGAGTGGATCGGCCACGTGCACACCGCGGGCGTCCCCGGGCGGCACGAGATCGATGACACGCAGGAAATTAATTACCCGCCGATCCTGCAGGCCCTCGCCGAGGGGGGCTACGCGGGCTACGTCGGGCAGGAGTTCATCCCGCGCGGCGACAAGGCGAGCGCCCTGGCCGACGCCGTGCGCCGCTGCGACGTGTGAGGCCCGGCCCCGCGCGGCGCGCGAGCATTGACAGCGGCTCCGCCCGCGCCGCACGCTGACCGTTTTCCCGCCCGTTATGTCCCAGATCATCGCCGTCCTCGACTTCGGCTCCCAGCTGACGCAGGTCATCGCCCGCCGCATCCGCGAGTGCGAGGTCTACTCGCGGATCTACCACTACGCGACCCCGGCGGCGAAGCTGCGGGCGGACGGGGTCGCCGGCATCATCCTCTCCGGCGGGCCGCAGAGCGTGTACGCGCGCCAGGCGCCGCACCCGGACCCGGAGATCTTTCGTCTCGGCGTCCCGATCCTCGGCATCTGCTACGGCGTGCAGCTGATGGGGCACTTCCTCGGGGGCAAAGTCGCGCCAGGCAAGGCCCGCGAGTACGGCCACGGGGTGCTGACGGTGAAGCGTCCGGGCGCCCTGTTCAAGGGGTTGCCGCGCCGGCTGCGGGTCTGGAACTCGCACGGCGACAAGCTCACCCGGCTGCCGCCCGGGTTCCAGGCCACGGGCACCACGGAGAACTCGCCCTACGCGGTCATCGAGGACGGCCGGCGCCGGTTCCACGGCATCCAGTTCCACCCCGAGGTCTTCCACACCGAGCGGGGCGTGGACGTGATCCGCAATTTCCTCCTCGGAGTCTGCGGGGTTAAGGCCGACTGGACCACGCGGGACTTCATCGCGCACGCCATCGAGGGCATCCGCGCGCAGGTGGGGAAGGGGCGGGTGCTGCTCGGACTCTCGGGCGGCGTGGATTCCTCCGTCGCGGCCGCGCTCCTGCACCGCGCGATCGGTTCCCAACTCACCTGCGTGTTCGTCGACAACGGCCTGCTCCGCAAGGGCGAGCGGGAGGCGGTGGAGAAGCTTTACGGCGATCACTTCAGCATCGACCTGCGCGTCATCGACGCCTCCCGCACCTTCCTGTGGCGCCTGCGCGGGGTCACCGACCCGGAGCGGAAGCGCAAGATCATCGGCCGGACCTTCGTCGAGGTCTTCGAGAAGTCGCTGCGCTCGATCGGGCGCGCGGAGTTCCTCGGCCAGGGCACGCTCTACCCGGACGTGATCGAGAGCGTCTCGATCGCCGGCAACCCCGCCTCGCTGATCAAGACCCACCACAACGTCGGCGGGCTGCCGGAGCGGATGAAGCTGCGCTTGCTGGAGCCGCTCCGCGAGCTGTTCAAGGACGAGGTCCGCCGGGTCGGCAGCGCCCTCGGGCTGCCCCGCGAGGTGGTCTGGCGGCAGCCGTTCCCCGGCCCCGGCCTGGGCGTGCGCGTGATGGGCGAGATCACGCCCGAGAACCTGCGGGTGCTGCGCGAGGCCGACGCGATCCTGCAGGAGGAGATGTTCCGCTCCGGGCATTACTACAAGGTGTGGCAGTCCTTCTGCGTGTTCCTGCCCGTGCGCACGGTGGGCGTCTTCGGGGACGAGCGGACCTACGACCATGTGATCGCCCTGCGGATCGTGGAGAGCACCGACGCGATGACCGCCGACTGGGCGAAGCTCCCGCACGAGCTGTTGCAGCGCATCTCGAGCCGCATCACCAACGAGGTGCGCGGGGTGGGCCGGGTCGTTTACGACGTCAGTTCCAAGCCGCCCGCGACCATCGAGTGGGAATGAGCCCCGCGCGTCCAGCGCCGCCACCCGCCGCCGCCCCGCTCCGCCGGGGATTCCGGCGCGGTTTGGCCGTCGCGCTGGCCTTGCTCGCCGGTTCCTCCGCTTCTGCCGCATCTGCCGCCGCCGCCGGCGAGGAGCCGCCGATCATCGCCAGGGCGCGGCAGTTCCTCGGCGGCGAGGAGGCCCTCGCGAAGGTGCGCGCCCTGCGGTTCATCGGGACGGTCAATTCGTTCTCGGGCTCCGCGCCGCCGGTCAGCCTCGTCCTCACCTACCAGCATCCCTTCCGGCAACGCCTCGTCAGCACGTCACCCTCCGCGGTTGAGGTGACCGGTCTGGACGGCGAGGTGGGATGGCGACGGATCCACGAGCCGCGCGACCTCGGCAAATGGCGGGATGAAAGCCTCGATCCCGCGCAGGTGGCGCGTTTGCGGGCGGGGACCTTCGAGAGCCTGGCGTTCTTCCGCGGGATCGAGTCCGTGGGCGGCCGGCTCGAGCACGCCGGGTCGGCGCGGGTCTCCGGCGTGAGCTGCGAGCGCGTGGTGTTCCACCACGGGGAGAACCTCCGTTTCACCCGCTACTTCGAGGCGGAGACCGGACGTCTGGTGAAGACCGAGACCGAGGACGGCACCTCCGTCGTCGAGGAGGGGGAGCAGTGGGTCGACGGCATCCGTTTCCCGCAGCGCCTGGTCACCTCGGGGCGGGGGGCCGACAAGCGTCCCTCCCGCTTCATCGTGGAATTCACGCAGGTGCAGGTGAACGGGGATTTTCCCGTGGCGCAGTTCGCCCGGCCCGCGCCGGCCCCGGCGACCCCGCCACCCGCGCCGGCCCCGGCCAAACGCTGAGAAAGTGCTCGCGAATCCGGGGCTTCCGGCGGAAGCTGTCGCCCCGGCTTATGCGTATCCTGCAACACGCCTCCAAGTCCTTCTCCGACGAGCTCGCCGCGTTCTGCCGCTCCGCGGCGGCCCCCCGGGAGATCGCCGAGGCGGTGACCTCCATCCTCGCGGACGTCCGCGCCCGCGGCGACGAGGCCGTCTCCTATTACGCCGCCAAGTTCGACGGGGCCAAGCTGCGCGCGCGAGAGTTCCGCCTGAACCCCGCGGACCTGCCTGCCGCCGCGAAGCGGGTGCCCGCCGCGGACCTCAAGGCCCTCGAGGCCGCCCGCGACTCCGTCCTCGCCTTCAACCGCCGCGGCCTGCCGAAGGCGTGGACCGCGCGCAACCCGCACGGCGCCGCCGTCGGGGAGAAGTTTGACCCGATCCGCCGCGTGGGGCTCTACGTGCCGGGTGGCGAGGTGCCCCTGGTCTCGACCGTCCTGATGACCGCCCCGCTCGCGCGCCTGGCCGGTTGCCCCGAGATCGCCGTCTTCACCCCCTCGAATCCCGAGGGCAAGGTCGCCGACGGGCTGCTCGCGGCGCTCCATCTCTGCGGCATCACCGAGGTCTACCGCGTCGGCGGGGTGCAGGCGATCGGCGCGATGGCGTACGGCACGCCGGTCATCCCGGCGGTCGACAAGGTCTTCGGGCCGGGCAACGCCTACGTTTGCGAGGCCAAGCGGCAGGTCTTCGGCACCGTCGGGGTCGACTCCCTGCCGGGGCCGAGCGAGGTGATGGTCATCGCGGACGAATCCGCCGACGTGGCCTTCGTGGCGGCGGACCTGCTCGCCCAGGCGGAACACGGCTCCGGCCGCGAGAAGATCTACCTCGTCTCGACCTCGGGAACGCTGCTCACGTCCGTCGCCAGCGAGATCCGGACGCAGCTGCAGTTGATCACGCGCGGCGACAAGGCGATGCGGGTGCTGGAGCAGGGGATGCTCGCGATCCAGGTGGAGACGCTCGCCCAAGCCGCGGAGATCGCGAACTACGTCGCCCCGGAACACCTCGAGTTGCTCGTCCCGGAGACCGCCGCGCGCAAGCTGGTGGCGGCCGTGACCACGGCGGGCGCAATTATGGTCGGGCCGTATTCGCCTACCGCGCTCGGGGATTTTGTCGCAGGTCCGAGCCACGTGCTGCCGACCGGCCGGACCGGGCGATTCCTCAGCGGCCTCCGGGTCTCCGACTTCATCCGTCGCACCAGCGTGATCCGCTACGACAAGGCCGGCGTGCGCAAGGCGGAGCCCCTCGTGGCCGCCTTCGCTGGGCTGGAGCGCCTCGACGCCCACGGCCGCTCCGTCCGCATCCGCGTGCGGTGAGGTCCCGCCGGTCCAGTGGCGCGCGTTTCCCGGCGCCCGGGTCCTTTCCCTCCCGATGACGCCTGAATTCCTCCGCCCCCGGCCACACGTCGCCGGTCTGCACGCCTACACCCCCGGCCTGCAGCCCACCGAGCAGGGCTGGGTGAAGCTGAACACCAACGAGTGCCCGTACCCGCCCAGCCCCGCGGTGGCGGAGGCGCTTCGCCGGGAGATTGGCGCCGACGGGGCGGCCCTGCGGCTCTACCCGCAGCCCACCAGCGCTCGCCTGCGCGAGGTGGTCGCCCGCGCCCACGGGCTCCAACCCGGCCAGGTCTGCATTGGCAACGGCTCGGATGACCTGCTTAACCTGCTCGTCCGCGTCTTCTGCTCCCCCGCCGCGGCCGCCGGCCTCACGGTTCCCAGTTACTCGCTGTATCCGGTCCTGGTGGCGATCCAGGACGGCGCGCCCGAGCCGATCCCATTCGAACGCGACCTGCGTCTGCCGGTCGGGCGGATCTTGGCGTCGCGGGCCCCGGTGTTTTTCCTGACTTCCCCCAACGCGCCCACCGGAGTCGGCTTCTCCCGGGAGGAGATCGAGGCCGTGCTGCGGGGATACCAAGGCGTGCTGGTGGTCGATGAGGCCTACGCCCCCTTTGCCCGCGAGGACGCGGTCGGCCTGCTCGCCCGGTATCCGAACCTCGTCGTGATCCGGACGCTCTCCAAGGCCCACGCCCTCGCCGGCATCCGCGTCGGGTACGCGCTGGCGGACCCGCGGGTCATCGACCTCCTCGACCGCGTCCGCGACAGCTACAACGTGAGCCGCCTGTCCCAGGCTGCCGCCATCGCGGCGCTGGAGGATCCGGGCTACTACGCCGGGATCATCGCGCGGATCCGCGGCACGCGGGACCGCTTCAGCGCCGACCTGCGGGACCGGCGCGGGTGGTTCACCTATCCCTCGCAGGCGAACTTCATCTTCACCGAACCCCGGGGGGCCGACGGGGCGACCGGGCTGGAGGTGGCCCGGTCCGCCTACGACTTCCTTTGCGGACGGAAGGTGCTCGTGCGGCATTTCCCGAGCCACGCCTTGACCGCCTCGTTCCTGCGAATCAGCGTCGGAACCGACGGCGAAATGAGCACCCTCAGCGACACCCTCAACGCATGGCAAAGCAGTCTCCGCGCGTAACCACGGTCTCCCGGCAGACGGCGGAGACCGACATCACCCTTACCCTGGCCCTCGACGGCCGCGGGGAGGCCAAGGTCGACACGGGCATCCCGTTCCTCGACCATATGCTGACCCTGTTCGCCAAGCACGGGCTCTTCGATCTCACCGTGAAGGCCAAGGGCGACGTTGAGGTCGACTACCACCACACGGTGGAGGATGTGGGCCTGGTCCTGGGCGAGGCCTGCCAGCAGGCGCTGGGCGACAAGCGGGGCATCCGGCGCTACGGTTTTTTCCTCCTCCCGATGGACGAGTCCCTCGCCCGGATCGTCATCGATATCGGCGGGCGGCCGCACCTCGTCTATGACGTGGCGCCGCCGACGATGTTCGTCCGCGACTTCAACCTGGTGCTGGTGAAGGAATTCTGCCGGGCCTTCAGCAACGCGCTCGGCGCGAACCTCCACGTCCACCTGGTCTACGGGGAGGAGCCGCACCACGTGGCCGAGGCGATCTTCAAGGGCCTGGCGCGCGCGCTCGACGTGGCGACCCAGATTGATCCCCGGGCGGCGAACGTGCTGCCCAGCACCAAGGGCCTGATCTGACCGCGGGCCGGCCCAGGCGGCCGGCCGTCCCGTATGTCCCCGATCGCGGTCATCGACACCGGCATCTGCAACCTGCGCAGCGTCACCAAAGCCCTGGAGGCCGTGGGAGCGGTCGTCCGGGTCGTGCGGACGCCCGGGGAACTGGCGGCCGCGGACGCCGCGGGCGTCGTCCTGCCGGGAGTGGGCGCGCTGCGGGACTGCGTGGACGCGCTGCGCTCGACCGGGCTGGACGCGGCGGTCGCCGGCTGGATCCGTGCCGACCGGCCCTTTCTGGGCGTGTGCCTCGGGATGCAGGCGCTGTTCGAACATTCGGAGGAGGGAGGGGTGCAGGGGCTGGGGATCTTTCCGGGGCGGGTGGTGCGCTTCCGTCTGCCCGCGGAGTTCAAGGTGCCACATATGGGCTGGAACACGGTGCGGTTCACGCAGCCCGCCTCGCCGTTGCGGTCCGGCCTCGCCCTCGAGGGGGAATCGTTCTATTTCGTGCACAGTTTCCGCTGCGAACCGGGTGATCCCGCGCTGGTGCTGGCGGAGTGCGATTACGGCGGGCCCTTCTGTGCGGCGATCGGCCGCGGACGCGTGTTCGCGACCCAGTTCCACCCGGAGAAGAGCCAGGCCCGGGGACTGCAGATCTACCGCAATTTCGCGGCGGTCGCGGCGCGGCCTTAAGTTTTTCTGCGCGCGCGCGCGTTTTTTCTAATTTCCGGCTGGCGGGCGCGGAATGGCGTGCAAGTGTCTTGGCCTTAGACGTTAGCTATCGCCATCCCCCTATGTCCAAAGAAGCCACGCTCCAACTCGAGGGTAAGGAATACAAGCTGCCGGTGATCGTCGGCAGCGAGGGCGAGAAGGCGTTGGATGTGCGCAACCTCCGCGCGCAGACCGGGGCGATCACCTATGACGACGGCTTCGGGAACACCGGCTCCTGCCTGAGCGAGATCACGTTCATCGACGGCGACGCCGGCATCCTGCGCTACCGGGGCTACGCGATCGAGGACCTGGCCGAGCACTCCTCCTTCGTCGAGACGGCCTACCTGATCATCCACGGCAACCTGCCGAACTCGGCCGAGCGGCGGCGCTTCGGGGACCTGCTGCGGCTCCATTCGCCGGTGCACTCCGCGATGGGCCATCTGTTCGAGGGGTTCCCGCTGGGCTCCCACCCGATGGCGATCCTGTCGGCGCTGCTCAATTCCCTCGGCTGCTACTATCCGCACCTCGCGACCAACCGCCCGCAGGAAGACCTCGCGAATTTCGAGGAGGCCTCCGCGATCGCGATCTCCAAGGTCCGCACCATCGCGGCGATGTCCTACCGCAAGAGCCGCGGCCTGCCCTACATCTACCCGAAGCGCACGCTCCCGTACTGCGAGAATTTCCTGCATATGATGTTCTCGCAGCCCTACGAGGACTTCGTGCCGACGCCCGAGGTCGCCCAGGCGCTCAACCTCTTCCTGCTGCTCCACGCCGACCACGAGCAGAACTGCTCCACCTCGACGGTGCGGATGGTGGCGTCCTCCGGGGCGAACCTGTTCGCCTCCGTCGCGGCGGGCGTCTGCGCGCTCTGGGGCCCCCTCCACGGCGGAGCCAATATGGCGGTGATCGAGATGCTCGAGAGCATCCACGCCGAGGGCGATGACGGCAGCAAGTTCATCGAGGCCGCCCGCTCCGGGAAGGCTGGTCACCGGCTGATGGGCTTCGGCCACCGCGTCTACCGCAACTACGACCCGCGCGCGAAGATCATCAAGGCCAGCTTCGACAAGGCCCTCGCCAGCCTCGGCATCAAGGACGACCCGCTCCTGCAGATCGCCCGGCGGCTCGAGGACGTGGCCCTGCGGGACGAGTACTTCCTGTCGCGCCGGCTGTATCCGAACGTGGATTTCTACAGCGGCCTCATTATGCGGGCCCTCGGCATCCCCCAGAATATGTTCACGGTGATGTTCGCGATCGGGCGGATGCCCGGCTGGATCGCCCACTGGAAGGAAGTGGCCTCCAACCCGAAGAACAAGATCTACCGCCCCCGCCAGGTCTACACCGGCGCGGTCCGCCGTCCGTTCGTGCCGATGGCGGAACGCGCCTGAGCGGCCGCTCGTTCCCGGACCGATCCCTTGGGGCCCGTCCCGCGCCCGCGGGACCCACTCAGCCTTTGCGCTGGGCGTGGAAGATCTCCTCCAGCGGCATCCCCGTCAGTTGGGTGAACCCGCGGAAGAGCCGCCAGAGCACGTACATCGTCACGATCAGATTGGGCACCACGATCACCGGCCAGCTGAGCAGGTTCATCCGCCCGAGCTCCGCATTGAACGCCTCGGTGCCCGGCTCGCTCACGAGCAGGTAGCGCGCGAGGGCGTAGTTGAGCACCGCGCTGAGGAGGAAGGAGCCGGCCAGCCCACGCGTCGCCCCGACCATCAGTTTTTCGAACTCCGGGTGCAGGTTGCGCTCGGTCAGGACGGCGTCGATCCGAGCGGTGTCGATCACCTGCTCGTTCCAGAGCAGTTCCCGGACGAAGGGGCGACGGCTGCCGCTGGACACGATCACCGCCACGCCGAACAGGGTCGGGATGGCCGCCTCCTTGACCGCGAACCAGAACGGATCCGCCTGCACCTGGTTCAGACCGCCGGTGAGCAGCACGCTGAGGATGCCGACGATGGAGAAGAAATTGGTCTTCCGGCGCCGGATGAGGTCGTAGATGCCGTAGCCGAGCGGGAAGGCGAGGGCGACGGCCATCCCCCAGGTGGGCCCAAGTGACCCCGCGCCGCTGAACTTGGTCAGGATCAACGACGGGGCCGCGATGTTGCAGACCAGGTTGAGGAGCAGGCTCTCGCGAGGTGCGGCGGCTTGGGTCATGAAGGAACGGTGAGGCTGGCCAAAACGCGGCGCACGGCAAGACGGTACATATTTCCTGCTTTCCGCGGGGCGGTGGGGTGGGCACCTTCCGGGGATGATTTTGCTCGGGGTGAACATCGACCATTGTGCGACCGTGCGGCAGGCCCGCTACCGGGCCGCCGCCGCGCCCGCCGGCGGGCCCATCGAGCCGGATCCGGTCCTTTTTGCCCAGTTGGCGGAGCGAGCCGGCGCGGACGGGATCACTGTCCATCTGCGCGAGGACCGGCGTCATATCCAGGAACGGGACGTCTGGCGGTTGCGGGAATCCCTCGCGACGCGCCTGAACCTCGAGATGGCCTGCACGCCCGAGATGCTGGCCTTCGCCCTCCGGCTGCGGCCCGAGGCCGTGTGCCTGGTGCCCGAGAGCCGGCAGGAGATCACCACCGAGGGAGGGCTTGAGGTGGCCGGGGCCCTGGATCGCGTGCGCGCCTGCGTCGAGCCCCTGGCGGCGGCGGGCATCGAGGTGAGCCTCTTCATTGATCCCGATGAGCGGCAGATCGCGGCGGCCGCCAAGGTCGCGGCCCCCTGGGTCGAGCTGCACACCGGGGCCTACGCCCACGCCTTCCACGGTCCCGGGCGGCAGCGGGAGTTCCAACGCCTGCGGCTCGGCGCCGCCGCGGCCCACGCGCTCGGGCTGCGGGTCAACGCCGGCCACGGCATCAATTACGTGAACATCAGCGAGCTCCGCACGCTGCCCCACCTCCACGAGCTCAACATCGGGCACAGCATCGTCAGCCGCGCCCTGTTCACCGGGGTGGAGGAGGCGGTGTCCGAGATGCGCCGCCGGATGAATCCCTGAGCCGGCCGTAGCGATGGAAATCCCCGGTCTGCCCCAGTTGCCCCCCGGCGGCATTTTGGTGGGCGTCGGCATCGACCTCATCGAGGTCGAACGCATCCGGTCCGTGATCGAGCGGCAGGGGGAACGCTTCCTCGACCGGGTTTTCACCGGGGAGGAGCGGGCCTACTGCGCCACGATGAAGTTTCCCCACAAGCACTACGCGGCGCGGTTCGCGGCCAAGGAGGCGGTCTCGAAGTGCTTCGGCACGGGCATTGGCGCGGAGCTCGGCTGGCGCTCGGTCTCGGTGTACCACGGCGAACGCCACCAGCCCCTCGTGCGCCTCGACGAACGCGGAACCGCCCTGCTGCGCGCGGCCGGCGCCACCGCGGTCCACCTCAGCCTCGCCCACACGGAGGCCCTCGCGGTCGCCGTGGCCGTGCTGGTGCGGCAACCGGCGGCGGAGGCGCGCGATGGCGGCTGACGATCCCGCAGGGGCCGATTCCTCCGGCGAGGACCGCCCGTCCCGCTCGTTCTCCTGGGGAATGACCGGCTTCCTCCTCGGCGCGGCCTGCGTCTACGCCTACCTCCGTCCGCGTCCCGCCCCGGCCGGCGCGCCGACGGTGGCCCCCGTGGCCGTGGCCCAGGCGCCGGCGCCTCCCGCTCCGGCCCGCACGCTCTCCACTGTGGAGGCGGTGTTCGCGGAATGGGGCGAGCGGGCCTCGTGGACGGGCAACGTCACCGAGATTGCCCTCTGGAGCTCCGCGGCCGGGGCTTTCGCGGACTTTTATGAGGTCCGGCGGGTCGGCGGTCAGCTGTATTTCCGCAGCATTCCCGCCCTCACCCGCCGCGTCATCCGCCGGGGCAAGGAGGATCCGTCCTGTCCGCTGGTGTTCACCGAGACCGAGGCGGAGTATCGCGAATGGCTCCAGCACGGCCGCACCGAGCGCCCGGCCGACGACGTGCCCGTGAAGCCGCCCCCCGCGACCCGATGATCCCGCTGCCGAGCCATCCCATCCTGAGCCCCGCCCAGACCCGTCTCCTGGAGGAGCGGCTGTTTGGTGCCGACGAGGCCCGGGAGTGGCCGGCGATGCGTGCCGCCGGCCGCGCCTTGGCTCGGGCCATCCGGCAGGATGCCGCGGAGATTGGGGGACTGGAGCCGGCGGGCCGCTGGTTGCTGGTGGCGGGCAAGGGGCATAATGGCGGCGACGCCCTGCTCGCGGCCGCCTGCCTGTTGGAGACGCACCCCGGGGCGCGGATCGAGGTTTGCTTTCCCTTCGGTTCGCGGCGGCTGCGTCCCTTGGCCGCGCGCGCTTGGCGCGAGCTGGTCTCCTCTTGCCCCAGCGTCGCCCTCGTGGAGGGGCCGGAGGGAAGCTATGATCTGCTGCTGGACGGGCTGTTCGGCTTCCAATTCCGCCCGCCGGTGGATCCGGCCGTCCTGCGCCTGATCGACCGGCTCAACGCGTTGCCCGTGCGACTGCGGGCCGCGGTCGATCTGCCGAGCGCCGGCCTCGTCCGGGCGGATTTCACCTATGCCACGGGAGTGCTCAAGACGCCGCTCCTCGCCGCGGCGGAAGCGGGCCGGCTCCGTTATCTGGATCTGGGGTTCTTCGCGGACGAGACGCTCGCGTCCGGGCTACCGGCGGAAGAAGCGGATCCCGGTCGGGTGCTCCTGCCGGAGGTGCTGCGGCCGCTGGCGGGATTGCGGCCCTCCGCCTCCGACAAGCGCAGTTACGGGCACCTGTTCATCCTGGCCAGCTCCGCCTCCTTTCCGGGGGCCGCGCTGCTGACGGTGCTCGCGGCGCTGCGGAGCGGGGTGGGCCTGGTCACCGCGTTCGTGCCGGAACGGCTGGTGCCCGCCTTTGCCGCCCGGGCCCCGGAGGCGATGTGGGTGGGCTGGCCCGAAACCCCGTCCGGCCACCTTGCCCTCGAGGGCGAATACCTCTGGCGCGAACGGGAGGAGCGGGCTTCCGCGATTCTGCTCGGACCCGGGCTCGGCCGGGAGGCGGAAACCCTCGCCGTGGCCGAGAGTATCGCCGCCCGGGCCGTGGTGCCGCTGGTCCTCGACGCGGACGCGCTGCAACCCGGCATCATCGCCGCGGGGCCCGCGCCCCGGATTCTCACCCCCCACGCCGGGGAACTTGCCCGGATCGGCGGCCGCGGGCGGATCCCGCCCGGCGCGGTGCTGGTCGAAAAGGGGCCGCTCACCCGGATTGTCGCCGACGGCCAGGTCCACCACGCGCTCTGCGGCGGGCCGGTGCTCGCGCGCGGGGGCAGCGGCGATCTCCTCGCCGGGCTCATCGGGGGTATCCTCGCGCAGGATCCCCCGGAACCGGTTTGGGCCGCGGCCTGCGGGGTCTTGTGGCACGGCCGGGCCGCCGATGGTCTGGCCCGCGCGCGCGGGCAGACGGCGGTCAGCGTGTCCCAATTGCTGGATTTCCTGCCGGACGCCCTTCGCGAAATTCCGGGTTAAGCGCGCGTCGCACCGGCGGTCGGGAGCCGCAGGGTCGGGGAATGCCGCCGCTCACCGAAGGGCAATGTCTGCTGATCCTCAATGGCCTGCCCCACATCGGGCCGGTCACGCTGCACCGCCTGCTCGCGGCGCTGGGCGGTGATCCCGGCCGGGTCCTGACGGCGAGCCGGGAGGAGTTGCTGCAGGTGCAGGGCGTGGGACCAGTGATCGCGGACACCCTCCTTGGCTGGGCCGCGCATTTTGACCTGCCCGGTGAGGAGGAGCGCATCCGGCGGAGTGGCACCCAGTTTGTGGTGGCGACCGATCCGACCTACCCAAGGCTCCTGCGCGAGGTGCACGATCCCCCGATCGGCTTGTACCGGCGGGGAAACACCCCGGCGGGCCAGCGCTGCATCGCGATCGTCGGTTCCCGGCGCACGACCCAATATGGACTGACCGTGGCGCGCACCTTCGCGGGCGAACTCACCCGGGCCGGCTTCTGCGTCGTGAGCGGACTGGCGCGGGGCATCGACACCGCGGCCCACGAGGGGGCGCTCGCCGCCGGCGGGACCACGGTCGCCGTGCTGGGGTGCGGCATCGACCGGGTTTACCCGCCCGAAAACCTCGGCCTGCAACGGCGGATTGAGGCGGCGGGCGCCGTGCTCTCGGAGTTTCCCTTTGGCCGTCCGACGGACCGGCAATCCTTCGCGATGCGCAACCGGATCGTTTCCGGAATGAGCGAGGCGGTGATTGTGGTCGAAAGCGGAGCCTCCGGCGGCGCGATGATTACCGCCCGCTTCGCCGGCGAACAAGGCCGTCTCCTCTTCGCGGTCCCCGGTCGGGTGGATCAGCCGACCAGTGCCGGTTGCCACCAACTGATCCGGGACGGGGCCACCTTGCTCACCACGGTCGATGAGCTGCTGTCCGAGCTGTCTTACCTAGAGGGGATGCATCCTCGCGCCGGGTGTCCCGCCCGGCCACCCGGGGCGTCGATCCCACCCGGGCTCGACGCCGAGGCCCGCACGCTGCTCGAGCGCCTCCGGGAGGGAGCGCTGCTGGGGCCGGACGCGCTGGCCGAGGCGGCGGGCCTGCCCGTGGCCCAGGTCTGCGCCGCCTTGCTGCGGCTTGAGCTCACGCGCCTCGTGGTCCGCCATCCCGACGGTACGTTCGAGGCGGCCAGTCCGCCCTGAAGCTCTCAGCCCGGCGGCCAGGCCAGCGCGCGGCCGCCGAGCAGGTGCACGTGGAGGTGGGGAACGGATTCCCCGCCGTGGGAACCGTGGTTCATCACGAGGCGGAAGCCGGCCGCGAGGTTCAGCTTCCGCGCCATCGCTCCGGCCACCAACAGCAGGTGCCCGAGCAACTGGGCGTCCTCCGGCTGGGCGGCCCCGACCCGCTCGATGAGCCGCTTGGGAATCACCAGCAGATGGGTGGGGGCCTGCGGGTGCAGGTCGTGCAGGACGATGCAGTGCTCGTCCTCGTGTTCGATCCGGGCAGGCAACTCGCGGTCGATGATCCGCTGGAAGACGGTCTTGGCCATCCCGCGACGGAAACGGCCCCGCACCGCGAAGGAAACCACTTTCTGGCTAGAGGAACAGCAGGTGCAGTTCCGTGCTCGCCGCCGTGCGCGCGGCCGCCAGATCCCGGATGAGCGCGAGCGCCTCCTCGTAATCTCGTTGCCGGCGAGGCGTGGCCCGGCGGCCCGGGGGCACCAGCGCCCGCCGCAGGTTGGTCACCAGCAGCGTCGCTTCCCGGTAGCCGGCCAACCGGCGCAGGCCGGTCATAATCTCGGCCCGGGTGAACAGCGGGGTGGGGGAAGCCAGGGTCAGCGCGGCGTCCCAATGGTAGAAGCCGTGCCGTGGGTGCCGCGCGAACAGGCGGGCGAGCAACTCCGCCGCCGCCGCATTGAAGGCAGTCTCCTCGTCCGGCGGGGTCGCCCCCGCCGCGATCGCCCGTGCCTGCAGCTCGGTCACGCTCAGGGCGATCGCCGCGCGGATCTGCTCCGCGAGGTACAGGTCCCGGCCGGTGGCCTGGGCGAACAGGGCGTTGACGAAGTGCAGCCGCCGCAGCGCCGCCGGGTCGCGCTTCATCTCTTCAGGCTCAGGTCCGTGGCTCCCGGCCCAGGAGGCTGATCTCGTCCACAAACTCGGCCACGCCCCGGAACTCCTTGTAGACGCTGGCGAAACGCACGTACGCCACCTGGTCCACCGTCCGGAGCCGCTGCATCACGCCCTCACCGATCGCGCGGCTCGGGATCTCCTTCTCAAATTGGGCCTCCAGGGCGTCCATCACATCCTCGACCAGCATCGCCACCTGCTCCGCGTCCACCGGCCGCTTGTGGCAGGCCGCGCGCACGGCCCGGGTGAGCTTCTCCCGGTCAAAATCCTCCCGGCGCCCGTCCCGCTTGATCACCATCACCCCGTCCCGCACCGAGACTTCGGTGGTGCTGTAGCGGTGCCCGCATTCCAGGCACTCCCGCCGACGGCGGATGGACGCCCCGTCCCGGCTGATCCGAGAATCGATCACCTTGTCTTCGACGGAGGTGCACTTGGGGCAACGCATTGGGGAGAATGACGTTCGGACCGGTCCGGGGGTTGCAGGCGCCCGCTCAGCCGAGGCGCAGAAAGTTTTCCAGAATCCGGCGTCCGCCGGCGGTGGCGATGGACTCGGGGTGGAACTGGACGCCCCAGATCGGCAGTTCCCGGTGCCGCAGACCCATAATCTCGCCTTCCGCGGTCTCGGCCGTGATCTCCAGCGCGGTCGGGAGGGTCTCCCGCTCCACCAGCAGCGAGTGGTACCGGGTCGCCGCAAATCCCTGCGGCATCCCCGCAAACACGTCCGTGTTCCGGTGCAAGATGGGCGAGGTCTTGCCGTGCATCAGGCGTCCCGCCCGAACCACCCGGCCGCCGAAGTAGTGCCCGATCGACTGGTGCCCCAGGCAGACCCCCAGCATCGGCCGCACCCCGGCGAAGGCCTCGATCATCCGCAAGGTAACCCCTGCTTCCTTGGGCGAACAAGGCCCGGGCGAAAGGAGGATCCGCTCCGGCTGCAGCGCGCGGGCCTCCTCCACCGTGATCTGATCATTCCGGAACACGCGCTGCTCCACCCCCAACTCGCCAAAGTATTGGACGAGGTTGAAGGTGAACGAGTCGTAGTTGTCGATGACCAGCAGCACGTTGGCACTACCTCGCGGATTGACACCCGGGTCAAGCGCGTCGGTAGGTAGCCCCCCTCCGATGAGCGCCCACTTCCAGTTGCTCGGGACCGATGCCGCGACCGCCGCCCGCCGCGGCCGGTTGCAGACCCGCCACGGCAGCATCGAGACGCCGATGTTTATGCCGGTCGGCACCCAGGGCACGGTCAAGGCCCTCTCCCCCGCCCAGTTGCGCGAGATCGGCGCGCAGATCATCCTCGGCAACACCTACCACCTGAACCTTCGCCCGGGCAGCCCCTTGGTGCGGGAACTGGGCGGGCTGCACTCCTTTATGCAGTGGGATGGCCCGATCCTGACCGACAGCGGCGGGTTCCAGGTCTTCTCCCTCGCCAAGCTGCGGGAGATCCGGGAGGACGGCGTCGCTTTCGCCTCCCATCTGGATGGCCGGAGGCTGTTCCTCGGGCCGCGCGAGGTGATGACGATCCAGCAGGATCTGGGTAGCGACATCGCGATGGTGCTGGACGAATGCCCTCCCTGGCCTTGCAGCCGCGACGAATGCGCCCGGGCGGTGGACCGCAGCCTCCGTTGGGCGGCGGAGTGCCGGCGGATCGCGGAGGGCGATGGATTCCTGGCCGCCGGACACCACGTGTTCGCGATCGTCCAGGGCTCAACCTTCGACGACCTGCGGCGTGAGGCGGCGGAGGCCCTGACCGCCTTGGATTTCCCGGGCTACGCCGTCGGCGGGGTCAGCGTGGGCGAACCGGAGCCCGAGATGCTCAAGCAGGTGGGCGCGACCACCCCGTTCCTGCCCGCCGACCGGCCGCGCTACACGATGGGCCTCGGCACGCCGCCGCAACTCCTCCGGATGATCGCCCTCGGGGTGGACCTGTTCGATTGCGTCCTGCCCAGCCGCGTGGCGCGCAACGGCCTGGTGTTCACTCCGGACGGCCCGCTCAACCTGCGCAATGAACAGTACCGGGCGGATGCCCGTCCCCTGGTCGAGGGATTGGACAATTACACCGCCCGATTCTCCCGTTCCTACCTGCGTCACCTGACCCTCGCGGGGGAAATCTTGGGCTGCACCCTCCTCACCCTGCACAACCTGCATTTTTACTTGGACCTGATGGCCCAAGCGCGCGGCCACCTTGAGGCCGGCGACTATGGCCCCTGGCACCGCGGCTGGATCGAGCGGTACGAGGCGGGGATGGCCAGCCGCCGGGCGGCGCGCTGAATCAGGTTCAGGTCGCGCCGGCCGGGGGAGGGAAACGGCCTCAGAAACGCGCCGTGAGGCCGAGCCGCACCGCGGAGCCGGAGCCCGCGGCGTAGGTGAACATCTCGCGGTTGTACACGTGGACGTAGTCGTTGTTCGTGTAGTCGTTGGTCAGATTGTAGAGGTCCACGTTGAGGACATACTTCTGACTGAAGGTGTACTGGAACTTCAGGTCGATCAGCGTGCGGCTGTGCTGATAGGTGTCGTAGGCCGCCGCTCGGGTCGGCAGGCCGGCCACGGTCGAACGGAAGAACTCGCCGCGGTAGTTGCCCATCAGGCGGACGACGAGGCCGTTGTAGATGAAGGAGAACCCGGTGTTGAAGGTGTGCGGCGTCAGCAGGGGCAGGCGGCTGGTGCTGCCGGTGGCCCTGCCGTAGTCCCCGTAGGTCTTCAGGTAAGTGTAGTTGGCGAAGAAGCCAAGGCCGCGCCAGATGCCGGGCAGCATCGTGTACTGCTGGGTGTAATTGAACTCCAAGCCCTTGATCCAGGCGCTGCCCACGTTCTCGTTGCGCGACAGCTGCCAGCCCGCGTAGTCGCCGGCGTAGCCGTTGTTCGGGCCCTCCGGCACGACGGAGCGGATCGAGCGGAAGTAATTGCTGATGTCCTTGTAGAAGCCGCCGGCCGAGATCTGGCCGATCCCGCCGAGGAAGTGCGAGAACGAGAGCTCGTAGTTGTCGGAGGTGTAGGGCTTCAGGGCCGGGTTGCCCGAGGACAGGGTCTGGCTGAGCTCATTCGGCACGATCGCCGGCAGCAGGTTCGTCGGGCTCGGGCGGGTGATCGTGGCATTGTAGCTCGCACGTACCTGGGTGTTCCGGGTCATCGAATAGACCAGGTGCAGACCGGGGAACAGATGGTCATACTTGGTGCCCTGCGTGGTCCACTTGCGGAAGTTGTCCCGGGCGCGGGCCGCGTTCTGCTCGGCGGTCAGGGCCGCGTTGGCGTTGTTCGTCGTATTGGAGACGCGCAGGTAGTTGGAGCCGCTCGAACGGGTCTCCTCCCAGCGCAGGCCGGTCAGCACCCGGAGCAGGCCGAACCGCGCGTCGCCCATCACGTAGGCGGCGTTCACGGTGTTCTCGAACGCCGCGTCATTGGCCAGCGACTGGTAAACGGTGTTCCAGACGTCCACGGGCGTTTGGGTCCAGTTGGCCCGGTTCGCGAACGGATCGCCGGGGTTGCCGGTCTCTGCGAGCTGCACGAAGGGGAAGGGGCCGTACTTGCCTTCGGAAACGAGCATATTGTAGCCCAGGAACGGGGTGATGCCGCCGTTTTCAGGCGTGGTGGGGCGGCCGGCGTAGGTGTGGTACGAGAGGTCCCGCTTTTGCTCCTGCTTGAAGTTGGCCTGCTTCAGGCCGGTCTTCAGGGTCAGCGGGAAGCGCGTGGCGAAGGTCCGCTGCAGGTCGATGTTGGCGCCGCTGCGCTGCGCTGGGGCCTGGTAATTGATGAGCTGGGCGTCGGGCCGGATGAAGTAATTCAGCGGATTGCTCCAGTCGGGGCCCCCGCTCTGGGTGATCCGCGGCATCAGGCCGCCGTCCTCCCGGTCCAGCACCCAGGAGACGCCGCGCAGGCGGGCGCCCAGCTGGTGCAGCTTCGGGTAGTGGGTCATATTCTTGGAGTAATTGGTGTCGACCTTCAGCAGGCCGCTGCCGTCCCAGAGCTTGGTCTCCCAGCCGGCCGCCCAGGTGGAGGCGCGGGTCTCGCGGAGGTACAGCACGGACTGGGTGTCGATCTGGCCGACGCCGTCCGCGATGCTCACCACGTTGAAGTTGGAGCCGGGCTTGAAGCTGGAGGCGGCGCGCGGCGCGGTGGCCAGCCAGCGGAAATAGGAGTTGTTGGAACCGCTCCGCCGCTGGATCAGGTTAATGGTGTTCTTGAAGTACACCGAGGAGCGGTCGCTGATCTTGTAGTCGAGGGAGAGGGCCGTGTTGTAGGAGGGCGTCTGCGTGCCCAGGTTGCCCCATTGCCCGGCGCCCGCCGCCCGCAGCAGCGGCTCGCTCACCGGCGCCCGCGAGAGCTCGGGCGGCACCCAGTAGGCGTCACTGTTGCCCGCCGCCGTCCGGTGGCCGATCTCGTTGATGACGTTGTTGGTGATGGTGCGGTTGAAGGTCGCGCTGACCCCGAGGTTGTTCTTCCCGCCGAACACGCTCAGGACGTCCGAGTAATTGACGTCGATCAGCGA
Organism: Verrucomicrobiota bacterium; assembly: GCA_016871595.1. Classification (GTDB taxonomy): domain Bacteria; phylum Verrucomicrobiota; class Verrucomicrobiia; order Opitutales; family Opitutaceae; genus ER46. Next base: position 20,641 of record VHCY01000016.1, read on the forward strand.
CGGCTCGAGGGGCGTGCTGAAGGGCACGCTGCTGTGCTGGTAGTCCTTGATGTAGGTGTAGCCGGCCGTGAGGGTGATGACCCGGCCCGGGGCGCGGTCGAAGGCGCGCTTGGTGCGAAGGTTCAGGTAGCCGGAGATCGCGTTGCCGTCCATATCCGGCGTCGGCGCCTTGATCACCTCCAGGGAGGCGACGCTGCCTGAGCTCACCTGGCCGAAGTAGACGTTGCCCAAGCTCACCGAGGAGCCTCCCGAGACCGCGATCTGGTTGCCGTCCATCAGGAGGGAGGAGAAGTCCTGGGACATCCCGCGCACGTAGATCGCGTCGACCTTGCCGCCGGAACCATCGACCGCGATGCCCGCGAGGCGCATAACGAGCTCGCCGACGGCGGCGCCCGGGTTGCCGAAGGCGTCGATGGCCGCCACGGTCTTCACATTGGCCGCGGAACGCTCCTCGTTGATCGCCGCCGCCTGGCCCTCGCGGATCGATTTCACCACGAACTTGTCCATCTTGTAGAGGGCAGAGGTCATCGCGACGTCCCGCCGCACCTCCTGGCCCGCCTTCACCTCGATGCCGAAGCGCTGCTCATCTAGGCCCGAGTAGCTGACCACGATGGTCTGCGGGCCCTCGGGCAGCACCAGGCGGTACATCCCGTTGTTGTTCGTGGCTTCCGCGACCGAGGACCCCGCCCCGGCGACGAAGGCGCTGGTCAGGACGTCGCCGGTGTTTTGGTTGATTACCTGCCCGGTGACGACGCCGGTGCGGGCGGAGGTCTGGGCAGACAAGGGAAGGGCGAGGAGGGCGCAGAGGAGGAATGGGATCAGGCGCATGGAGTCGGGTGGGGTGTCAGGTGACGAAATTAGGCGCTTCGGGCCGCGGGAGCGCAAGCCCGGAGTGGCGCTACGACCCGTCCACTGGGTGGTCTTACCGAGGGGTTTTGCTCGTCCCGGCCCATTGTCGTCTTCAGCCTGTCCCCATGCGTATCCTGGTCACCGGCGGCGCCGGCTTCCTTGGTTCCCACCTGTGCGATCGCCTGCTGGCCGAGGGCCACGAGGTGGTCTGTCTCGATAACCTGTTCACCGGCCAGAAACGTAACATCGCGCACCTGCTGGCCAATCCCCGGTTCGAGTTCGTCCGCCACGACGTGATCGACCCCTTTAAGTTTGAGGTCGATCAGATCTACAATTTGGCCTGCCCGGCCTCGCCGCCGCATTACCAGTTTAACCCGATCAAGACCACGAAGACGTCCGTGATGGGGGCGATCAACTGCCTCGGTCTCGCGAAGCGGGTGAAGGCACGGGTGTTCCAGGCGAGCACCAGCGAGGTCTACGGGGATCCGCAGGTGCACCCACAGCCGGAAGGCTACTGGGGCCACGTCAACCCGGTCGGACGCCGGTCCTGCTACGACGAGGGTAAGCGCTGCGCCGAGACCCTGTTCTTCGACTATCACCGGGAGAACAAGGTGGATATCCGGGTGGTGCGAATCTTCAATACCTACGGACCCCGGATGCACCCGAACGATGGTCGGGTGGTCTCGAACTTCATCGTGCAGGCCCTCCGCGGGGAGGACCTGACGGTCTTCGGCGAGGGCACTCAGACCCGCTCCTTCTGCTACGTGGACGACCTGATCGAGGGCTTCGTGCGGTTTATGGCCCAGACCGAGACGGTCGGCCCGATGAACATCGGCAATCCCGGCGAATTCACGATGCTGGAGCTGGCCGAGCTCACGCTGAAGCTGGTCGGCGGGCGCTCCAAGATTGTCCACAAGCCATTGCCGGCGGACGATCCCCGCCAGCGGCAGCCGGACATCACCCTGGCCCGCCGCACCTTGGGTTGGGAGCCGCGCGTGCCGCTCGAGGAGGGCCTCCGCCGGACCATCGCCTACTTCCGCGACCACGCCTGAGCCGGTTCCGGCCGGCGGGGTGAAACGCCCGGCCAACGGCGGCCATTTGTCGTTTGCCAAGGTCCCGGCCGGACCTACGATCGACCGCCTGATGTTTTCGTTCCTGCTCAAGCGGTTTTCCGGCCGGCATTATAAGAAGTTCCTCGAGAAGGCGCGTCCCATCGTCGCGCGCATCAACGAGCTGGAGCGTTCCTATCAGGAGCTGTCCGACGAGGCCCTGCAGGCCAAGACCGCCGAGTTCCGGACCCGGGTCGCCGCCGCCGCGGACCCCCGCGCCGCCCTCGATGCGGTGCTTCCCGAGGCGTTCGCCGCGGTCAAGAACGCCGCCCGCCGCCTCGTCGGCCGGACGGTCGTCGTCTGCGACCACGAGCTGCGCTGGGATATGGTGCATTTCGACACCCAGCTGATCGGTGGCCTCGCCCTACACCAGGGCCGCATCTCCGAGATGGCCACCGGCGAGGGCAAGACCCTCGTCGCCACCCTCTCGCTCTACCTCAACGCGTTGGCGGCCAAAAACACCCAGCTGGTGACGGTCAACGACTACCTCGCCCGCCGCGATTCCGAGTGGATGGGGCACCTTTACAACTTCCTCGGGGTCTCCGTCGGCTGCATCCAGCAGCAGATGCCCCCCGAGGTCCGCCGGGAGATGTACGGGCGGGACATCACCTACGGCACGGCCAGCGAGTTCGGCTTCGATTACCTGCGCGACAACGGAATGGCCACCCGCCGCGAGGACCAGGTGCAGCGGGACCACTGGTACTGCATCGTCGACGAGGTGGACTCCATTCTGGTCGATGAGGCGCGGACCCCGCTGATCATCTCCGGCCCCGCCCCGATCGAACGCGAGCAGCCCTTCACGCGCCTCAAGCCCGCCGTCGACCAGTTGGTCAACGAGCAGATCCGCCTCTGCAACCGGATCGTCGGCGAGGCCAAGGAGCTGCTGGAGAAAGCCGGCGCGAGCGAGGCGGACCTGACCCAGGCCGCCCGCAAGATGCTGCAGGTCAAGATGGGGCACCCCAAGAACAAGCAACTCCTGCGCCTGATGGAGAACGGCGCGTGGCGGAAGTCCCTCGACCGGATGGAGACGGACCTCAACTCCGACCTCAACAAGGAGGAACTGTACCGGCTCAAGGAGGACCTCCTGTTCGTGATCGATGAGCGTCAACACCAGGCGGACCTCACCGAGATCGGCCGGCGCCGGCTGCGGCCGGACAGTCCCGATGCCTTCGTCCTGCCGGACCTGGCGACGGAGTTCTCGGACCTCGAGAAGGAGACCAGCCTCACCCCCGAGCAGCGCGAGGAGCGCAAGCTGGCCTCGCAGCAGCGTTTCGCCGGGGTCTCCGAGGAGATCCACGCCATTTCCCAGCTGCTCCGCGCCTATTCGCTCTATGAGCGGGATGTGGAGTATGTGGTCTCGCCCGATGGCAAGGTGCTGATCGTCGACGAGAACACGGGCCGCGTGATGCCGGGACGCCGCTGGTCGGACGGGCTCCATCAGGCGGTCGAGGCCAAGGAAGGGGTCGCGATCGAGCGGGAGACCCGCACCTACGCCACCATCACCATCCAGAACTACTTCCGGATGTACGAGAAGCTCGCCGGAATGACCGGTACGGCCGAGACCGAGGCGACGGAGTTCAACGACATCTATCGCCTCTCGGTGCAGGTCATCCCGACCAACAAGCCCTGCATCCGCATCGACCGCAACGACTCCATCTTCAAGACGCGGCGCGACAAGTACGCCGCCGTGGTCAAGGAGATCGAGGGCGCGAACCAGCGCGGCCAGCCGGTGCTGGTCGGCACGGTCAGCGTCGAGTCCTCGGAGGTGCTTTCCCGGATGCTCAAGCGCGCCGGCATCATCCACACGGTGCTGAACGCCAAGTTCCACCAGCAGGAGGCCGATATCGTGGCCCGCGCCGGGCAGCGGGGCGCCGTCACCATCGCCACCAATATGGCCGGCCGTGGCACCGACATCAAACTCGGGGAGGGCGTGCGCGACCTCGGGGGCCTGTTCGTGATCGGCACCGAGCGGCACGAGTCGCGGCGCATCGACCGCCAGCTGCGCGGCCGATGCTCCCGGCAGGGTGATCCCGGGCTCACCAAGTTCTACCTTTCGCTCGAGGACGACCTGATGCGCCTCTTCCTCCAGGGCAACCTGGCCTCGAAGCTGATGGAGGGGTCCATGCAGGAGGGCGAGGAGCTGGAGCATCCCTGGCTGAACCGCTCGATCGAGAGCGCCCAGAAGAAGGTCGAGCAGCAGAACTATTCCATCCGCAAGCGGCTGCTCCAGTACGACGACGTCCTCAACCAGCAGCGCGAGGTCGTCTATGGGATCCGCAATGCGGCCATCCACGCCGAACGGCCCAAGGACATCATCTTCGAGCAGATCGAGGAGGAGCTTCACCATCGGCTCGAGGTGGCAGGTTTCGGCGAGAAGGTCGGTCCGACCAAGACCTCCCTGGAGGGCGTCGTCGGTTGGCTCAATTCCCACTTCCCGATCAGCATCCGCGTGGAGGATCTCTCGGGCAATGATGCCGCCCCCTTGGTGGCGATGATGCTCACCCGCATCCGCGAGGCCTATGCGGTCAAGGAATCCGTGGAGGATCCGGCCGCGCTGGGTTCGTTGGAGCGATACGTGGTGATCAACGCGATCGACCACCACTGGCAGGAGCACCTGACCGAGATGGAGGAGCTCCGGCGTTCGATCGGACTCCGCAGCTACGGCCAGAAGGATCCCTTGGTCGAGTACAAGGGCGAGGCCTACAAGTACTTCGAGGAGCTGATGGGCAACGTCCGCCTCCAGATCTGCACGGGGTTGTTCCGCAGCGCCTCCAATCTCGATTCCTTCGAACAGATGCTGGCCCTGCTCAGCCGCACCGCGCGTGCCCAGGGCCCGCAGGAGGGTGCGGCGCCCGCCCAGGTCACCACCACCGTCTCAACCGGCGGGACCGCCGCGGCGACCGGCGCGCCCGCGGAGCAGGAGATCGTCTTACCTGCGGTCACCATCCGCCGGGAAACCCCCAAGGTCGGCCGGAACGAGCCCTGCCCGTGCGGCAGCGGCAAGAAGTTCAAGAACTGCCACGGGGCCTGAGCGGCCCCGCGGGCGAGGTCACCAGAGCTTGCTGGCCACCTGGTAGGCTCCGGCCGTCACCATACAGGCGGCGGCCGACCAGAGCCCGATCCGCCACAGCAGCCCCGGCCGCAGTTCCGGCGGCGTGTGCCGGTAGTGCAGCCGCAGGGCGAGGATCGCGAGGAACGGCAGCATCAGGCCCTGCGCGATCGCCCCGACCAGCACCAGGGTCAGTGGTTCGCCGACCAGCAGGTACAGCACCGTCCAGATGACGGGAAACGCCACGCACAGCATCCGGATGGTCCGACGCCGTTGCTGCTCATCCCCCTTCCGCCGCCAGCCGAAGACCTCCAGCGCGTCCGTGATCAGCCGGGTATTGGCCGCCGTGGCCCCGAAGATGGTCGAGTAGAGCACCGCGGCCGCGCCCACCAGGAACAGCCAAAGGCTCCAGGGTCCGAAGGTCTCCACGTACATCCGGGAAAGCGTCGGGATCATATCCGCGTTGGAGAAGTCCTTGCCTTGCCGTCCCAGCACCGCCGCCCCGAGCAGGTAGAACGCGAGCGTCGCGCCCGTGTAGACCACAAACGAGACCCAGGCGTCCGCGTGCAGCACCCGGATCCAGCCGCGCGCGCGTTCCAACCAACCGGGCGACCCATCCGCGGGACCGACGTGGCGGGGGTAGCCCTTCTCGATCAGCCAATAGGGATAATAAATGAGCTCCGAGGCGCCGACCCCGATGACCCCGAAGGCCGCGAACGCGACGGTGAAGGTGGCGGGAAGCTTAAAACTCAACCCCTCCGCCAGATTGGCGCCGGTGATCGCATAGGGAGTGAATTGCAGGGCGCCCACCGCGACCACCGTGCACGCGGTGAAGGCGACCACCATCGCCGTCGAGGCCTGCTCCACGGTCCGGTAGCGCCCGACCACCAGCAGCACCGCCGTGATGCCCCCGATCAGGCAGGCGGTCACCGCCTTCGGCAGCGGCAGCCCGGCCAAGGCGAGTACACTGGCCACGCCCCCGAGCATCCCCGCGATCTGGAAGACCGTGGCGATGAACATCACCGCCCAGATCCAGACCATCCACGAGACCCGCCAGCGCGGCCCGGGCATCGCGTCCATCGCCTGCAGCGAGGAGGCCCCGGTGGTCACCGTGTGCCGCCCGAGCTCGATCTGCACGAACACCTTCAGCAGGCAGCCGAGGATCATAAACCACAGCAGCGTGAAGCCCGCGCTCGCCCCCAGCTTCGGGGTCACGATCAGTTCGCCGGAGCCGACGATCGTGGCCGTGATGATCAGGCCGGGACCAATCTGGCGCAGGATCGCGGCCGGACCGCGCGGAATGGCGGGAAAGGCAGGGGAGGGGGGCATAGGGGTGGCGGGAGCCTGAGACGGGCGGCGGGCGGGCGACAACCTTCTTCCCGACCGTTGTCGGAGGGAATTCTCCGCGGGCATCGCCTCGGCCGCCGGATCGATTACTGGCCGCTAGGAGGTTCATTGCCGGAACTCCACCCCGGGGCGACAACTTGGGGGTACTTGCGGCCGGGTTTCCCCGCGTTCCCGAGGCCCCTCGTGCGTCTTCCCTCCAGTGCTGGTCCAGTGATCCTCCAAGGCTCCGGCTGAGGCGGTGGCCGCGCCCGAGGGACCGGCCGAACAAGCAAAGGCCCCGCGTCCCGGGAGGGACGCGGGGCCTCGTGGTCGCGCGGGGCGCGATTACTTGCGGGCGGCCTTCAGGTCGGTCACCGCCGCCTGCGCCGCCGCCAGCCGCGCCACGGGGACGCGGTAGGGGGAGCAGCTGACGTAGGTGAGCCCGAGGCGGTGGCAGAACTTGACCGAGTCCGGGTCGCCGCCGTGCTCGCCGCAGATGCCGAGCTTGATGCCCGGATTCCGGCTGCGACCCTTCTCGACCGCGATCTTCATCAGCTGGCCGACGCCGGTCTGGTCGATCGAGGCGAAGGGGTTCTTCGTCACGATCTCGGCCTCCTGGTAGGGCGGGAGGAACGAGCCGGAGTCGTCGCGGGACATCCCGAGGCAGGTCTGCGTCAGGTCGTTGGTGCCGAAGCTGAAGAACTCGGCGGTCTCGGCGATCTCGTCGGCGGTGAGGGCGCCGCGGGGGATCTCGATCATCGTGCCCACGGAGTAGGCGATCCTCGTCTTGCGCTCGGCCATCACGGCCTTGGCGACCTCGTGGACGATCGCGACCTGCAGATCGAGCTCCTTCTTGAAGCCGACCAGCGGGATCATGATCTCCGGCTTGGCCTTGTAGCCCTGCTGGTTGGCGTCGGCGGCGGCCTCGAAGATCGCGCGCGCCTGCATCGCGGTGATCTCCGGGTAGCGGATGCCGAGGCGGCAGCCGCGGAAGCCGAGCATCGGGTTGAACTCGTGGAGCTCGTGGACGCGGCCCATAATCTTCTCGACGCTGATGCCGAGCTTCCGGGACAGGTCCATCTGCTGCTCCTTGGAGTGGGGCAGGAACTCGTGCAGCGGCGGATCGAGGAACCGGATGGTGGCGGGGAAGCCCTTGAGGGCCTTGAAGATCCCGTGGAAGTCCGCCCGCTGGTAGGGCAGCAGCTTGGCGAGGGCCGTCTGGCGGGCCTCGAGCGAGTCGGCGAGGATCATCTCGCGCATCGCGTCAATCCGGTCGCCCTCGAAGAACATATGTTCCGTGCGGGTGAGGCCGATGCCGGTGGCGCCAAAGGCGATGGCGTTGGCGGTCTGCTCCGGGGTGTCCGCATTGGTGCGGACCTGCAGCTTGGTGACCTGGGCGCACCACTTCATCAGCTGGGCATAGCTGCGGAACTTCTCGGTCGACTGGGCGGCCTGGTCGCCGTTCAGCAGGCCGGAGATGATCTCCGACGGGGCGGTCTTGATCTGGCCGGCGTAGACGGTGCCGGAGGTGCCATCGATGGAGAGGTGATCCCCCTCCTTGAACACCTGGCCGGCAATAGTGGCCGTCTTGGCCTCGTAATCGATGTGGACCGAGGAGGCGCCGCAGACGCAGACCTTGCCCATCTGGCGGGCGACGAGGGCGGCGTGCGAGGAGACGCCACCGCGGGCGGTCAGGATGCCCTCCGCGGCGATCATTCCGCGCAGGTCCTCGGGGGAGGTCTCAACGCGGACGAGGAGCACCTTCTCATTGCGGCCCGCGGCCTGGACGGCGCGGTCGGCGTTGAAGTACACCTTGCCGGTGGCGGCGCCCGGGCCGGCGGGGAGGCCGGTGGCGATCACCTTGGCCTTCTTGACCTCGGCGGGATCGAAGATCGGGGCGAGGAGCTGCTCCAGCTGGTCGGCCGGGTTGCGCAGGATGGCGGTCTGCCAGTCGATCAGCTTCTCCTTCACCATATCGATGGAGAACTTGAGGGCGGCGGCCGCGGTGCGCTTGCCGTTGCGGGTCTGCAGCATGAACAGCTTGCCCTCCTGGATCGTGAACTCGACGTCCTGCACGTCCTTGAAGTGCTTCTCCAGGATCTGGCGGACCTTCAGGAGCTCCGCGTAGGTCTTGGGCATCTGGTCCTTCAGCTTGAGGACCGGCTCGGGCGTGCGCACGCCGGCGACGACGTCCTCGCCCTGGGCGTTGATCAGGAATTCACCGTAGAACTCGTTGGCGCCGTTGGCGGGGTTGCGGGTAAAGGCCACGCCGGAACCGGAGGTGTCCCCGGTGTTGCCGAAGACCATCGCCTGCACATTGACGGCGGTGCCCCAGGCTTCCGGGATGTTGTACTTGCGGCGGTAGACCTTGGCGCGGTCGTTCATCCAGGAGCTGAAGACGGCTCCCGCGGCGCCACGCAGCTGATCCCAAGGGTTATCCGGGAAGACCTTGCCGGTGCGCTCCTTGACCAGCGCCTTGAAGCGGCGCACCAGCTCCTGCTGGTCCGCGGCGGTCAGTTTCGAGTCCTCGATGTCGGCGTGGTAAACCTCGTGCTTGAAGGAGTGGATGACGGTCTCGAACGGCTCGTGGTCCTCGTTTTCGCGCTTCTGCACGCCGAGGACGACGTCGCCGTACATCTGGATGAACCGGCGGTAGCAGTCCCAGGCGAAGCGCTCGTTCTGGGTGGCGCGCACCAGCGCGAGCACCGAGGCCTCGTTCAGGCCGAGGTTCAGGATGGTGTCCATCATCCCGGGCATCGAGTCGCGGGCGCCGGAGCGCACGGCGACGAGGAGGGGCATGCCATCGGTGGCGCCGAAGCGGGTGCCCATAATGCGCTCCATATTGGCGACGCCGGCCTCCATCTGGGCCTGGAGCTGCCGGGGGTAGGTCTTCCGGTTGGCGTAGAAGTAGGTGCAGACCTCCGTGGTGATGGTGAAGCCCGGGGGCACCGGCAGGCCGATGCGGGTCATCTCCGCGAGGTTGGCGCCCTTGCCGCCGAGGAGGGCCTTCATCGAGCCGTCGCCGTCAGCGCGGCCGGCCCCCCAGGTGTAGACGTACTTCGGGCCTTTGGAGGCGGGTTGCTTGGCGGAGGCCTTGGCCTTCGTCGCGGGTTTGCGGGCGGTTTTTTGGGCAGCCATCGTGGTGTGGTTGAGGATTCGGAAAGGGTCGCGCCCGCGCGGACGCACGGGCGCCAGACGCAATACGGGGGGGACCCGGAGTGTCAACGGTGCAGCAGGCCCCGCGGTGCCGGGGCGGACGGGGCCGCACATCGCGCTTCCGTTTTCCGGGAATTCCGCCAGCGTGGCGCACCTTTCGACTGCTGTGACTTCACCCAACCCAGTTCCTGACGATCCCTACGTTCCCGCCGAGGCCCTGCCGTCCACGCGCGAGAAGCCGATGGGATTCTGGCAGCATCTCGACGAACTGCGGGGGGTGCTGATCAAGAGCGTGGTCGCATTCGTGATCTGCGCGGTCATCGTGGGCAGCTTCGCCACCAACTTCATGGAGTGGCTGAAGTGGCCCCTGATGACGGTGGCTAAGGATTACCCTGCCTTAGACACTAACCTGGGCACCCTCTCGATCCTAGAGGTGTTCAATATGATCATCCAAATGTGCGTGTTCGGGGGACTCCTCCTCGCCAGCCCGCTCATCCTCTTCTTCATCAGCCAGTTCGTCTCCCCGGCCCTGACGGATCGCGAACTGCGCGCGGTCAAGCCGATGTGCCTCTCGGCCCTCTTCCTCTTCCTGCTCGGGGCGAGCTTCAGCTTCTTCCTGCTGATGCCCAGCACGGTTCGGATCGCGATCGAACTCAACCAGGCCTTCGGCTTGGAGACCCGCTGGACGGCCGGGAACTACTTCTCGACGATGAGCTGGCTGGTCCTCGGCTCCGGCGCGGTGTTCGAGTTCCCGCTGGTCATCGTCCTGCTGGTCTGGCTGGGCGTCCTGACGACCGCTTTCCTGCGCAAGTACCGGCGGCACGCCATCGTGCTGATCTTCGTCATCGCCGCGATTGTCACGCCCACCCCGGATCCGCTGACGCAGAGCCTTTTCGCCGGTCCTCTTTACGCGCTCTTCGAGATCTCAATTCTGGTCTCTTCCCGCGTCGAGAAGCGCAAGGCCGCCGCCCGCGCCGGCTGAGGCGCGGTCCGCCGGAGGGACGCCCGGGTGGATCCCGGACGTCCCGCGTGGCCCCGCGATGCCTCCAACGGGGCTCAAAACGTGCCCCGCAGGCCGAAGGAGCCGAGGGCCCCGTAGGAGCTGGCCGAGGACCGCCGCGCGTAGGCGGGAGTATCGGCCTGGTAGCGGGACTGGTTGAAGTGCACGTTGGCCACGTTGCGGCAATTGATGAACAGGGAGATGCGCTTGGAGGCCTGGTACGTGAGGTTGAGGTCGAGGGTCGTCCGCGCGTCCTGATAGACGGACGCGAGTGGGCCCTGTCCGGTGGAGGGGCCGCGCTTCTGTTCGCCGCGGTGATGCCACTTCGCCATCAAGGTGATCGGGTTGCGGGAGATGGTGACGCCCCAGTTCATACTCTCCGGAATGAAGCGGTTGAAGTCCGCGGTGCGGCTGCCGGCAAGGCGCAGCTTGGTGTAATTGCCGAAGACGGTGAAATGCCGGCCCAAGGAGCCCAAGGGGGCGAGGGATTGGCGGACATTGAGCTCGTAGCCGGAGATTTTCGCGTCCCCGGAGTTGATGGTGGTGTTGAGCTGCCAGCCGACGTAACGGGGATCGAGGCCGAAGTTCTCCAGGTCCTCCGCGGTGGCGAAGGTCTGGAGGGTGCCGAAGAAGTCGGCGATGTCCTTGCGGAAGGCGCCCGCGGTGAACATCCCGCCGCTATCGGTATAGTATTCGGCCGAGAGGTCATAGTTGTGGGCGGTCCAAGGCTTCAGGCCGGTGTTGCGGACCGTGATGTTGCCGCGGATCGCGGTGGGATCCGCGTTCTCGTCGAGGTCGGCCTCGTTGATGGTCGCGTTGGGGACGATGTTGGTGAAGTCGGGCCGGCCGTAGGTCTTCGCGTAGGCGGCGCGGAAGAGAAGATTGGCGGTCGCGTTGTAGGTGAAGTGGAGGCTGGGATAGTACCCGTCGTAGGAGCGCTCGGCGCGGTTGGCCCGCTCCAGGCGGATCAGGCGCAGTTCCTCCATCGAGCCGACGGCGCCGGCTTCAGGGCGACGCACGCGCTGGCCGGCCGCGTTGCGGACGAAGGCGCCGGAGGCGGTGCGCTGCCAGACATTGGCCGGCTCGAAGACGGGGCCCTGGCCGAGGTCGGTGGTCTCCTCGTAACGCACGCCGCCGAGCACGATCAGGCGGTTGCTGAGCAGGCGAGCCTCCGCCTGCAGGTAGAGGGCCTTGACCTGTTCCCGCAGCCATTCCGAGGCGACGATCCGGCTCTGTTCCTGGGCGACCACCTGGGCCGGGGTCTGCACGAACAGGCTGGGGTTCTTCTTCCAGGCCTCGACGGCGACGTTGGTCGAGGTCCAGGGAATGTTATCGAAGCCGAAGTAGTTCGGGCGGTTCTTGTAGACTTGGGCGAGGAAGGGGGCGGGGGAGAAGTCACCCGGGGTGGCCGGATTGTAGGTCCATTGGCGGTTCCACTCGCGCCGGTCGCGCTCCTGCGAGCGGAACAGGCCGCCCGCCTGCAGGGACGAGTTGATGCCTAGAATGGTCAGGTTGCGCCGCAGGAGGGCGTCGCCGCCCCAGAGGTTCTCCTTGTGGTCGCGGTAGGCGTTCGAGGTGGCGGTGGTCAGCCGGTAATTGTTGATATCGTTCAGGTCCAGTTCCCGGTTGTTGTTGTCGAAGGCGCGGATGCGGGCCGGATGGTCGGGCGCGATGCCCTCGAAGGTCACGCGCACGGGATTGAGCATCGAGATGTTCAGCTGGTTGAAGCTGCCCTTCTCGTGGTAGCGCCGCCAGGTCTTGGAGGTCGAAAGATGGGCGCCGGAATCAAAGCGCCAGGTGCCGTTGTCGAACCGGTAGCGGGCATTGGTGCCCAGCGTCCGGGCCGCGATGTGGATCGCGTTGCCGGAGAAGTTCACGCCGCCGCGGCCCGTGGCGCCGATCGTGGTGTCAGGGCTGAAGCTCAGGGCGGTGCCGCCCGCGATGCTCGGGGTGGGGTTGGTGCCCGCGGTGGCCGAGCGGCTCACGTTACCGTTCTTGTCGCGGTAATAGGTGGCTTGGCCGCCGAGGGAGAGGACCGAATTGGGAGTGACGCGCCAATCGGCCTTCAGGCTCGTCGAATCCCGGGTGTACCACTTGGGCGCGTCGATGATCTGGTGGGTTTGCAGAAACGGCCGGGAGGGCGAGGCGCCCGTGTTCGCGGCGGTGGCGTTCCAGGTCATCCCCGAGATGTTCTGCTCGTTCCACTGCTGCGAGGACAGGCCGGTGAAGACGATGCCGAAGTCCTTGGAGACGGGGAGGGTGTAATCAAAGTCGAAGCCGGGCTTGATCCGGCGCTCGCGCGTGTCGAAGGGGAAGGGCTGGCGCTTCCATTGCAGGCCGTCGCTGCTGGCCGTCATCGTCACGCGG
>VHCY01000017.1 GCA_016871595.1 Verrucomicrobiota bacterium
CGCAGGACGGGCGCATCCAGATCGGGGTGGGGGGGAAGCAGCTGGACCTGCGCGTGTCCTCGCTCCCGACGGTGCACGGCGAGAGCATCGTGATGCGCATCCTGGACAAGGAGGGCCTCACCCTCGGGTTGCCCGAGCTGGGGTTCTTCAGTGACGACGCCGCCACCTTCGAGCGACTGATCGCGCTGCCGGACGGCATTTTGCTGGTGACGGGCCCGACCGGGTCCGGCAAGACGACGACCCTTTACGGCTGCCTCCATTACATCAACAAGCCGGACCGGAAGATCATCACGGTGGAGGACCCGGTGGAGTACCAGTTGAACGGCATCAACCAGGTGCCGGTGCGGCACGACGTGGGGATGACCTTCGCGGCGGCCCTGCGGGCGATGCTCCGGCAGGCGCCGAACGTGGTGATGGTGGGTGAGATCCGCGACTTGGAGACGGCGGAGATCGCGATCAACGCCTCCCTCACGGGGCATATGGTGTTCTCGACCCTGCACACGAACGACGCGCCGGGGGCGGTCACGCGCCTGATCGACATCGGCGTGAAGCCGTTCCTCGTGTCCACCTCGCTGCGGGCGGTGATGGCGCAGCGCCTGGTCCGCAAGATCTGCCGGCACTGCAAGCGGGCGGTCACTCCGGACGCGCGGGAACTGCGGGCGCTGAACATTAGCCCGGCGCAGGCGGAGCACGCGACCTTCGCGCAGGGGGAGGGCTGCGGGCAGTGCAACGCGACGGGCTACCGCGGCCGGATGGGCATCTTCGAGATCCTGGTGGTGAACGACGAGCTGCAGAAGATGATCTACGCGAACGTCGGCACCCAGCGGTTGCGCGAGCGGGCGCGGGCGCTCGGGATGCGGACGATGCGCGAGGACGGCGCGCGCAAGGTCACCGGCGGCCTCACCACCATCGAGGAGGTCGTTTCCATCACCGTCGGCGACTCCACCTGAGCCCCATCCGGCGATGAAGTACGAGATGAACGATCTTCTGGACCTGATGGTGGAGCAGGGCGCGTCCGACCTGCACCTCAGCGTCGGCCAGCCGCCGGTGCTGCGGGTGAACGGCGCGATGACGCCGATCGACGGCCCGGCGCTGACCCCGGCGGACACCGAGCGCCTGATGCAGGCGATCACGCCGGAGGCGCACGTGAGCTCGGTGCGGATGCAGGGGGGCGCGGACTTCGGCCTGGCGTTCGGGGAGCAAGCCCGTTTCCGCGTCTCGGCCTTCCGGGCGAAGGGCAATTACGGCCTCGTCCTGCGGCAGATCCCGAACCGGCTGCTGTCGCTGCGTGAGGTCGGCCTGCCGGACAAGGTGCGGGAGCTGCTGCACCGCACCCGGGGGCTGATTCTGGTCACCGGGCCGACGGGCTCCGGCAAGTCGACGACGCTGGCGGCGATGATCAACTACATCAACGAGCAGCGGGACGGCCATATCATCACCATCGAGGATCCGATCGAGTTCCACCACCCGCACAAGCGGTGTCTGGTGACCCAGCGGGAGGTGCACACCGACGTGCCGGGCTTCGCGGAGGCAATCCGCCGCGGCCTGCGCCAGGATCCCGATGTGATCCTAGTGGGCGAAATGCGGGATCTGGAGACCATTGAGGCCGCGATCACCGCGGCGGAGACGGGGCATCTGGTGCTGGGCACCCTCCACACCAACAGCGCGGCGAAGACCATCGACCGCATTGTGGATGCGTTCCCGGCGCAGACCAAGGAGATGATCCGCACGCAGCTCTCCTCCTCGCTGGTGGCGGTGATCTCCCAGGTGTTGTGCCGCAAGGTCGGCGGGGGCCGGGTGCCGGCCTTCGAGATCATGATCAACACCACGTCGATCGCCGCGCTGATCCGGGACAACAAGGCGTTCCGCATCCCCTCGGACATCCAGACCGGGGCGAGCCTCGGGATGATCACCCTCGACAACCACCTGACGGCGCTGGTGCAGCGGGGCGCGGTGCGCGCGGAGGACGCGATCGACCTGGCGCAGGACCCGCAGCTGATGCGCGAGAAACTCCTGCCCGGCGGCGGGCGGCCCCGGACCCTTTGACCCCATGTTCGCGTCCCACAGCCCGGCGATCTACGATTTCCTGAAGGAGCACCGGCTGGTCCCGCCGGCGCAGCTGGAGGAGCTCAACGAGGAGCACAAGGCCACCGGCAAGTCCCTGGCCGACGTGGTGGTGGACCTCGGCCTGCTGGAGAAGGAGGACCTGCTGCGGCGCATCGCCGACCAGCTGGGCTACGATTACGTGGCCGAACTGCCGGCGCAGTTCCCCGGCGACGCCATCGCGGCGCTGACGGGCCGGCTGGCCCGCGACTACGGGGTGATGCCGCTGCGGGCGGACGAGCGCACCATCGACCTGCTGGTCGCGGATCCCTTCAACACGCAGGCGGTGAGCGACCTGTCCTTCGCGCTCGACCGGAGCGTGCGCCTGCACTTCGCGGACCCGGACAAGGTGGAGGTCCAGATCCGGCAGCATTACGGCGAGGACGAGGACACGATCGACGATGTCCTGCAGGAGATCAGCACGGGCAAGGTGGCGGCGGACGCGGGGGCGAGGGAGCTCTCGGAGCGCGACCTTGAGTCGATGGCGGACCAGACGCCCATCATCAAGTTCGTCAACCTGGTGATCGGCCAGGCGATCCGGGACAAGGCGAGCGACATCCACTTCGAGCCGTTCGAGCACGAGTTCAAGATCCGCTACCGGATCGACGGCGCCCTGTACGAGATGGCGCCGCCGCCGCGGCAGCTGGCCGTGCCGATCGTCTCGCGCGTGAAGGTGCTCGCCAGCCTGAACATCGCCGAGCGGCGGCTGCCGCAGGACGGGCGCATCAAGATCAGCTTCGGCGGGCGTCAGGTGGACCTGCGCGTCTCCACCCTGCCGACCCAGTTCGGCGAGAGCGTGGTGCTGCGCGTGCTCGACCAGTCGGCGGTCCGGCTCGACATCGGCCAGCTGGGGATGGCGCCCGAGGTGCTGGAGGGCATCCACGAGATCGTGCGGCGGCCGAACGGCATCTTCATCGTCACGGGCCCCACCGGCTCCGGCAAGACCACGACGCTGTACAGCGCCCTGCGGCTGGTGAACACGGTCGACCTCAAGATCCTGACGGCGGAGGATCCGGTGGAATACGAGATCGAGGGCATCATGCAGGTGCCGGTGAACGCCCTGGTGGGCCTGACCTTCGCGGCGGCGCTGCGCTCGTTCCTGCGGCAGGATCCGGACGTCATCATGGTGGGTGAGATCCGCGACCTGGAGACGGCGCAGATCTCGATCCAGGCCTCGCTGACGGGCCATCTGGTGCTCTCGACGCTGCACACCAACGACGCGGCGGGTGCGGTGACCCGGTTGGTCGATATGGGGGTCGAGTCGTTCCTCATTGCGGCGAGCCTTGAGGCCGTGCTGGCCCAGCGGCTGGTGCGCCGGATCTGCAAGCAGTGCCGTTCGACCTATGTCCCGACCGCCGAGGTCCTGGGCCAGCTGGGGGTGGGTCGCGACGTGGTGGGTGACCGGCCCTTCTCCTACGGCAAGGGGTGTCCGACGTGCAGCCAGTCCGGCTACAAGGGCCGGCTGGGCATCTACGAGTGGCTGCGGATGAGCGAGGCGCTGCGGGATATGGTGACCCGGAAGGCGCCCACCCTCGAGCTGAAGCAGAAGGCGATCGAGCAGGGGATGCGGACGATCCGGGAGGACGGGTTGCGTTCGATCCTCGACGGCCACACCACCCTTGAAGAGGTGATCAAGTACACCTGAACCCCGCTGCGATATGGCCAAGCTCTCCGTCCGTGCCCCCGCTGTCCCCGCCCCGTCCAGCGCTCCGGCCAAGCCGATGGCGCGGGGCCCCAAGATCGCCCTGCCCGCCGAGGGCGCGCCCGCGCCCGCGCGCCGCCGCAGCCTCTCCTTCGGCCGCCCGGTCAACGAGAAGGGCCTGACGGTCTTCACCCGGCAGTTGGCGACCCTGGTGAAGGCGGGGATGCCGATGATGCGCGGCCTTGAGGTGCTGGCGCGCCAGGAGAAGCGGCCGGCGTTCCGCCAGGTGATCGAGGACCTCGCGGACACCATCCGCTCGGGGGGTAACTTCTCGGACGGCCTCTCCGCCCACCCGAAGACCTTCGACCGGCTCTACGTGAATATGGTGCGCGCGGGCGAGGCGGGCGGCGTGATGGACACCGTGCTGGACCGGCTTTCCGTCTTTATGGAGAAGGCGGTCAAGATCCGCTCGAAGGTGACCTCGGCGATGGTGTACCCGGCGATCATCAGCGTGGTCGCGGGCGGCATTATGACGGTGCTGATGGTGTTCGTGGTGCCGAAGTTCCAGGAGGTCTTCTTCACGATGCTGAAGGGCAAGCCGCTGCCGTGGCTGACCTCGGTGGTCGTGGCGGTCGCCAACGTGATGCGCGAGAACCTGCTGGGCGTGATCCTGACCCTCGCGGTGGGCGGCACCGCCTTCTGGCTGTTCAAGCGTTCCCGCTTCGGCACGCGGGTCCTGCACTGGATCGTGTTGCGCGTGCCGGTGCTGGGCGACCTGCTCCTCAAGGCGGCCATCGCCCGGTTCACCCGCACCTTCGGCACCCTGCTGGCCTCCGGCGTGCCCATCCTGCAGGCCCTCAAGATCACCCGGGAGACCAGCGGCAACGTCCACCTCGCGGACGCGATCAACGTGGTGCACGACCGGGTGAAGGAAGGCGACAACGTGGCCAAGCCGCTGGAGGCGACCAAGATCTTCCCCGGGATGGTGACCAGCATGATCGAGGTGGGCGAGGAGACCGGGGCGCTGCCGGATATGCTGACCCGGATCGCGGACAACTACGACGAGGAGGTGGATAATGCGGTGGCGGCGCTCACCTCCATCATCGAGCCGGTGATGATCGTGTTTATGGCGGTGGGGGTGGGTATCATCGTAATCGCGATGTTCCTGCCGATGATTGAGCTGATCAAGAGCCTTAGCGCCTGAGCCGGTGAAGTTCGCGATCTGCAACGAGATCTTCCAAGGGTGGCGGCTGGAGGATGTGTTCACCCATTGCGCGCGGCTGGGCTACGACGCGGTGGAGATCGCGCCGTTCACCCTGGCGCGGGACGTCCGGGACATCCCGGGGGCCGAGCGGGCGCGGATCCGGGCGGCGGCGGCCGCGGCGGGCATCGGCATCGCGGGCATCCACTGGGTGCTGGTGCAGACCGAGGGCCTGCACCTGACCTCGCCGGATCCGGCCACGCGGGCGCGCACCGCGGAGTATCTCCGGGAGTTGGTGGCCTTTGGGGCGGACCTAGGGGCGCCGGTGATGGTGGTGGGCTCGCCTAAGCAGCGGAGCCTCGGCGAGAGGATCACGCCGGAGCAGGGCTGGCAGTGGGCCCAGGAGGTCTTCCGCCCGGCGACGCGATTGGCGGAGGAGCGTGAGTTCACGATCTGCCTGGAGCCGTTGCCGGCGGAGGATACCAATTTCATCAACACGGCGGCGGAGGCGGTGCGGTTCGCCCGCGAGATGGCGTCCCCCGCGTTTCGGGTCATTTTGGACGTCCGGGCGATGAGCCACGAGGCGTTGCCGGTGGCGGACATCCTCCGGGCCTCCCGGGGCGAGTTCGCGCACCTGCATGCGAATGACCGCAACCTGAAGGGCCCGGGCTTCGGTGACACCGATTACGTCCCGATCGCCGCGGCGCTGCGGGAGACCGGTTACGACGGGATGGTCTCGGTGGAGGTGTTCTCCTTCGAGGAGGGCCCGGAAGTGATCGCGGCGCGGAGCCTCGAGCACCTGCGGCGGCACCTCGGACCGGGTCAGGGCGCGGGCGGGAGGTAGGCCTGCCGGAGCGCGGCGGCGACGTTCGGGGGCACGAATTTCTGCACGTCGCCCCCGAACCGGGCCACCTGCTTGACCAGCGAGGAGCTGGTGTAGCTGAACTCCTCGTTGGGCATCACGAAAAGCGTCTCGAGACGCGGCTGCAGGTGGCGGTTCATCAGCGCCATGTTAAACTCGAATTCGAAGTCGGAGAGGGCGCGCAGGCCGCGGATGATCGCGTCGGCCTGGTTGGCCATGCAGAACTCGACCAGCAGGCCGTGGAAGGTCGTCACCGTGACGTTCGGCAGCCCGGTGAGGTTTGGGACGATCATCTCCATCCGCTGTTCCGCGGTGAAAAGGAGCGACTTCCCCGCGGCCCCGCCGACGGCGATGGCGACCGTGACCCGGTCGAAGAGGCGCGCCGCGCGGGAGAGCACATCGAGATGGCCGTAGGTGATCGGGTCGAAGGTGCCGGGGTAGATGCAGTGGCGCATGACGGGGAAGGCGGAGGACGGCCCGGGGGTGGGGGACTCAGCGGCCGGGCAGCTTGAAGCGGACCGTGGTTTCCCCGTCGGCCGGGGCGGCGGGAGGCGCGGGCGGTTTGGGCGCGGGCTGGACCGGCGCGTCCTCGGGCGAGGGCGGCGGGAGCGCAAGGAACCCTTTCTCCAGCAGTTCCGCGATCTTGATGTCGCGGGTCTTGCTGTCCGGGGAGCCCATCGTGACCACGATGACCCGGCGCCCGTTGCGGAAGGCGGTGGCGGCGAGGCAGAAGCCGGCCCCGCGGGTGAAGCCGGTCTTGAGGCCATCGACCCCGGCGACCTTCCCGAGGAGGTGATTGTGGTTCACCATATCGATCCGCTTGGGACCGGGGCGGAAGGTGCGCTGCTTGACCGAGGTGTAGGCGAGGACGTTGGTCTGCCGGATCAGCTGGAGGCTGAGGGTGGCGAGGTCGCGCGGGGAGGTCAGGTCGCCGTCCTCGATCTTGCGGCTGGAGGGCGGGAGCCCGTGCGGGGAACGGAAGAGCGTCTGGGTCATCCCCAGCTCGCGGGCGCGGGTGTTCATCAGCCCGACGAACGCCTCACGGGATCCGGCGAGGTGGATCGCGAGCGCGACCGCGGCGTCGTTGGCCGAGGCGATCATCAGCGCGTGGAGGAGATCCTGGACGGGGAAGACCTCCTTTTCCGCGAGGTAGACCTGCGAGCCGCCGGTGCGCGCGGCCTCCGCGGTGGTGGTCACGGCGGTCTGCAGCGTGAGGTCCCCGCGGCGCAGGCGATCGTGGACAATGAGAAAGGTCATCAGCTTGGCCACGCTGGCGGGCGGGCCGCGGTAGTCGGCGCGGTCCGCGAGGAGGGTGCGGCCGCTGCCGGCGTCGAGGACGATCGCGCCCTTGTAGGCCGTGGCGTCGGCAGCCTCCTCCGGCCGGGTGGGGGCGGAGCGCCGGTTCTCGGCCGCGCGCGCGGCCCACGGCACTGCGGCGCCGAGGAGCAGCTGCAGGCAGGAGCGACGGGACAGGGACATGGCGCGAGGAAGGCCAAATTGGCCGGGGCGGCGAGCCGAATCCCGGTCCGCCGCAGCGGGGACTTGCGCCCGCGGCGCGGCGCGGGTGTCGTGGCGGCGGATCTTCCGCTCCCGCCGCGTTTCCCCCGTACGCCTATGTCGCTCCGCCGCCTCCGTCCCACCGCCGCCCTGTTGGTGCTCCTCAGCCCCGCCGCCCTCCGCGCCGAGAGTTATTCGGTGACCACCTTCGCCGGCACGTCGAACGTGGCGGGCGGCGTGGACGGGACGCCCGGCACCTTCAATTCCCCCTATGGCCTCGCGGTCGACAACGCGCGGAACGTGGTGGTGGCCGACACCATCAACAACACCGTGCGGCGCATCACGCCGGGCCGCGTGGTCTCCACCCTTGCCGGCAGCCTCGGCCAGCCGGGGTTCCTCGACGCGACGGGCGCCGCCGCGCGCTTCAATTTCCCGGTGGGCGTGGCGGCGGACGGGGCGGGCAATGTCCTCGTGGCGGACGCGCGCACCTTCACGATCCGGCGGGTGAGCGGTGCCGGGGTGGTCGCGACGTTGGCGGGCGCCGGCCTGCAGGCGGGAACGGCGGACGGTCCCGCGGCCTCGGCGCGTTTTCTCCTGCCTTACGGCATGGCGGTGGACGCCGCGGGGAACGCCTATGTGGCCGAGGGTGGGTCGCACGTGATCCGCCGGATCAGCGCGGCCGGGGTCGTCACCACCCTTGCCGGCACCGCGGGGGCCTCGGGCTTCGCGGACGGCACGGGCGCGGCGGCCCGGTTCAACGTCCCCTGGGGCATCGCGGTGGACGCGGCGGGGACGGTCTATGTGGCGGACAGCGAGAACCACGTGATCCGGCGGATTTCGGCCGCGGGGGTGGTGTCCACCGTCGCGGGCCAGAATGGCGTGACGGGCTACGCCGACGGGGCCGGCGCGGTCGCGCGCTTCCATCAGCCGCGCGGGTTGGCGGTCGATGCGGGGGGCAACCTTTTCGTGGCGGACCACGGCAACCACACGGTGCGGCGCATTTCGGCCGCGGGCGTGGTGGAGACGATCGCCGGTTCCCCGGGGATCACCGGGGACGCCGACAGCGTGGGCGCGGCGGCGCGGTTTTATTACCCGGCGGCGGTGGCGGTGGACGGCAACACGGTGTACATCGCGGATTCCGGCAACAACCTGATCCGGCGCGCGGTGCCGGCGAGCGCGGCGGCGTTGCCGGTGATCTCGATCCACCCCGTGGAGCAGCAGGTGGCCGTGGGGCAGTCCGTGACCTTCCGCGTGGTCGCGAGCGGAGGGGGCCTCACTTACGCTTGGTTCAGGAACGGTTTCGCGATCCCGGGCGCCACGGCGGCCACGTTCACGTTGGCGGCGCCGACCCTCGACGACGAGGCGTCCTACCGGGTCCGGGTCAGTGGACCGGGCGGGGCGGTGGACAGCGAGCCGGCGGCATTGACCGTCTGGCCGGTGGGCACCGGCGGCGTGGCGATCACGGCGCGTCCGCTCGGGCAGTCGGTCGCGGTGGGCGAGGCGGCCAGCTTCGCGGTCACGGCGACCGGCAGCGGCCTGACCTACCAGTGGCTGCGCAACGGCACGGCGCTCGCGGGGGCCACGCGGTCGACGTACGCGATCGCCGCGGCGCAGACGGCGGACGCGGCCGTCTACGGGGTGCGCGTGAGTGCCGGCGCGGTGTCGGAGACGGCCTTCGCGAAGCTGGTGGTCGGCGGCGTGAGCGGGGGCGCGGTGACCTTGGTGAGCGAGCCGGCGGGGCGCAGCGTGGCGGCGGGTCAGGCGGTGACCTTCAGCGTGCAGGCAGGAGGGGCGGGACCGTTCACCTACCAGTGGTTCAAGGACGGGGCGGCGCTGGCGGGCGCGACGGCGGCGACGCTCGCCCTGCCCGCGGTGCAGGTTTCCGATGCGGGCACCTACGCGGTGCGGGTCAGCGCGGGCGCGGCGTTTGTCGTCAGCTCCGGGGCGGTCTTGACCGTGCAGGGCCCGGCGGGTCCGGCGGCGCGGCTGACGAACCTTTCGGTGCGGACGAACCTCGAGGCGGCGGCGACGCTGATCGTGGGGGTGGCGGTGGCGGAGGGGCCGCGGGAGGTGCTGTTCCGGGCGGTGGGCCCGGCGTTGGCGGCCTTCGGGGTGCCCGGGGTGCTGGCGAACCCGCGGATCGAGATCTACAACGGGGCGGGCGTGCGCGTGCAGGAGAATGAGGACTGGCAGGCGGGGCTCGCGCCGGTGTTCGCGGCGGTCGGCGCCTTCGCCCTGCCCGCGGGCAGCCGGGATGCGGCGCTGGTCGCACCGCTGACGCCCGGCGGGTTCACCGCGCAGGTGCCGGGGGCGGCGGGCGGGGTGGTGCTGGTCGAGGCCTACGAGACCGGCCCGGCGGGCGCGGCGCGGCTGATCAACGTGTCCGCGCGCAACCGGGTCGGCACGGGCGACGACGTCCTCATCGCGGGCTTCACCCTCGCGGGGAGCGGCGCGAAGCCGCTGCTGATCCGCGCGGTCGGACCGGGGCTGGCGGCCTTCGGGGTGCCGGGCACCCTGGCGGACCCGAAACTGGAGATCTACAATGGTGCCGGGGTGAAGGTGGCGGAGAACGACACTTGGGATCCGGCGCTGGCCGCGACCTTCGGGAGCGTGGGGGCCTTCCCGTTGCCGGCGGCCAGCCGCGACGCCGCGCTGCGGACTGAACTGCCCCCGGGGAGCTACACCGCGCTGGTCAAGGGCGCGGATGGCGGCACGGGTGAGGCGCTGGTGGAGGTCTACGAGTTGCGCTGACCGGCGCGCGGCGAACTTCTGTTTTGCGTGGGCGCCGGGGAGCGCTCATCCCTGACGTTTCCCCGCCGCGATGAGAACCCTTCCCGCCCTGATCCTGCCGCTGGTGGCCGCCGGTGCCGCCGTCGGCGGGGAACCGGCCCCCGGTGCCGCGCTTCGCCAACAGCTCGCGAGCTTCGCCACGACGGGGACCCTGCTGCACGTCGCCGCCCACCCGGATGACGAGAACACCCACCTCATCACCTACTTCGCCCGGGCGCGCGGCTACCGCACCGGCTACCTCTCGCTGACGCGCGGCGATGGCGGGCAGAACGAGATCGGGCCGGAGTTTGACGCGAAGCTGGGCGTGGCCCGCACCCAGGAACTCCTCGAGGCGCGCAAGCTCGATGGTGGCGTCCAGTTCTTCACCCGCGCGATCGACTTCGGCTATTCCAAGTCAGCCGAGGAGACCCTGCGTTTCTGGGACCGGCGCGAGGTGCTGGGCGACGTGGTGCGGGTCATCCGGCAATTCCGGCCGGACGTGATCGTGACGCGCTTTTCCCCGCGGGGCGGCGGCACGCACGGGCACCACACCGCCTCGGGCATTCTGGGCGTGGAGGCCCTGCAGTTGGCGGCGGATCCCGCGGCCTATCCGGAGCAGATCGCGGAGGGTTTGCAGCCGTGGCGGGCGCGGCGGGTGGTCCTGAACAGCGGGGGTCCCGGCCGCGGGGGCGGCGAGGGGGCGCTGCGGCTCGACATCGGTGGTGCCGATCCGGCGACCGGCGAGGGCCTCGGGACCATCGCGGGCCGGAGCCGCGCGCGGCACATCACCCAGGGCTTCGGAAGCTTCGGCGCGCGCGGGGGCGGGGCGGGGCCGAATGAACAGTCCTTCACCGTGCTCGGGGGCGAACCCGCGACGCGGGACCTGTTCGACGGCGTGGACGTGACCTGGGGCCGCTACGGGCCGGCCGGTGCGCAGTTGGCGGAGGCGATCGAGGGGGTGCGGCGCGACTTCCGGCCGGAGCAACCGGCGGCGAGCGTGCCCGCGCTGTTCGCCCTGCGGCGGCGCCTGGATGCCCTGCCGCAGGACGCCCTCGTCGTGGACCGGCGGCGGCAGCTGGAGGGAATCATCCAGGAGTGTCTGGGCCTGCGTGCGCAGGTGACGGCGGACCGGGCCGAGGTGGTGCCGGGCTCCCCGCTGAAGTGGAATCTGGAACTGGCGGCTGGCGCGGTCGCGGTGCGGCTGCGCGGGGTGCGTCTCGGCGAACGGGAGTTGCCCGAGGGCCGCGGGGAGGTCGCGCCCGGGGGCGTCTGGCGGCTCCAGACGGAGGCGCGGGTGCCGGCCGACCAGCCGTTGACGAATCCCTACTGGCTGCGGGAGGAAGGGGCCGCGGGACTGTTCACGGTGGCGGACCGGAGCCTCATCGGCCGCGCGGAGGATCCGCCGGCGTTCAGCTGGACGTTCACCTTGGAAATCGGCGGGGAGTCGTGGTCGCTGGTCGTGCCGGGTGAGGCGGCGGAGACGGGGGAGCGCGCGGGACGCCGCCGCGGCGTGGCGGTGGTGGCGCCGGTGGTCTTCCAATTGGCGCACGAGGTGGAGTTGTTCGCCCCGGGGGCGACGCGGGAGGTGAAGGTCCAACTCACCCGCGAGGGAGAGCCGCTGGCCGGGCGGCTGGTCGCGGAGACGGGGGACGGGTGGAAGGCGGAAGTCCCCGCGCCGGAATTCCGCGCGGGTTCGGGTGCGCCCGCCTCCGTGACCGTGCGCGTGACGGCCCCCGCGGCCGGGGGGAGCGCGCGGTTAAGGCTCCTTGCGGAGGTGGAAGGGCGGCGTTACGCGGGGCAGCGCGCGGAGATCCGTTACCCGCACCTCGCGCCGCAGGTCCTGCAGCCCCCGGCGGTCGTCCGATTGGTCGCGGCGGACGTGCGGGTGGGGGCGCGGCAGGTGGGTTACCTTCCGGGGGCGGGCGATGACCTGGAGCGGGCCCTCGTCCAACTCGGGTGCACGGTCCGGCGCCTGCAGGGGAAGGACCTCTCGCTTGGCGGGCTGGCGGGCCTCGATGCGGTGGTGATCGGCGTGCGCGCGTTCAACGAGCGGGACGATCTCGCCGCGAATCTGCCCGGCCTGTTCGCGTGGGTCGAGCAGGGGGGGACCGTGGTCGCCCAGTACAACCGGCCCAATGGCCTGGCCGCCCCGAACCTGGGACCGCACGCGCTCTCGATCCAGGGACCGGCGCCGCAATTGCGGGTGACGGACGAGCGGTCGCCGGTGAATTTCCTCCTGCCGGCGCACCCCGTGCTGAACCGCCCGAACCGGATTGGCCCGGAGGATTTCGCGGGCTGGGTGCAGGAGCGAG
This sequence comes from Verrucomicrobiota bacterium, assembly GCA_016871595.1. Lineage (GTDB taxonomy): Bacteria > Verrucomicrobiota > Verrucomicrobiia > Opitutales > Opitutaceae > ER46. Next base: position 12,387 of record VHCY01000017.1, read on the forward strand.
GGGCGTACTTCCCGAGCAGTTGGGATGAGACCCGCTGGGAGGCGGTGCTGGCGCTCGCGGACCCCGGGGAGGCGCCGCTGCGGAGCGGGCTGCTGGTCGCGCGGCACGGGCGCGGACGCTACGTCTACACGGGGCTCGCGTTCTTCCGCCAGTTGCCCGCGGGCGTGCCGGGCGCCTACCGCCTCCTCGCCAACCTCCTCTCCCCCGAGCGATGAAGCGCCCCGCCGACCCGGTGCCCCCGGCACGGGCCCCTGACGAGGACGAGCCGCCCGGGTTGCCGGGCCTGTCGCGCTGGAGCCACGTCTACGTGCTGATCCTCATCGTCTTCGCGCTGCTCGTCGTGGGCCTCGCTTGGTTCACCGCGCATTACCGATGAACGCCCTCGACTGGCTGGTGCTGCTGGGGACGATGCTCGGCATCGCGGCCTACGGCACCTGGAAGTCGCGGCGGACGGAGCAACTCGACGCCTACCTGCGGGGCAACCAGGGGACGCGCTGGTTCACGATCGGCGTCTCGGTGGCGGCGACGCAGGCGAGCGCGATCACCTTCCTCTCGATCCCGGGGCAGGGTTTCGAGAGCGGGCTGGGCTTCGTCCAGAATTACTTCGGCCTGCCGCTCGCGCTGATTCTGGTCTGCGCCGTGTTTCTCCCGGTCTACCGCAAGCTGGGCGTCTACACGGCCTACGAATACCTCGGGCGCCGCTTCGACGGGAAGACGCGGCTCCTCGGCGCGGCGCTGTTCCTCCTGCAGCGCGGGTTGGCGAGCGGGGTGACCATCTACGCGCCGGCGATCATCCTCTCGACCGTGCTGGGCTGGCCGATCGACGCGACCATCATCGGCACCGGCCTGCTGGTGGTCGCGTACACCGTCACGGGCGGCAGCGTGGCGGTGAGCCTGACGCAGAAGGGGCAGATGGCGGTGATCTTCGGCGGGATGGTGGCGGCGTTCGTGCTGCTCTGGCAGCGCCTGCCGGAGGACGGCCTCGCGGTGGCCGGGGCGCTCGGGCGGCTGGAGGCGGTGGACTTCTCCCTTGATCCCGACCGCCGCTACACCTTCTGGAGCGGCCTGCTGGGCGGGCTTTTCCTGTCGCTCTCCTACTTCGGCACCGACCAGTCGCAGGTGCAGCGCTACATCGGGGGGGCGGGCCTGCGCGAGGGGCGGCTGGGGCTGGTCTTCAACGCGCTGCTGAAGATCCCGATGCAGTTCCTCATCCTGCTGCTCGGGACGATGATGTTCGTCTTCTACCACTTCCAGCCGGCGCCGGTCTTCTTCAACCGCGCGGAATGGGAGCGGCACGCCGCGGGACCCGCCGGGGCGCGTTTCCGGGAACTGGAGGAGCGCCACGGGGTGGCCCACGCGCAACGCCAGGCGGCGGCGCGGGCCTGGCTGGCCGCCCGCGAGGCCGGTGATCCCGCGGTGGAGGCGCCGGCGAAGCAGGCCCTCAAGGCGGCGCAGGCGGGGGTCGACACCGTCCGCCGCGAGGCCAAGGCGGCGCTGGTCGCGGCGGACCCGCGGGCCAAGACCAAGGACTCCGACTACGTCTTTATGCACTTCATCCTCGGGCAAATGCCGCCCGGGCTGGTGGGCCTGCTCGTCGCGGTGATGTTCGCCGCCGCGCTCGGTTCCAAGGCGGGTGAGCTCAACGCGCTGGGCACCACCACGGCGGTCGATTTCTGGCGCCACCTGCGGCCGCGGGCCGTCGTGGACGAGGCCCGCGAGGTCCGGATGGCGAAGGTGTTCACCGCCGGCTGGGGCCTGTTCGCGATCGGCTTTGCCCTGTTCGCGCGGTTCTCCGAGAACCTCATCGAGGCGATCAACATCCTCGGATCGCTCTTCTACGGTGTGGTGCTCGGGCTGTTTCTGGTCGCGTTTTTCGCGCGGCGGGTCGGTGGCACGGCGGTCTTCTGGGGTGCGATCGCGGCGCAGGTGCTAGTGCTGGTGCTCTACCGGACCCTCAGCATCTCCTACCTCTGGTACAACCTGATCGGCTGCGGCGCGTGCTTCGGCCTGAGCCTCGCCCTGCAGGCGTGCCTGCCGCGGACGGGGAAGGAGGCGCGATGAGCGCGGGCCCCGTCATCTGCCTCGGCCAGCAGCCCTGCGGCTTTTTCCCGCGGCGTTTCCTCGCGGCGAAATTCACCACCGCGCGCCGGCTGCAGGCGGAGCTGGGAGGGGAGATCGTGTTCTTCTACCACGACAGCGACCACGATCCGCGGGAGACGCAGACCCTGCTGCGGCACCGGCGGACGGGCGAACTCGCGACCCTCAACTTCGCCTTCGAGAACCGCCTGCAGCGCAAGTGGTCGCCGCTCCACCTCAAGCGGATCCCGGCGGGTTGGCAGGCGGGGATGCTGCGGCAACTCGGGGCCTACGCCCCGCCGGAGTCCATTGCGGCGTTCAAGGCGGCGGAGGGTGTGAACGTCGCCGACTTCTGCCTCTCCGTCTACCGCGGCCTCGGTCTGCTCGAGGGCATCCGGGTCGCGCGCTCCTCCGATCCGGCCTTCCGCCGGGCCGCGGGCGCGATCGGGGACTGCTTCGTGGACCTGCCGCACGAGGGGGAGGTGGTGCGGGCGCGCCGCGTCGGCGGCGGGTTCCGGCTGCACGAGGGGGGGGACGCCTACCGGGAGCTGCCGGACGCCCCCTTCGGCGCGGAGCAGGTGTCGCCGACGCGGGACACGCGCCTGCGCTGGATGCAGTCGGTGATCCGCTGCACCCACTACGTGGCGGGGGCGGGGGAACAAGCGTACTTGCGCCGCGAGGACGCGCCTGAGATCACCTTCGTGCCCCGCGATGCCATCGACCGCCCGGAAGAAGCCCTCGTCTGAGCCCGCCCCGCTCCTCGCCCTCGGGGCGCATCCCGATGACGTCGAGTTCGGTTGCGGCGCGGTGCTGGTGCAGGCGGCGCGGGCGGGTCGTCCGGTCCACGTGGTGGTCTGCACGCGCGGCGAGGCCGCGAGCCACGGCACCCCTGCGGGGCGGGCGCGCGAGGCGCGGCGCGGGGCGGCGCTGATGGGCGCCACGCTGGAGTTCCTGGTCCTCGGGCGAGATGCGGCCCTCGAGGCGCGGCCATCCGCGGCCCGGGCGCTGGCGGGCCTGATCCGGCGGGTGCGCCCGGAGATCGTGCTCGCGCCGACCCTGGAGGGGGACCAGCACCCGGACCACGTCGTCCTCGGACGGCTCGCGCGCGACGCGGCCCGTTTGGCCCGTTTTGGCAGGCTGGCCGGCCTCCGCGGTGTGCCCCACGCCATCGGGCAGCTTTTCCACTATGCGGTCACGCCCGACGCCGAGCCCGCCGGGGGCGGCCGCATTGTGGTGGATGTTTCCGCGCCGGAGGTGGTGGCCGCCTGGACCGCCGCGATGACCGCGCACGCTTCGCAGCTGCGGACGCGCAATTACGTGGAACTGCAGCTTGCCCGGGCGCGGGTGCTCGGGCTGCGGGCCGGCGTAGAGCACGCCCAAGCGTTGTTCCCCGCGAGCGCCCCGCTGGTCACTGGGCTGGACGGCCTGACGCGCGCGGCGCGCCGGTTCTGAGATGGCCGCCGAGCGACCCCTGCGCATCGGCATCACTTGCTACCCGTCTGTGGGCGGGAGCGGGATTCTGGCCTCGGCGCTTGGGGAGGAGCTGGCGCGACGCGGCCACGCGGTGCACTTCATCAGTTACGAGCGTCCGTTCCGCCTTTCCGCCGCGACCCCGGGCATCCACTTCCACCCGGTCGTCATCAACGACTACGAGCTGTTCCGCTACCCGGACTACACGCTGCCGCTCTCGGTGCGGATGGCGGAGGTGGCGCGGGCGCACGCCCTCGACGTGCTGCACGTGCACTATGCGGTGCCGCACGCCACCGCGGCGATCCTGGCGCGGGCGATGGCCGGCCCCGAACGGGCGCCGCGGGTCGTGACCACGCTGCACGGCACCGACACGACTTTGCTGGGTCGCGATCCCGGCTACGGGCCGGCGATCCGCCACGCGCTGCTCCAGTCGGACGCGGTGACGACGGTCTCGGGGTGGCTGCGGGACGAGACGCGACGGCTGCTGGCGGTGGAGTGTCCGATCGACGTGATCCCGAATTTCTTCGCGCCGCGGCCGGTCACGCGGTCGCGGGCTGAGGTGCGGGCGGAACTGGGGGTGGGGGAGGAGCCGTTGCTCGTGCACCTCTCGAATCTTCGTCCGGTCAAGCGCTTCGACCTCCTCTTGGAGTCGTTGGCGCGGGTGCCCGCCGGGAGGCCCTGGAAACTGCTGGTGCTGGCGGGCGGGGATTTTTCACCGTACGCGCCGCTGGTGCGCCGGCTAGGGCTGGAGTCGCGGGTCGTGGTGCGGGCAAGCGTCTTCGACGTCGAGGACCACCTGCAGGCGGGTGATCTGGGACTGTTCACCTCGGAGTCCGAGAGTTTCTGCCTCGGCTTGCTCGAGGCGATGTGGTTCGGCTGCCCGAGCGTCTCGACCGCGGTGGGCGGCATCCCGGAGGTGGTGGAGGATGGGCGTTCCGGGCTGCTGGTCTCCGCGGCGGATCCGGAGCCGCTGGGGGCGGCGGTGACGTCGCTGCTGGACGATCCGGAGCGGCGGCGCCGGATGGGGACCGAGGCGCGGCGGCGGGCCGAATCCGTGTTCTCCGCGGCGGCGGTGGTCCCGGGGTATGAGGCGCTCTACCGCCGGGTGTTGGCGGCGCCGGCGGGTCCCGCCTAGGCACGCGACGGTCCTCCACTCCGGCCTCGCCTCCGGCGGGTCGCCGCGATTTGCTCCGCGTCTTTGTCATGCCCACCTACGAGTATGCCTGCCAGAAGTGCGCCCACACGTTTGAGCAGTTCCAATCGATGCGCGATGATCCGCTGGTTCGTTGCCCCTCGTGCGGGAAAAAGAGCCTGAAGCGCCTCCTCGGCGGCGGGAGCGGGCTGATCTTCAAGGGGTCCGGCTTCTACATCACGGATTACCGCAAGGGCGGCGCACCCAAGGGGGGCGAGGGCAAGGGCGGCGGTGAGAGCAAGGGCGGCGACGCGAAACCCTCGACCCCGGCTAAGCCGGCGGGCGGAAAGCCCTGATTTCCCGTGCGGTCGAAACAGCTGATCGCGGAGGAAACGGGCTGGAGCGGCGTGGCGTGGGCCGCGGCCGGGGCCGTGTCGCTGGGAGTCCTGGTGGCCGGGATCGTGCTCGCGTTCTGGCCGGTTCCCGCGGGCGAGGGACCGGTGGCGGGGACGGCGCGGTACGTGGCGGGCGCGGTGGACGCGGAGCGGGCCCGGGAGGCGCCGGTGCGGCGCGAGTCCCTGCGGGCGGGACAGGACGTGACTTTCACGGAGCCCGAGCTGAACGCGCTGCTTGGGCGGACCAAGGGTGGCGAGAGGCCGAATGTGCGGCTCGCCGAGGGGCGGGTCCAGTTGGCGCGCGCGCTGGCGGGGCCGGGCTGGCCGGCCAAGGTCCAACCTGTGTTGCAGGCACGTGCTGAACCGGTTCGCGCCGGCGCCGGCTGGGCGCTCCAGGCCCGGGAGGTTTACCTGGGCGGGCTTGCGCTGCATCGCCTGCCCGTGCTCGCCGAGCTCGCGTGGCGCGAGTCCCTGGAACCGTTGTTACCGCCGGAGTTGCGCGCGGCGTTGCCGGGGGCACGGGAGCTGGAGGTTGCCGGGTCGACGCTCCGGCTGCGTCGGCCGTGAATCACGTCCGGTGGCTCGTGCTCGGCTTGCTGGCGGTCCTGCCCCTACGCGGCGCCGCTCCCGTCTTGGCTGCCAGCCTCGCGGGCCGCTTCGAGGTGGCCTCGATGGATGCCGCCGTGGCGCATCGGGTCGCGGCCGCGGCGGAGGAGGGCTGGCGGGTGCTTACGGCGCCGCTGGGCCTGCCCCCGGCATTCCCTTCGCCGGTGTTCGTGCGCGTCGTGCCGGCCGGAACGCCCGGGGCGCCGCCGACGCACGACGTCGCGGTGGAAGCCGGCGGCCTGGTGACCCTCTGGCTGGGGCCGCGCGCGCAGGAGGGCCGGGCGCTGCGGGTGGCGTTGGTGGACGCGCTTTTGCACCGGCTGGGCGTGGCCTGGCACGGAGCGACGGTGCAGCCGGTGGTCGCCTCGTGGCTAGTGCTCGGGGCCGCGGGGTGGTGGGAGACGCGGGTCGACGGGGCGCGGCTCGATGCGCTGCGCGAGGCCTCGCGGCGGCACCCGCCGCCGGAACTGGTCCGCCTCCTTGACGGTACGAGGGGTGTTTCCGGAACCGAGGGGGAAGCCGCGGGTGCGATCTGGCTGTTCACCTTCCTGTTGGCGGAGTCCGGCCGGGGCGGGGAATGGCCGCGGCTGCTCGCCCGCCTGCTGGCTGGCGGTGATCCGCAGGCGATGGTGGCGCAGGCTTACCCCGGCCGTTTCGGGGGGCCGGACGAGCGGGAGCTCTGGTGGCAGACTGGCTGGCATTATCACCTGCGGCAGCGGGTGCTCCCCGGCCTCGAGGCAGAGGAGGCGCGCGAGTTGCTGGCGACGCTGGCGCGCTTCGTGTTCGCCGACGAGGCCGGCGCGGACCGGTTGCCACCCCTGGCGGAGGTGCTCGCTCGGCGGAGCGAGCCGTTGGTGGCCGCGGAGCTCGCCCGCCGCGGTGTGGACCTCGGACGGAGCATCGCCGGGATGCATCCGTTCTATCGCAACGCCGCCCTGACCTTGGCCGAGGCTTTCGCGCTGGGGGCGGGGCCGGAGGCCGACCGGCGCCGGGAGGCCCTCCTCGCCCAGTGGGAACGGGATTGGGCAGATGGCCGTGCGCTTGAGGCTGCGACGACCGAAGCGCTGGATCGCTGGGAAGCCCGCCGCCGCGGGCCCGCGCGCTGAGGTTTTGGCTAAGTCTTGCGGGCGGGCGCCGCCGTTCCGCAGAGTGGAGGCGTGTCCAAGAGCTTCCTCAACATCGGGGTGGTGGCGGGCGCCACCCTGGCGTCCCGCTGCTTGGGGCTGGTGCGGGACGCGCTGGTGACCGCGGTGTTCGGCCTCGAGGCGCTGGCCTCGGCATTCTACACCGCCTTCACCCTGCCGAATCTTTTCCGGCGGTTGCTCGGCGAGGGAGCGCTCACGGCGGCGCTGGTGCCGACGCTGCAGCAGGAGATCCGCGCGGCGCAGCGCGAGGCGGCCTTCCTGCTAGTGAACCGCGTTGCGAGCTGGCTGCTGGTGATCACGGGCAGCATCGTGGCGGGTGGAATGCTCGTGCTGGCGTTCGTGCCGCGGTGGCTGGCGGGAGGGGCCGGCTGGACCGGGGTAGGCCCGGCGCTGGAGCGGTGGCTGGTGGCCGCAGACCTCGCGGTGATCCTTTTCCCTTACCTAGTTTGCATCTGCCTCGCGGCCGTCTTCAGCGCGGCGCTCCAGACCCTGAACCGCTTTCTGGAGCCGGCGCTTTCACCGGTGTGGTTGAACCTCGCGATGATCGGCTGCCTTGGCGGCGCCGCGTATGGGGGCTGGGCGGCGAGCCCGGGGGGCCGGATGCATTGGCTTTGCGGGGGCACCCTGCTCGGGGGGCTGCTGCAACTGGTGGTGCCCGCTTGGGCGCTGCGGCGCGAAGGCTGGCGCCCGCGGTTCGGGCTCGGGGTCGATGACGGCCTGCGGCAGATCCTGCGCCTGATGGCGCCGACCGTCTTCGGCTCGGCGATCCACCTGATTAACATCTCCGTCTCGCGGCTCGTGGGGTTGTCCCTCAACGACTCGGCAGTCGCGATCCTCAATCTGGCAACGCGGCTGATGGAGTTACCGATCGGGGTGTTCACGCTGGCGGTCTCGACGGTCGTCTTCCCGCTGATCGCCCGGCACGCGGCGGCGGGGGAGTGGGATGCCTTCGCGGCCTCCTACCGCAAGGGGATGCGGCTGATCCTCGTGATCAACCTGCCTGCCGCGGCGGGGCTGGCGCTGCTCGCCGAGCCGATCGTGCGCGTGCTCTTCCAACGGGGCGAGTTCGGCCCCGCCGACACCGCGGCGATGCGTCCCGTCCTCGCCATCTTCGCGGCGGGGCTGCCCTTCCTCGCCTTCACCACGCTGGTCCTGCGCGCCTTCTATGCGGAGAAGGACACCGCCACGCCGGTCCGCGCGGCGGCGCTGAGCTTCATCGTCAACCTCGGCCTCAGCCTGATCCTGATGGGCAGGTGGGGGACGCTCGGCTTGGCGGTGGCGAGCAACGTGGCCTTGGCGGTCCAGGCGGTGCACCTGCAGTTGATCCTGGCGCGCCGCCGCCCGGGGCTGGCGTTCCACCACCTGCGGCGCGACCTCGGCAAGATCCTCCTCGCCACTGCCGCGATGGCCGGGATGGTCCGGGCGACTTACCTCGGGTGGCAGCAACTGGCTCCCGCGGGGCGGGCGGCGGATGCGGCTGGTCTCGTCCTCACCATCGGCTGCGCGGCCGGATTCTACGCCCTCCTCCTCTGGGTGCTCCGCCTCGAGGGCCGGGAGGAACTGGCGGCGATGGGGCAACGTTTCCGTGAGCGGATCGGGGGGGCGCCGTGAGGTTCCGGCCGGACGGATTCCTGCTCGGGATGGTCGCGGCGGCGGCCTTGGCGTGGCTGTGGCCCGCTCCCGGGGCGACCGGTGGTGCGCTCCGGCCGGAGCTGCTCACCAAGGCGGGGGTTGCGCTCCTCTTCTTCCTGCACGGGCTGGCCCTTTCGTTCGGCGCGCTGCGCGCCGGGGTTTTGCACTGGCGTCTGCACCTGCTCGCCCAGGGCTGCGTGTTCCTGCTTTTCCCGCTCCTTGGGCTGGTGCTTTACCACGTGCTGGCGGGCCAGTTGGCGGAGCCGCTGCGGATGGGCCTCTTCTTCCTCTGCGCGGCCCCCTCGACGGTTTCCTCGTCCGTCGCGATGACGGCCGCGGCGCGGGGCAACGTTGCCGGATCCGTGTTCAACGCCACCGCCTCCAGTCTGCTCGGGATCGTCCTGACGCCCCTCTGGGTGGCGGCGGTCCTCGGGGCCGCGGGCGAGATTCGCCCCCTGGGGCCGGTGATCTGGGATCTCGTCCGGTGGCTGCTGCTGCCGTTGGCGGCCGGGCAGGCGCTGCGGCCGTGGTGGGGCGCGTGGCTCGCGGCGCGCAAGGCGCGGATCGGGTACGTCGACCGCGGCGTGATCCTGTTCCTGGTCTACACCTCGTTCTGCGACTCTTTCCAGGAGGGAGTCTGGAGCCGGCAGGGACCCGGGTCGCTCGCGCTCGTCCTGGCGCTGAGCCTGGCGGTGCTCGCGGCGATGCTGGGCGCCGCCTCCGCCGTTGCCCGGCTCGCGGGGCTGGCGCGCGAGGACCGGGTCGCGCTGGTGTTCTGCGGCTCCAAGAAGTCGCTCGCCGCCGGGGTGCCGATGGCGAAGCTGATCTTTGGCGCGCACCCGGCCCTCGGGATGATCCTCCTGCCCCTGATGGTCTATCACACCGTGCAACTGGTCGCGGGCGGGATGCTGGCGCGGCGTTGGGGCGAGGAGCGGTAAGCCCCGCGGCTTGCGCCGGGGCGGCGCGCGGCCCAGCTTCGCGCCTTTCCACCGATGACTCCGTCCTCCCCCGCCCACCTGCTCGAGGCCCTCCGCTGGCGCTATGCCACCAAGCAGTTTGATCCGGCGCGCGCCATCCCGGAGCCAACCTGGGCGGCACTGGAGGAAAGCCTGGTGCTCACGCCGTCCTCCCTCGGGCTCCAGCCGTGGCGGTTCGTGGTCGTCACCCAGCCGGAGTTGCGGGAGCCGCTGCAGGCCGCCTCTTACGGGCAGAGCCAGCCCCGGGACTGCTCGCATTTCGTGGTCTTCACGGTCCGGCGCGGGCTGGACGCGGCGCACATCGACCGGCACGTCGCGCGGACCGCCGCGGTGCGCGGGGTGGCGGAGGAGTCGCTGGCCAAGTTCCGCGGGATGATGGCGGGCAGCGTCGAGCGGGCGCGCCGCGAGGGCACGCTGGACACGTGGCAGGACCATCAGGCCTACATCGCGCTGGGCCAGTTCATGCTGGCGGCGGCGCTCCTCGGCGTGGACACGTGCCCGATGGAGGGCATCGAGCCCCGCAAGTACGACGAGATCCTCGGCCTGGCCGGCACGGGCTACGGCACGGTCGTGGCCTGCGCGGCGGGCTACCGCTCGGCGGGGGACAAGTACGCGGCGGCCCCGAAGGTGCGCTTCCCGCGCGCCGAGGTCGTGGACGTCCGCCCCTGAATCGTGCCGGCTGGGACGCGGCGTCCGCGGGATCAGCGCGCGTTGTCGTTGATGGGGCGTTCGACGACGAACGGGGCCGGGAAATCGGCCGCGCGGTCACCGGCCCGTCCGCGGAGGCGTTTGTTCTGCGACGCGCCGAGCGGCGGGTTGAGCGGGATCTCCATCCCGCCGAGCTCGCCCATCATCCGGTAGAGCTGCCGCTCCATCGCCACCGCCGTCTCGCGGTGCGCGGGATCGTGGAGGAGGTTGCGCTGCTCCTCCGGATCCGTCTGCAGGTCGTAGAGCTCGTCGGTGTCCCAGAGCCCGTAATAGGTGATGTATTTGAAGCGGTCGCCGCGGAGCGCGAAGACGGTGGGGGACTGGGGGAAGTTCTTCTCCCAGTAGTACACGTACAGGAAGTGCTCGCGCCAAGGGATGGAGCGGCCCTGCGCGAGGGGCAGGAAGCTGCGGCCGTCCATATGCGCGGGCGTGGCAAGGCCCATCGCCTCGAGGATCGTCGGGGCGACGTCGAGGTTGGCGACCACCTGATCGATCGCCTTGCCGCCGGGGAAGAGGGAGGGGCATTGCATCAGCATCGGGATGCGGATCGAGGCCTCGTAGGCGACGCGCTTGTCGATCAGGCCGTGTTCGCCGAACATAAAGCCGTTGTCGCCCATATAGAGGATCAGGGTGTCGTCGTGGACGCCCTTCGCCTTTAGCTCGGCGAGGATCCGGCCGACGCTGTCGTCGACCGCGAGGAGGGTCTCGCAGTAGCGCTTGTAGTAGCGCTCGATGTCGAGGTCGCTGTGATAGGGGAAGTCGACCCCGTGCCAGGAGTTGCGCTGGTCGCGGAGCCAGCGGGGCTTGCCGGCCTGGGTGGCCGGGTCGGTGGCCGCCGCGGGCCGGCGCCAAGTCTTGTGGCTCAGGCGACCCTCGTGGCGCGCGGCCGGGGTGAAGTTGGCGTGCACCGCCTTGTGGGAGAGGTAGAGGAAGAACGGCTTCCCGCCCGCGGGCTGCTCGCGGATGAAGTCGAGCGCGTAATCGGTGAGCTCGTCGGTGATGTACCCGCGCTGCGGCACGCGGCGGCCGTCGACGTTGAGGGTGTAATTGGGCGTCGGGGGCAGGTACTCGCCCTGGCCGCGGAAACTCACCCAGCGGTCGAAGCCCGGCTGCGGTTGGTCCCCCTCGCCGCCCATATGCCACTTGCCGAAGAAACCCGTCCGGTAGCCCGCCCGTTGCAGGTACTGCGGGAAATAGACCGTGCCCGGGGGGATCGCGCGGTTGTTGTCGATCACGCGGTGGCGGAAGGTGTACAGCCCGGTGAGGATCGAGGCCCGGCTCGGGGAGCAGAGGGAGGTCGTGACCAGCGCGTTGCGGACGTGCACGCCGTTGCGCGCGAGGGAGTCGAGGTGCGGGGTCTCGGCCAGCGGGTGGCCGAGGAAGCCGAGCGCGTCGTAACGGTGGTCATCGACCAGAATGAGGATGACGTTGCGCGGCCGGGCCCCGGAGAGGGGCTCCGGGCGAATTTCGACGGGGGTGGCGGCGGTCGCGGCGAGCGCGAGCCAGGGCAGCAGCAGGAGGTGCAGTCGGTTCATCGGGTAAAGTTCACCACCGGGGTTCGGCCTGGGTGCGGTTCCACGCCTCCCAGCGGGCCGCCAGTTCCTGCACCAGGGCGGGTTCGCGCGCGGCCAGGTCCTCGGTCTCTCCGGGATCACGGCCGAGGTGGTAAAGTTGCCACGCGCCGGCACGCCCGCGCGCCGGGTCGCGCAGCAACTTCCAGTCGCCGGACCGCAGGGCGGCCCGGGGGCCCATCCGCCAGTGCAGGGTGCGCTCCCGCGCCGGTTGTCGCAGCGCCGCGGCCAGGTCCTCCCCGTCGAGGCCGAGCTCCGCGGGGGAGCGTCCCGTGGCAGCGAGGATGGTGGCGGCGAGGTCCAGGGAACTCACGGGACGCGTTTCCACGCGGCCACCGGGCAGCCCCTCCGGCCAGCGCACGAGGAACGGCACGCGGATCCCGCCCTCGAGCAGGGAGCCCTTCTCGCCGCGGAGGGGCGTGTTGCGGGAGGTGAGCTCGCGGGTCGCGCCGCCGTTGTCTGAGAGGAACGCGACGATCGTGTTGCCGTCGAGGCCGTGGTAATGGAGCCGGGTGAGGATCTCGCCCACGCCCTCGTCGAGCTGCGCGAGGAGCGCGGCGAAGATCCGGCGATGCAGGTCCGGCAGGTGCGGGAAACGCGCGAGGTGGCGGTCCGTCGCCTGCAGCGGCGAGTGCACCGCGTTGTACGCCACGTAGAGGAAGAAGGGCTGGGCGGAGTGGCGTTCGATGAAATCGCACGCCTCGCGGGTGAGGGCGTCGGTGAGGTGCTGCGGCTCGTCGACCGGCTGGCTGCCGCGCAGCAGCGGGTTGTCGGCGTCATAATCGGGCTCCTGCGTGCCCATATGCGTGGTCCAGACGGTGCGCCCGTCCGGGGAGGTCCAACGGCCCTCCCCGCCGTCGGGCAGGCGGAGCCGGCGGAGCCAGGTGATGCCGCCGTTCCACGGCCGCTGGGCGTAGGTGTGGCCCTCGTGGAGGAAGCCGTAGAACTCGTCGAAGCCGCGCCGGAGCGGGTGGTACGCGGCGGTGCCCCCGAGATGCCACTTGCCGATGGCGGCCGTGGCGTAGCCGGTCGCGCGGAGGTGCTGCGCGAGGGTGCGTTCGCCGGCCGGCAGACCGACCTTGGGGTCGGCGTTGACGGCGCCGATGGCGTTGCCCTCGAAGCCGAAGCGCGTCTGCTGGCGTCCGGTGAGCAGGCCCGCGCGCGAGGGCGCACAGACGGAGGCGGTGACGTAGCCCTGAGTGAAGCGCAGGCCCTCCTCCGCGAGGCGATCCAGATGCGGGGTGGGGATCTCGGTGCCGCCGTAGGCGCCGAGTTCCCCGTAGCCGAGGTCGTCGGCGACGATCAGCACGACGTTCGGGCGCGGCGCGGGCGTGGTGGCGCCGGGCGCGGCGAGGGGCAGCAGCAGCAGCGGAAGCAGGCGGCGTACGGTCATCGGGGTGGCCGAATCTGAGCCGGGGGATTCCCGGCTGCCAAGGCGCAACCGCCACCTGAATGAGTCCCGCTCCTCAAGTGTCCTGGCCCCAGCGCCAACGGGGCCGTTCGCCCTTCCACCAGCACACCGCGATCAGGCCGGCGGCATTAACGACCACTGCGGCGACGAACCATCCGGGGTGCCGGGGCAGCAGCGCGACGGCGGCCCCCTGCGTGGCGAAGAAGGCCACGATCACCGCCCAGCCCTGCCAGCGGCGGGGCACCCCCCAGCCCCAACCATAGGTCTTCAGCGGGAACCAAGCTTGTTCCGGAGGTAGCGGCATCCGCAGACAAAAGGCCCGGGCCGACGGAACCGCAAGGGCGGACCGGCGGTGAATTCGATTGGCCCGCGGGCGCGGCTCCTGCTCTGCTCCGCGCACCCCCTCCGCCCGATGCGCCTGCCCCTGCTCCTCTCCATCCTCCTGCTCACCTCCCTGCCGGCCGCCGTGCCGCGGGTCCTGCCGCCGGGGCAGTTGCCCGACGACATCCGCCTGCAGCCCCCGAAGGATCTCGACGGTTATTTCCCGTTCACGCCCCCCACCACCACCGCGGAGTGGGCCGCGCGGAGCGCGCAGGTCCGGCGGCAGATCCTGGTTTCGCAGGGCCTTTGGCCGATGCCCACGCGCGGACCGTTGCAGGCAGTCGTCCACGGGCGGATCGAGCGCGAGGACTACGCGGTGGAGAAGGTTTACTTCGAGAGCGCGCCCGGGTTTTTCGTCACCGGCAGTCTCTACCGTCCGTTGCGTCCCGTGGGGCGCGTGCCCGCGGTCCTCTTCGCGCACGGCCATTGGAAGGACGCCCGCCTCTCGGAGGAGACCGAGGCCAAGCTGCGCCAGGAGATCGCGACCGGGCAGGAGCGTTTCGAGCAGGGCGGGCGCAGCCGTTTCCAGGCGATGTGCGTGCAACTGGCGCGGATGGGCTGCGTGGTCTGGCAGTGGGATATGCTGAGCGACTCCGACGCGCGGCAGTTCTCGGCGCAGGTGATCCACCGTTTCGCCAAGCAGCGGCCGGAGATGAACACGGTCGAGAACTGGGGCCTCTACAGCACGCCCGCCGAGTCGCGTTTGCAGAGCGTGATGGGCCTGCAGACGTGGAACGCGGTGCGCTCGCTGGATTTCGTGCTCAGCCTGCCGGAGGTGGATCCGGAGCGGGTGGCCATCACCGGCGCGAGCGGCGGGGGCACGCAGACGATGCTGCTCGCGGCGATCGACCCCCGGGTGAAGCTCTCCTTCCCCGCCGTGATGGTCAGCACCGCGATGCAGGGCGGCTGCACCTGCGAGAATTCCTCCCTGCTCCGCATCGGCACCGGCAACGTGGAGTTCGCCGCGCTCTTCGCGCCCGGGCCGCAGGGGATGACGACGGCGAACGACTGGACGCGCGAAATGTCGACCAAGGGCTTCCCCGAGCTGCAGCGCCTGTACGCGCTGCTGGGCGCGCCGAAGCACGTGCACCTGCACCGCGGCGAGCACTTCCCGCACAACTACAACGCCGTGTCGCGCTCGGCCTTCCATACCTTCCTCAACCAGCACTTCCGGCTCGGCCAGAAGGAGCCGGTCATCGAGCGCGACTACGTGCCGCTGACCCGCGAGCAGCTGACGGTCTGGGGCCCCGGTCACCCGGCCCCGAAGGAGGAGGATCCCAAATTCGAGCGCGGGCTGCTGCGCTGGTTCGCGGAGGATGCCCGCCGCCAGCTCGAGGCCACCGTGCCGCAGCCGGCGCGGTTCCGGGAGCTGGTCGGCGGCGGCTTCGCGGCGGCGCTCGGGCGCGACCGCGACGCGGCGGGTGTGATCCGCTGGATCCCGGGAACGAGCATCGAACGCGGGGACTTCCGGGAACTCGCGGGCCGCGTGCGCAATGAGACGCACCGCGAGGAACTGCCGGCGGTGCTGCTGGAGCCGGCGAAGGCTTCCGGGCGCGTGGTGCTCTGGGTGGATCCCGCCGGCAAGTCCGGGCTGCGCGACGCTCACGGTGGCCTGCGTCCGGAGGTTTCCCGGCTGCTCCGGGCTGGGCACGCGGTGCTGGCGGCCGATCTCCTGTTCCAGGGCGAGTTCGTCGCCGGGGACGAAGCGCCGCGGCAGACCCGGGTGGTGCGCAACCCGCGGGAATCCGCGGCCTACACCCACGGTTACAACTCCTCCCTGTTCGCCCAGCGCGCGCACGACCTTTTGACGCTCGCCCGCTTCGCCCGCGAACGCCCCGGCATCCGGCAGGTGGACCTGCTGGGTCTCGGGGAGCTGGGTCCCGTGGCCGCCGCGGCCCGCGCCGTGGTGGGGGGGGAGATCGCGCGCGCGGCGGTGTTCACCGGCGGCTTCCGTTTCGCGTCGCTGCTCGACTACCGCGACCCGCGGTTCCTGCCGGGCGGGGCCAAGTACCTGGATGTCCCGGGCCTGCTGGCCCTCAGCGCGCCGCATCCGCTCTGGGTCGCCGGTGAGCCCGAAGGCGAGGCGATCGCGTCCGGCGCCTACGCCGCGGCGGCGGGTGCGGCCAACCTCCAGCGCCACCGCGGTCCCGCGGAGGGCGGATTGGCCGCCGCGCTGGACTGGCTGCTGCGCTGAGGCCGGCGCCGGCTTAGGCCGAGCCCAGAACGCCGTGGCGGAAGGCCGCCGCGAGGGCGGACCACGCGCGGGCCCGATGGCTCAGGCGGTTCTTCGCCGCGTCCCCGAGGCGAGCCAGCGTGGCCGTTTGGCCTTCGGGGATGAAGAGCGGGTCATAGCCGAAGCCGCCGCCGCCGTCCGGTGCGAGCGCGAGGCGTCCGGCGCAGCGGCCCTCGAACAGGCTTTCGCGGCCCGCGGGATCCAGCAGGCACAGCACGCACACGAAGTGGGCGCCCCGCGCGGCCGGGGGCACGCCCGTCATCGCCGCGACGAGCTTGGCAAGGTTGGCGGCCGGATCCCCGGCGGGGCCGGCGTAGTAGGCGGATTCCACCCCGGGCGCGCCCTCGAGGGCATCCACGCAGAGGCCGCTGTCGTCCGCGAGGGACCAATGGCTGGCCGGCAGGCGCGCGCGCAGCGCCCGGGCCTTTTGCCGGGCGTTGCCGGGAAAGGTGCCGGTGTCCTCCGCCACGGCCGGCATCCCGCCGAACGCGGTGGCGGAAAGGATCTCCAGCGCGAGGCCGGAATCCGCCGCGAGGGCCCGCATCTCGGCCGCCTTGTGCGGGTTGCCGGAGGCGAGGACGAGACGCAGGGGCTCCTTGGCCGAAGGATTCACCGGCGTGCCTTCCCGCGCTTGGCGCCCGCCTTGGCGGCCCGTGGCGCCGGCGCGGCGCCGGGCTGATCCTGGCCGGCCTGCCGCGCGCGCGAAGTCATTTCCCGCTTGAGGAACGGCAGCACCGGCTCCCCCGTGGCGGAGAGGCGGGCGAAGACCTCGTCGAGGAGTTCGGCCAAGGGGCGGGGCGCCGGGGTGGGGGCGGGGGAGGGGACCGGCGGCGCGGGCGGCGGGGGGGGCGGCACTGGCTCCGCAGCGGCCACGGGGGCGGCGGTGGGGAAGCTGAACGGCGCGCTGGAGTGCCCGCCGCCCAGCTCCGCGGGCAGGTCCTTCACGAGGATCGCGTCCCCTTGGGCGACCACGGCGCTGCGGTAGATCGTGTTCTCGAGCTCGCGGACGTTGCCCGGCCAACCGTGCCGCAGCAGCAGCGCGAGGGCCTCGGGCGAGACCTTGGTCACCCGCGTCTTGCGTTGGCGGGCGAGGTTCTGGAGGCAGAAATCCACGATCTGGGGGATGTCCTCGCCGCGTTCCCGCAGGGCGGGCATCCGGATGCGGACGACGTTGAGGCGGTAATACAGGTCCTCGCGGAAGGTCTTGTCGCGGACCATCGCCTCGAGGTCCTTGTTGGTCGCGGCAAGGATGCGGACGTCCACGCGGATCATCTCCGTGCCGCCGACGCGCTGGATCTCGCCCTGCTGCAGGACGCGGAGGATCTTCGTCTGGGTGGCGAGGGCCATATCTCCGATCTCGTCGAGGAAGATGGTGCCGCCGTCGCAGAGCTCGAACTTGCCGAGGCGCTGGCCGGTGGCGCCGGTGAAGGAGCCCTTCTCGTGCCCGAACAGCTCGCTCTCGATGAGGTTGTCGGGGATCGCGGCGCAGTTGACGGCGATGAACGGCCGGGCCGCGCGGTGGCTGTGCTTCCAGATGGAGCGGGCGACCAGCTCCTTGCCGGTGCCGCTCTCGCCCGTGATCATCACCGTGACGTCGCTCGCGGTGACCTGACCGATGACCTTGAAGACCTCCTGCATCACCGGGGAGCTGCCGACGATGCCCTCGCGGTAGTCGTCGGCGTTGATGGTGGGCCGGTAGTCCCCGACGGCGCGGAGGTCCGCGTGCGCCTTGAGGGCGTTCTGCGCGAGGCCCAGCACCTTTGCGGGGTCGAAGGGCTTCATCACGTAGTCGAACGCGCCGAACTTCATCGCCTCAATCGCCGTCTGGGCGGTGCCGAACGCGGTCATCAGGATCACCAGCTGCCGCGGGCTGGCCGCGCGGATGTGCTGGAGCGCCTCGATGCCGCTCATCCCGCCCATCCGGACGTCGAGGAAGATCAGGTCGGGGGGCGGCCCCTTGCGCACGAGGGCCACGCCCTCTTCACCGCTAGCGGCCTCCGCGACCTGGTAGCCCCGGGAGGAGAGCACGCGCGAGAGCGAATAGCGGATCTCCGCGTCGTCATCGATGACGAGCAGGGTGGGCGGGCGGGTCGGTGCGTCGGACATAGCGGTCGGCCGGCTGGCGGGCGCGGCGGGCCGGGCCGCACTGCGCGCTCGCCATCCTGGCGCTCGGCGGGTTGTTTCGCCGACGATGCTTGGCTGGTCAACGAACCTTTTCCGCGTGGCGGGGATCCAGCTCTCGCTGCACTTCTCGTTTTACCTGCTGCTGGGGTTCAACGCGTGGCAGGGTTGGCGGGAGGCGGGCTGGGCCGGGTTGTGGTGGCACAGTGGGATCCTGGTGGCCTTCTTCGTTTGCGTGGTGTTGCACGAGCTCGGTCACTGCTTCGCCGCGCGGCGCTACGGGGTCGGGGTCTCGCGGATTTTGCTCCTGCCCATCGGCGGCGTGGCCGAGTTCGACGGCATCCCGCGGGAGCCGCGGCGCGAAGTGGTGATCAGCCTCGCCGGACCGACGGTTAACTTCGTCCTGTCCGCTGGGCTCTGGCTCGCGCTTCGCGGGTTGCCTGCGACGGAGGTACTGCCCAACGCGCTCCCGGATCTCGCCGCGTCCCTAGAATTCCTGCTGACCTGGAACCTACTGATGGGAACCTTCAATCTGGTCCCGGCCTTCCCGATGGACGGGGGGCGTGTGCTCCGCGCGTTGCTGGCGGGGAAAATGGACTACGTGCGCGCCACCTTCTGGTCGGCCACCGTCGGCAAGATCGTGGCGGTCGCGGGCGCGGTGGCGGCCTACTTCCACCAGCCGCTGGCGATCCTGCTGTTCCTGTTCGTGTTCATCGTGGGCGAGATGGAGTACCGGGGCGCGAGGCGGCGCGCGGAGGAGGAGGGACATTTCCGGCTGACGGTGGAGCGTCTCCGCGCCCAAAGCCTCGCCCACGGGACGCGCCCCCCCGTCTGAGGCCCGCGGAGGCGGGCCCGGGTCGCGCGAGTCAGCGCGCGGTGAGGTCGAAGGCGGCGATCTCCTCGTCGTTGCGGACAAGGACGGCGCGGTTGGCAAAGGCGGGATGGGACCAGTGCACTTCGCGGACGCCGGCGCGGTTGGTCGGCTTCACCAGCTGGGCCCGGCCGAGTTCCTCGCAGCCCGCCGGCGTGAGGCGCAGGATCAGCAGCTGCCCGAGCTCGTTGTAGAGGAAGTAACGGTCCTCGTGCCGCACCAGGAAGGCGGTGACGTGGCGGGCGGGCTTCCCGTTGGCGGTCGTGGGCGCGAGCGTTTCCCAGAGTCGCTCCCCGGTCTCGAGCCGCAGGCCGCGCAGCTGGCCGAAGGCGCAGACGCCGTAGATGTGGCCATCGGCGATGAACGGGGTGCCCATCAGGCTGTGGAGGCCCTCGGTCCTCGTCTCGCTCGGGCCGCGGATGCTCCAGACCTCCGTGGCCTCGGGACGGTCCGCCGCCAGCCGCAGCAGCTTCGAGCCGTCGAAAAAGGTGGAGAGCAGGAGCAGGTCGCCGGCGAGGCGCGGTGAACCGATGGCGTGCGCGAGCTTGGTCTTGAAGGGCACGCTCCAGAGCACCTCCCCGGTCGCGGGCCGGAGCCCGGAGATGGCTTCCGCGTCCCACGCCAGCACCTGGCGGGTGCCGCCGGCCTCCACCACCACCGGAGTGGAATAACCCGGCTCCCGCGGGGGCAGGGCCCGCCAGCGGATCTCGCCCGTGCGTTTGTCCAGCGCGTGCAGGGTGTGCGCGTCGCCGCCGGTCAGGCACAGCAGCAGGTCACCCTCCACCACGGGCGCCGAGGCGAAGCCCCACAGCGGGGTGCGGGCGGCGAAGTCGCGCGGGTAGTGCCGGGACCAGAGCACGCGGCCGGTCGCCGCCTCCAGGCAATGCAGGTGACCCTCCGCGCCCAGGGTGTAAACCCGGTCCCCGTCCACCTCGGGCGCCGCGCGCGGGCCGGAGGGGTAGCTCAGGTCGTACGGGCAGTCGTACTCGTGCGTCCAAAGGATGCTCCCGGTCCGCTCGTCGAGGCAGACGATGCGCTCGACGCCGGGTTCGGCCATCCGCTTGAGGGCGCCGCCGGTGTTGCCGCGCGTCTGCGAGCGCGGCCGGTCGAGCAGGAAAACGCGACCGCCGGCGACGACGGGACTGCTGTAACCTGCGGCGATGGGGGTGCGCCAGCGCACGGGTGGTCCCCCGGGAGGGAACGCGGCCAGCACGCCGGTTTCCCGCCAGACGCTGTCCCGCTGCGGGCCGTGCCAATGGGGCCAGTCTACGGCCCGGGCGGTGCTGGTCAGAGCGGCGGTGAGCAGCAGGAAAACGAACGCTCCCACCGGGGAGGGAGGGAGCGTTCGGGACATTGGCGGGGGAGGGGCGGGCGGCGGCCGGCCCGCCGGCTCAGCGGCCGAGGCTGGCGCGCAGGCTCGCGAGTTGGCCGGCGCTGCCGAGCAGCTGGTTCCGGCTGCCGATGAACTTGGCGTACTCGTCGATGAAGACC
>VHCY01000018.1 GCA_016871595.1 Verrucomicrobiota bacterium
GGATGCGGCTCTTCCGCAACGGCCGCCAGTGGGTCGGCTGACCCGGGAAAAGATGAGGGCCGCCTACCCCTAGGCGGCCCTCGCACCTAACACCAAGCAAACCATTGAACTACCACGGGGAAAGACGCCCTGCCCCTCCCCGCGTTCAAAATTCGCCAAAAAAACTTCACCCCCGCATTCCCCCAATGAAAACCCCGCCCCGCCTCCGCCGGCTCCTCGCCCTCGCCTCCCTCGTTTTCCTGCCCCTGTACGCCGCCGATCTCGCCCCGGTCGATGCCGCGGAATTCGCCCGCTGCCTGCCCGCCGACGCCAAGGTCGAGCGCCTCGCCACCGGCCTCGGCTTCACGGAGGGGCCGGTCTGGCTGCCCCGGGAAGGGATGCTGGTCTTCAGCGACATCCCCAAGGACCAGCTCCTCCGCTGGTCCCCCGCCGGCGGGGTCGCCGTGTTCCGCGAGCCGAGCCGGAACGCGAATGGCAACACCCTCGACCTGCAGGGGCGGTTGCTGACCTGCGAGCATAGCGGGCGCCGGGTGGCCCGCCGCGAGGCGGACGGCACGCTCGTCACCGTCGTCGAGCGTTTCGAGGGTCGCCGCCTGAACTCGCCGAACGACGTCGTCGTCAAGGCGGACGGCACCCTGTGGTTCACCGACCCCGAGTACGGCCTGAAGACGAATCCCGCGACCAAGCAACGGGAGGGCAAGGAGCAGCCGGGCAACTTCGTGTACCGTCACGATCCGGCGACGGGCGCCACCACCGCGGTGGTCCGGGACTTCGTGCAGCCGAACGGCCTCGCATTCTCTCCCGACGAGAAGCTGCTCTACGTCGCCGACTCGGGCTCCCCCCGCCACCTCCGGGTCTTTGCCGTGGGGGCCGATGGGCGCCTCGACGCCGGCCGCGTGTTCTGCCGGCTCGACCAGGGCGGGCCGGACGGCATCCGCGTCGACCGCGAGGGCCGGGTGTGGTCGAGCTCCGGCGACGGGGTGCAGATTTTCCACCCGGACGGGCGGCTGGTCGGGCGCATCCTCCTGCCCGAGTCCGCCGCGAACCTCTGCTTCGGCGGCCCGGACGGGAAGACGCTCTACATCACCGCCCGGAAGTCGCTCTACGCGGTGCGGACGAGCGTGACCGGGGCGGGACGCTGAGCCCGCGTCCGCCGGAAACTAATCTCGCGAGCCGCGAAAATCGCGACCCGACCGCCTCAACGCGGCAGCGAAGCGATCCCGCCCGGCAGGGCGAACACCGCCCGTGCCTCCGCGTCGTCGAGCTCGCGGTTGAAGACGGCGAGGTCGTCGATCAGCCCGGTATAGGCGAGGCCGACGGTCAGCGCGGACTGGCTCACGTCCCAGTTGAAGGTGTGGTTCCAACCCGTGAACGTGCCCTGCCGCACGCCATCAAGGTAGAGGGTGCCGCGGCCGTCCGGGGCCCCGGAGTTGATCCGCGCGAAGGTGACCAGCACGTGGGTCCAGCGCTCGCGGGAGAAGGGCGGGCGGTGCACGGCCACCATCGGGCGCTCCGGCTCCGGCATCTCCTCCCACTTCCGATTCTGCGGATTCCAGAAGCGGGTGACCGCCATCACCGCGAACCGGAAATGCCGCGGGGTGTGGTCCTTGCTGAACTCGATGAAGAGATTACCCTCGTTCCAGGCCTGCCCGACGAACTGGAACGGGTCGCAGTAGCCGGGCTCGAGGTCGCGGTCCGGATCCAGCCGGAGCCAGAGCGAGACGCTGCCCTGCCACTCCTTCGGCTGGTAGCCGAGGTTTGCGCCGCCCTGGTAGAACACCTGGGACTTGAGCTTGCGGCGGAACTCCAGCGCCCCGCCGAACCGGCCCCCGTCCGGCACGATCCGGACGTCGTCCCCGGCGGGCAGGCCGGCCGGGGCGCCGGCGCGCTTCGCCCGTTCCGCCGCGGTGTACACGCGCGGATCCCCGCGGGCGAAGGCCGCGTCCGCCGTGGCGTCATAGGGCGCGTGGAACACGAGCGCGGAACGGAGGGACGCGGGCACAGGCGCGGGAGCGGCGACGGCGGTGACGGCGGCGAGCAGGCCCGCGAGGAAGCAGGGGTAAGGATGGGGGATCATACAGGTCAGAACGGAAGGTAGCAGACCGTGTTGGACAAGAGCACGGTGATGAAAATCAGCACCATCGTGAGCGGGCCCAGGTAGATGCGCCCGGTGAGGCGGAAGAGGAAGCGGTTGAAATAAGGCAGCACGAACATTATCGGCACCACCGCGAAGAGCAGGTTCACGTAGAGCCATCCGTCCGTCCACCGCACCGTACCCGTCGCGGCGAAGGTCGCGTACTGGACCCCGAGGATCAGCAGCAGCCCGAGGGAATTGGCGAGTCCCGCCCGGAGCAGGCTCCGCCACTCGGGTTCGCCGGCGAAGCGCAGGGCCGCGTTCACCCGCAGGGAATTGGCGAGGAAGAACACCAGAAAGGCGGGCGCGTACATCGGCAGCAGCGCGACGATCGAGGGCCCGATGGGCCGCGCGCCGAAGAACAGGAAACGGTAGTCCACGTGGAAGACCGCGTGCACCCCGGCCAACAGCAGGAAAAAAGCGCCCCAGAGCGTCACCGCGAGGACGCACGTGCGCCCAAACTCGGCACGGGAGACGCGCCAGACGGGGTCGGCATCCCCGGCGGCCGGCCGCTCCCCCCGCAGGCGCCGCCCGAGAAGGAACAGGGCGAAACCGACCAGCCCGTTCACGAACGCCCAGAGCATCAGGGCGTTGTTCATCCGCTGGGGGAAGAACCACGTCAGCGTCCGGCCGGAGGCCTCCGGGAAAAGGCGCTGCGAAAGTTCGGCCAGCGGGATGTAGGACACCCCGGCGATGACCGCGCCGAGTACCAGCAACGCCCAGAGCGCCACGCGACCGGTCCCGGACGGCAGCGGGGGCGCGGGGGGCACGGGGCGGACCAGCGTGGCGAAGGCCGGCACCGTAGTGAGCAGCCAGCGCGCGAGGGGCACGAGGGCCGTGAGGGCCGCGGCCAGCGCGAGCAGCCCGCACAGTTCCTTCCAGTACCAGACTTGGTCGCGCGGCCCGGGGACATCGCGCAGCCCGAGCGTGCGGATGAAGAACTCGAGTTGGTTGGCGGTCGCCTCGACGCTGTATGGTTGGAAGGGATGCAGGAGCGGTTCGTTGTAGATGACCCTCAGCCTGCGCTCCGCCTCGGTCCCGTAGAAGCGGCCGGGCTCGATCTCGGTGAGGGCCCGGCCGGCGGCGCCGAGCCCGGAGCGCACGGCGCGCAACGCCTCGGGCGCGCGGCGCAGGTCACCGTGGCCGAGCTCATTGCGGTAGGCGCCCTCGTCGTGCAGCGCGTAGCTCACGCCGAGGTGCGAGCGGACCGGGCGCAGCGTGCGTTCGGTGAGCGTGAGGACGTAGCCCGAGATGAACACCGCGTGCAGCTTGCTGGGGGAGCCCGCGCGCTCGGCCTCGCGGCCGAAGTGGCTGGCCGCCTGCAGGGCCGCGTTGCCGCCGGCGGAGTGGCCCGTCGCGGCGAGGCGCGAGCGGTCGACGTAGTTGAGCACGCCCGTCGCGGCGTACTCGATCACCGCGAACAGGCCGTAGCCCTCCTCGGTCGCGGCGCGGGTGCTCAGCGAGGCGCTGGAGCCACCCTGGGCGAAGGGATCCAGCGAGATGACGACCACCCCGCGGCGCGCGAGCTCGAGGGCGATGTTGGCCTGCGTCTCCTTGGAACGCTGGAAGCCGGGGACGACGACCACCAGCGGCGCCGGCCGGTCGGCGGTGGCCGTGCGGGGCCGAAAGAGGTCCGCCGCGATCCACTGGCCGTTGCGCGCCGGCAGCACCAGCCCTCGGACCTGCACCGCGCCGGCGGAGGACTGCACCAGCGAGCCCGCCCAGGAGGCGAGCAGCACGACGGCCAGACAGCACCAGAGGAGCCCGGGGACCTTCGCGGCCCGCGCCCCGGCGGCGCCGCCCTCCGGCCGGCCCTCAATGCTCATGACCGTGATCCAGCGCGAGCACCACCACCGCGAGCAACCCGAAGACCAGCGCCAGCAATCCCGCCTCGTAACGCTCGAACCGGCGGAGGCGCACCTTGTCGAACCCGAGTAGCGCCAGCCAGGTGAAGAGCGTCATCCCGCCGAGCGTCGCCACCGCGAGGATCACGCTCAGCACGACGAAGCCGCGCCAGCCGAAGTGCACGCCCGAAAGGTAGACCCCGAGGAAGGCCTCGCACGGGGAGAGGGTCAGCATCACGAAGAGTCCGCCGACCGCCGCCATCTCGCCGGTGCGCGCGGACACCAGGGGGCTCGCCCGCAACTCCTCCTGCCAGTGGCTGCCCTCCTGCTCGTGTCCGCAGCGTTCGCTCGGGTGATGCGCGCTCCCCGGGGTCGCGTGGTGGCAGATGCCCCGGCCGCTCAGCTGCCGCCAGCCATAGTACAACGCGAACGCGCCCAGCATCCCGCCCGCGATCCAAGAGAACGATCCGACCCGCTCCTCCAACTGGAACCCGAACCACGCGACCCCGAGCCCGAGCAGGCTCGTCAGGGCAACGTGCCCGAGCCCCGCCAGCGAGGCCACCGCCAAGGTGCGCCCGCGCGTCCAGCCGCGCTCCCGCGCCACCAGGACGAAGGGCAGCCAGTGCGTCGGGATGGCGGCGTGGAAGAAGGCCACCGTGAAGCCGGTGGCGGCCACGGTGGTCAGGACGGCGGAAGGCATCGGGGGAAAGGAGGGAGTCCGCCCGCGGGGGGGCGTGTCGACCGGAAACCTAGCAAAGCCGTCAAGAGGAGTTGCCTCCCGCGGGCCCGGACCCACGCTCCCCGCCTGCCATGCGACCTGATCCCGCCGCCGTCCGCGCCTACCTGCTGCGTCTGCAGGACGACATCTGCGCGGGCCTCGCGGCCGAGGACGGTGGGGAGACCGGATTCCGGACCGACGAGTGGGTGCGCCCCGAGGGCGGCGGCGGCCGCACTCGCCTGCTCGCCGAGGGCGCGGTTTTTGAGAAAGCCGGCGTCGCGTTCTCCCACGTGCGCGGGGAGCGCCTGCCCCCTTCCGCCACGGCGCACCGCCCGGAGCTGGCGGGCCGGCCGTGGGAGGCGCTCGGCGTCTCCCTCGTGATCCACCCGCGCAACCCCCACGTGCCCACGAGCCACGCAAACGTACGCTTCTTCCTGGCCACCGACCCCGCCGGGGGCGAGCCGGCCTGGTGGTTCGGGGGCGGCTTCGACCTCACCCCGTACTACGGGCACGAGGAGGATGCGGTGCACTGGCACCGGACCGCGCGCGACGCCGTGGCGCCGTTCGGCGAAGAGCTCTACCCGCGCTTCAAGGAGACCTGCGACCGCTACTTCTTCCTGCGCCACCGCGGCGAGCCCCGCGGCATCGGCGGCATCTTTTTCGACGATTACAACGCCCCGGGGTTCGAGCAGTCCTTCGCCCTCCTGCGCGCCGTGGGCGACGCCTACCTGCCCGCCTACCGGCCCATCGTCGCCCGGCGCAAGCACCTGGCCTTCGGCGAGCGGGAGCGGCGCTTCCAGCTGTACCGCCGCGGCCGCTACGTGGAGTTCAACCTCGTCTGGGACCGCGGCACCCATTTCGGCCTGCAGAGCGGCGGCCGCACGGAATCCATCCTGATGTCCCTGCCCCCGCTCGTCCGCTGGGACTACGACTGGCACCCGGAGCCCGGCTCGCCCGAGGCGCGGCTGCACGAGGTCTTCCTGCGCCCCCGGGACTGGGCCGGCGCCGCCGCCAACCCGCCTCCCGCCTGATGACCTCCCGCGAACGTTTTCTCGCCGCCGGCCGGAACGAGCCGCTCGAGCGCCCTCCCCTGTGGGTGATGCGCCAGGCCGGGCGCTACCTGCCGGAGTACCGCGCCCTCAAGGCGCAGTCCTCCTTCCTGCATATGGTGCGCACCCCGGAGATCGCCACCGAGGTCACCCTCCAGCCGCTGCGCCGCTTCGCCCTCGACGCAGCGATCCTCTTCTCGGACATCCTAGTCATCCCCGAGGCCCTGGGCCAGGGCTACAGTTTCCGGGACGCGGGCGGCATCGAGATGGACCGCCGCCTCGGAAGCCGGGCCGACATCGAGGGCCTCGCGCCCGCCGCCGCCGTGACGGAGCGGCTGGACTACGTCGCCGCGACCCTGCGGCTCCTGCGCCGGGAACTCGGGGACCGCCACGCGCTCCTCGGCTTCGGCGGCTCCCCGTGGACACTCGCGACGTATATGGTCGAGGGCGGGAGCGCCGATGACTTCGAGCGGATCAAGGAGCTGTTCTACGCCGACCGCGGCAGTTTTGACGCGCTCCTCGAGCGCCTGACCGAGGCCCTGATCCTCTACTTCCGGATGCAGATCGCCGCCGGCGCGGACGCGATCCAGATCTTCGATTCTTGGGGCGGCATCATCGCGGGCCCCGACTACGAGGCCGCCTCCCTGCGCTGGATCCGGCGCATCATCGCCGCGCTGCCCCCGGAGTTTCCCGTGATCCTCTACGCCAAGGGCACCGCGCCGCACTTGACGGACCAGGCGTTTACCGGCGCGCGGGTGCTGAGCGTGGACTGGACTTGCGACCTCGCCGCGGTGCGCCGCGCCCTGCCGGGCAACGTCGCCGTGCAGGGCAACCTCGATCCCGTGCTGCTCAACACCACGCCCGAAATTGTGGCGCGCGAGGCGACCCGCCTGCTCGCGTCGATGCGCGGCTGCACGGGCCACATCTTCAACCTCGGCCACGGCATCACGCCGCGGGCGCGGATCGAGTGCATGGAGGCGCTGGTCGCGACCGTCACCGGCTGGCGCGGCTGAGCCGGGGCGACCCTTGACTCTCCCCGGGGCGATCCTACCCTCCGCCCCTTTTCCCGGTATGGCCCAAGACCTAAAGGACACCCTGCAGTTGCCGCGTACCGGCTTCCCGATGCGGGCCGCGCTGGCGCAACGCGAGCCGGGCCGTGTCGCCCACTGGGAGAAGCTCGGGCTTTACCGCCGAATCCAGAAACGGCGCCGCGAGGCGCCCCGCGCGTTCGTCCTGCACGACGGCCCGCCCTTCACCAACGGCGACGTCCACATCGGCACCGCGCTCAACAAGGTGCTCAAGGACACCCTCAACCGGTACAAGTCGATGCGGGGCTTCCGCACCCCCTTCGTGCCCGGCTGGGACTGCCACGGGCTGCCGATCGAGCAGAAGGTTTCCCGCGAGCTGCAGGCGCAGCAGCAGGTCCTCTCGACCGCCCAGCTGCGCGCGAAGTGCGACGCGTTCGCCGAGGGCTGGATCTCCACCCAGACCCGCCAGTTCAAGCGCCTCGGCGTGCTCGCCGATTGGGAGAACCAGTACAAGACGAAGGATCCGGTGTTCGAGGCGGACATCGTCCGCACCTTCGCCGCCTTCGTCGAGCGGGGTCTGGTCTACCGCAGCAAGAAGCCGGTGTACTGGAGTATCCCCTTCGAGACCGCACTCGCCGAGGCGGAGATTGAATACCGCGACCACGTCTCACCTTCGATCTGGGTCCGCTTCCCCGTGCCCGCCGCCGAGGCGGCCCGGCTCAACCTGCCCGCCGAAGCGCCGCTCGCGGTCCTAATCTGGACGACGACGCCGTGGACGATCCCGGCCAACCTTGCGGTCGCGGTGCATCCCGAGGTGGACTACGTGATGGCGGACCTCGGCGCGGAACGGATCATCGTCGCCGCGGCCCTGCTGCCGGCCGTCCTCTCGGCCGCCGGCGTGCCGGCCAACGCGCCGGTCCTGCGCACGGTCAAGGGCGCCGTGCTCGCCGGGCTGGCCCCGCGCCACCCCTTCCTCGACCGTCCCGCCCCCGTGGTGCTGGCGGACTACGTCACCACCGACAGCGGCACCGGGTGCGTGCACACCGCCCCGGGCCACGGCGCTGAAGACTATCTCACGGGCCTGCGTTGCGGGCTCGAGATCTACTGCCCGGTGGGCAATGACGGCCGGTATCTGGACGACGGCCGCCTGCCCGCAGATCTCGTCGGCCTCTCCACCCTCGAGAGCGTGGAGGATCTGGCCGCCAAGCGCACCTCGCCCGCGAACATCGCCATCCTGAAGAAGCTGGCCGCGGCCGGCGCCCTCTTCGCCAAGGCCCGCTACACCCACAGTTACCCGCATTGCTGGCGCTCCAAGACACCGATCATCTTCCGCGCGGTGGACCAGTGGTTCATCTCGCTCGACCGCGATGGCCGCCGCGCCGCGGCGCTCCGCGAGATCGGGCGCATCGCCGGCACGGAGGGCTGGATCCCCGCGCACGGCGAAGCCCGCATCCGCGCCGCGGTCGAGTCCCGCCCCGACTGGTGCGTCAGTCGCCAGCGGGCCTGGGGCGTGCCCATCCCCGCGTTCTTCGACGCGGCCGGCCGCGCCTTCCTTGACGCGGGCGTCGCGCGCACCATCGCGGCCAAGCTCGAGGCCCGCGGCTCCAACTTCTGGTTCGAAGCCTCCCCCACCGAGATCCTCGAGGGCATCCCGATCCCGGCGGGCTGGCCCGCCGCCGCCGAACTGCAGCGCGGACGCGACACCCTCGACGTCTGGATCGATTCCGGCAGCTCGCACGCGGCGACCCTGCGCCGCGGTGTCGGCGGCACCCAGTGGCCAGCGGACCTCTATCTGGAGGGCAGTGACCAGCACCGCGGCTGGTTCCAGTCCTCCCTCTGGACGAGCGTCGCCGCCTACGATGCCGCGCCGTACCGCGCCGTCCTCACCCACGGGTTCATCGTGGGGAAGGACGGCAAGAAGATCTCCAAGTCCGGCCAGTACGAGAAGCCGCCCACCTCGGACAACTACGTCGGTCACTACGGGGCCGATGTCATCCGATGGTGGATCGCCTCGCAGGACTTCCGCGAGGACATCCGGGTCTCCGACCTCGACCAGGACCTGAAGAACCCGAGCAGCATCCTCAACGTTGTCGCGGAGAGCTACCGTCTGGTCCGCAACACCCTGCGTTACCAGCTTTCCAACCTCTTCGACTTCGACCCTGCGCGCGACGCCGTACCGCACGAGCGGCTGGACCTGATCGACCGCTGGGCGCTGCACCAGACGGCGATCCTCCTCCGCGACTGCACCGCGGCCTACGACGCCTGCGAGTTCCACCGCGTCTACCAGCTCTGCAACCAGTTCTGCGCCGTGACCCTCTCGGCGGTCTACCACGACCTGCTCAAGGACCGCCTCTACACGCACGGGACACGCTCGGCCCTGCGGCGCTCGTCGCAGACCGCCCTCCACGGCATCTTCCACACCCTCGTGCGCCTGCTCGCGCCCGTGCTGACTTTCACCTGCGACGAGGCCTGGAGCTTCGCCGCGACCGGCGAGGAGTACGCCGACGGCTCGGTCCACCTCGAGGACTGGCCCGTGGCCGGCGCCGGCTGGCTCGACCCGGCGGCCGACGCCGAGGTGTCCGCCCTGCTCCGCATCCGCGGGCAGGTGAACGAGACCCTCGAGCCGCTGCGCGCGGCCGGCCGGATCGGCAAGTCCCTCGACGCCGCCGTCACCCTGCGGGCGCCCCGCGGCGGCGAGACCGCGGCCCTGCTCGCGCGGCACCGCGAGGCGCTGGCAGAGCTCCTGATCGTCTCCCACGTGGCGCTCGCGCCGGGCGAGGGCGACACCCTCGCGGTGGAGGCGCGGCCCTGCGCCGAAGCCGGACTGGTCCGCTGCCCCCGCTGCTGGCGCTGGGTACCGACCCTCGTCCCGACCCCCCGCGGGGAGACCTGTCCCCGCTGCGCCGAAGCCCTTACCCCTTAACCCCCTGAACCATGGCCTCGAAAAAACCCGCCCCCGCCCCCGCGAAACCGGCCGCCGCCAGGCCGGCCGCGAAGAGTCCCGCGAAACCCGCCGCCCGGCCGGCCCCCCCGGCGCCGAAGCCGTCCGCCACCAGTCCGGCCGCGAAGGCCGGGAAGACCGAGGCGGGCCCGAAGCCGGCGGCCAAGCCCGCCGGCGCCTCCACTCCTCCCATGGAAAAACCGTCCAAGAAGAACGCGCTGCGCGACTCGATCCTGAAACGCAAGGGCGCCGCCAAGCCCATCGCCTTCAGCCTTGATGAGGTCCGGGCCATCGCCCAGACCGTCACCAGCCGGACCAACATCCCCTTCGCCGGCAAGGCGGGCAAGTCGGGCAAGGCGGCGGAGGCCGCGCCCAAGGCCAAGCCGCAGCACGTGAAGGCCGCCTCACTGGCGGACATCCTCGGCTTCAACCCGAAGCGCGGTAAGGCCGCCCGCACCGAGTCGGACCGCGAGGTGCCGGAGAAATTCAAACGCTTCCACCGGCTGCTCGTGGACCTCCGCTCGCATCTCACCGAAGACATCGAGCGGCACTCCGAGGAGACCCTGAAGCGCTCCGCGAAGGACGACGCCGGCGACCTCTCCGCCTACGGCCAGCATATGGCGGACGCGGGCACCGACACCTTTGACCGCGATTTTGCCCTCAGCATGGTGGCGAGCGAGCAGGAGGCCCTCTCGGAGATCGACGCCGCGATCAAGCGCATCCACGACGGCACCTACGGCATCTGCGAGATCACGCAGAAGCCGATCGCGAAGGAGCGGCTGCTGGCGGTGCCCTTCACCCGCCATTCGGCCGAGGCCCAGAAGGACCTCGAGCGCAACCGCCACCGTGCGCGGACGCAGGCGGGCCTCTTCGGCGAGATGGGCGAGGAGGGCGGCAAGGGGATGGAGGACTCCGGCGGCGAGGATTGAGCCGCGCCCGCGGCGCCGCGATGTCCCCCCCGCAGGCCAAGGCCCCCGGCCCCCGCTGGCACGCCTACCGGCGGCTCTGGTGGCTTCTCGCGCTCACGCTGGGGCTAGACCAGGCCACCAAACTCTGGGTCGTCGCGCGCATCCCCTACAACCCACTCCACGCGCACGGCTTGGGCCAGGACCACGAGGTCATCCCCGGCTTCTTCTACTTGATCCACGTCGGCAACACCGGCGCCGCCTGGAGCATCCTCTCGGGCCGAAGCGTGCTATTGGCCGGCCTCGCGGCCACGACCCTGGCCGCGATCTTCCTCTGGCGGCATTCGCTCGGCCTCCGCGATCCGCGCCATCAGACCTGCTTCGGCCTGCTCTGCGGCGGGGTGGTCGGCAACCTCATCGACCGGATCGCCCACGGGCACGTGATCGACTTCATCGACCTGCACTTCGGCGCCTACATCTACCCCACCTTCAACGTCGCCGACAGTGGGATCTGCATCGGGGTGCTGCTCTACCTGTGGCATTCTCTGCGCGCGCCGGAGCCGGATGCCGGCCCCTCCGCGTGACCCACCGCCGGGGCCGCCTCGCCGCCGCGGAGAAACTCCTTGGCGCTGCGGCGCCCGCCCGCGAGCATCTGCCCTCCTGCCGTGTCGCCGCTCCCTGACCGCCTCCCCATCACGCCGTTCATCCGGCCGTCCCGGGGTGAAGTCCGCCTGCCGGGTTCGAAGAGCCTCACGAACCGCGCGCTCCTACTCGGAGCCTTGTCTCAAGGTCCGGTCACGCTCACCGGCGCGCTGGCCAGCGAGGACACCCACCTGATGGCCGAGGCTCTGCGTCGCCTCGGTGTGCGGGTCGCCGCCGATGGTACCACCCTACAAATCTCCGGCCAGGAAAACGCCCGGCGCGGCGGCGAAGCGGAGCTGTTTGTGGGACTCGCAGGAACGGCGGCACGTTTCCTCACCGCCCTCTGCGCTGCGGCACCCGCGGGCCTCTACCGGCTGGACGGCATTCCGCAGATGCGGCGCCGCCCGATGCAGCCCCTCATCCAGGCCCTCCGCGAACTGGGCGCTAAGATCCGGTGCCCCGGTGAGGAGGGCTTCTTCCCCCTCGAGATCCACGCCCGCGGCCTCGCCGGAGGACGGGTCGACCTCGACCCGCGCGAGAGCAGCCAGCTCCTCTCCGCGCTACTGATGGTCGCGCCCCTCGCCCGCGCCGAGGTTGAGATCCATCTGACCGGCGAGGTGCGCCGCCCCTTCGTCGAGATGACGGCGGCACTCCTGACCCAATTCGGTCAGCCAGCCCCGGTCTGGCGCGCCCGGGATCTGATCGCGGTCCAGCCCTACCCCGCGTATGGCCCTCCCGGCGGGACCTACGGCATCGAGCCCGACGCGACCGCCGCAAGCTACTTCCTCGCGCTACCGCTGGTCGCCGGGGGCTCACTAAACCTGCCCGGACTCCACCCGCCCGGAACGGGGCTGCAGGGCGACACCCAGTTCATCCGGGTGCTAGAGGCCTGCGGGCTAGAGGTGACGGCCGGGACTGGCAGCTTGCGGGTAGCCGCGCGGCCAGGCCGTCCGCGGGCCACCCGCACGGACTTCAACGGTTTCTCGGACACCTTTCTAACCCTGGCGGCGATCGCGCCTCTGCTGGACGGGACCACCCGGATCGAAGGCATCGCGCACACGCGCAAGCAGGAGACGGACCGGGTGGCCGGGATGGCGCGGGAGTTGCGGCGCCTCGGCCAAGAGGTGCGCGAGGAGGAGGGCGCGCTGGAGATCACCCCGCGGCCACTGCGGGCGGACCAGACCATCGACACGCACGGGGACCACCGCTTCGCGATGAGTTTCGCGATCCTCGGCTGCCACGACCTCCGGGGCGACGGCCGGCCCTGGCTTACGCTCGCCGATCCCGGCTGCTGCGCGAAGACCTTTCCCGGCTTCTTCGCGGTCCTCGAGGAGCTCCGCCGGGCCAGCCTCCCCTCCTGATGGAAACGCGCCCCTTTCTCATCGTCGCCATCGATGGCGGCGCCGCCTCGGGCAAATCTTCCACCGCGCGGGCCCTGAGCGCCCGCTTCCACCTGCTGCACGTGGACACGGGCTCGTTCTACCGGGCCGTCACCGCGGTGCTGCTCCGGCGCGGCGTCGCGGCGCACGACCCCGCGCGGATCGAGGCCGAGGTGGCCGGGCTGAGCCTTGGCACCCGCATCACCGGGCGCTCGGCCGAGATGGAGATCAACGGCGAGGTGATCCCCGACGCGGAGATCCGCGGCGCGGCGGTGAACGCGGCCGTGTCGCACGTCGCCGCGCTGCCGGCGGTGCGGGCCGCGCTCCTCGCCTACCAGCGCGGCCAGGAGGGCGTGGCCCGGGCGGGCGGGTTCCGGGGCCTGGTGATGGAGGGGCGCGACATCGGGTCGGTGATCTTCCCCGGCGCCCCCTGCCGTTTCTTCCTCCACGCGGACCCGGTGGAGCGCGCCCGCCGCCGCGCGCGCGAGGGGGGCCAGGACGCGATCGCCCTGCGGGACCAACTCGATTCGTCGCGCAAGGCGGCCCCTCTCGCCTGCCCGCCGGGCGCGGTGGCGGTCGACACCACCCATCAGGGCCTGGACGAGGTGGTCGCGCTGCTTTCCCGCCCCATCGCGGAACACCTCGGCGGATGAGCACGGCGTTTCCCCAGACCTCGATGCAGCCGGTCTACGGCTTCTGCCATTACTGGCTGAAGGTGACGTACGAGATGTGCTTCCGCGGCGAGGTGAGCGGCCTCGAGCACGTGCCGGCCCGCGGCGGCTTCCTCCTGGCCGCGAACCACGCGAGCTTCATCGATCCCCCGATGATCGGTTGCCAGTTGCCCCGCCAGATCGCCTACTTCGCGCGGAAGACGCTCTGGAAGGGCGGCTTCTCCTCGTGGTGGCTCGACGCGGTCGGCACCATCCCGGTGGACCGGGACGGCGGGCAGGACGTCAGCGCGATCAAGCGCGTGCTCCGGGCGCTGCGCGACGAACGGGGGCTCATCCTCTTCCCGGAAGGCACCCGCACGCCGGACGGCCAATTGCAGGCGGCCAAGGCGGGCGTGGGCTTCATCGCGGTCAAGACGCAGGTCCCCGTGGTGCCGGTGCGAATCTTCGGTTCCCACGAGGCCTTCGGGCGGGACCGGCCGTTGCGGCTCGGCACACCGGTGTCGGTCGTGTTCGGCGCGCCGATCCTGCCGGCCGCCTACGACGACCCGCGGGCCGGCAAGGAGCGCGCGCAGGTGGCCAGCGACCGCATTATGGCGCACATCGCGCGGCTCACCCCGCCGGGCAGCCGCGTGCTCTGAGCCCCCCGCCGGGGCCGCCCGTCAACCCGGCGTCTAGCCGGAGCGCTCGCGCAGGATGGCGAGCACGTCCTGAAACTTGCCGCGGTTCGCCTCATCCGCGGCGACAAGATTCTCGTGGGCCTCCAGCACCAGCCGCGCGCTCTCGGCCTCGCTCTGCCGGCGGACCTGGAGGGCGGTGTCAAAATTGCCCAGCCCCACGACGCCGCCGGAACTGTCGAGCGTGAGCAGGCGGTGGAGGCCGAGGTTCCGCATCAGCTCCAGGTTCCGCGTGCCCGCCCGGACGATCACTAGGCTGCCCTCCGGGGCGGTCCGCCGGATCTCGATCGCGGCGCCGGCCAGGACGCCCAGGAAGGTGGAATCGACCCCCTCGCAGCCCGCGAAATCGAGCACCAGCCGCGGTTTGCCCAGCGCCAGCATCCGCGCGATGAACTCGCGCAGGCAGCCGCTGTTCTGGAAGGTGGCCCGGCCGTCGACCCGCACCAGCACCGGGTCCGACGAGGTGTCGGCCCGGAAGACAGGGCTGGGCGCTTCAGGCATCGGGCGGGGGTGCCGGCCGCGACGCCCGTGCGCCCGCGACCGGCGCTCGGGTCAGCCGCGGGCCAGAATCTGCCGCAGGACGTACGGCAGGATCCCCCCGTGCTGGTAGTAATCGATCTCGATGGGGGTATCGATCCGGCAGCGGACCGACACCTCCTCGACCCGGCCGTCCCGCCGGGTGATGCGCAGGGTGAGGTCCTGCTGCGGGCGCAACGCGGGCGAGAGGCCGACCACGTCGTAGGTCTCGTGGCCGTCGAGCGCGAGGCTGGCCGCGCTCGTCCCCTCCTTGAACTGCAGGGGAAGCACGCCCATCCCGACCAGGTTGGAGCGGTGGATGCGCTCGAAGCTCTGCGCGACCACGACCTTGACCCCGAGGAGGTTGGTGCCCTTGGCCGCCCAGTCGCGGGAGGAACCCGTGCCGTACTCCTGCCCCGCGATGACGATCAGCGGCGTGCCCGCCTGCTGGTGGCGCACGGCGGCATCGTGGATCGAGACCTCCTCGCCGGTGGGCTGGAAGAGCGTGTTCCCGCCCTCCTTGCCCCCGAGCATCAGGTTCTTGATGCGCACGTTGGCGAAGGTGCCCCGGGTCATCACGCGGTCGTTGCCGCGGCGGGAGCCGTAGGAATTGAAATCCTCGAAGGCCACGCCGTGCTCCACGAGGAAGCGGCCGGCCGGGGAGGACTTCTTGATGGCGCCGGCGGGGGAGATGTGGTCGGTCGTGACGGAGTCGCCGAAGATGCCGAGCGCGCGCGCCCCGCGAATTTCGGTGATGGTGCCCGCCTGCATCCCGAACTGGGTGAAGAAAGGCGGCTCCTGGATGTAGGTGGAGGCCGGGTCGAACGCGTAGACGTTGCCCGTCGAGGCGGGGATCTCGTTCCACTTCGGGTTCTGGGCCGCGAAGTCGCGGTAGAGGCGGCGAAAAACCTCCGGCTTGAGCGCGGCATGCAGGGCGTCCCGGACCTCGGTCAGGGTGGGCCAGACGTCCGCGAGGTAGACCGGCTTGCCCTCGCGGTCGTGCCCGAGGGGCTCGCAGCTCAAGTCCAGATCGACGCGGCCCGCGATGGCAAAGGCTACCACCAGCGGGGGCGACATCAGGAAGTTCGCCTTGACGTTCTGGTGCACGCGCGCCTCGAAGTTCCGGTTGCCCGACAGCACCGAGGCGGTGACGAGGTCGTGCTTCACGATCGCCTCCTCCAGCTGCGGGTCGAGGGGGCCCGAGTTGCCGATGCAGGTCGTGCAGCCGTAGCCCACGGTGTGGAAGCGCAGCTTGTCGAGGTACCGCTGCAGACCGGTCTTTTTCAGGTAGGCGGTGACGACTCGGGAACCGGGCGCGAGCGAGGCCTTGACGGCCCGGTTCACTTTCAGGCCGCGCTCGACCGCCTTCTTGGCGAGCAGGCCGGCGGCGAGCATCACGCTCGGGTTGGAGGTGTTGGTGCAGCTGGTGATGGCCGCGATCACGACCGAGCCGTTGGTCAGCCGGGCCTTGCGGCCGGCGGCGGTGGCGACGCGCGCCTCCTCGCCGAAGGCGGCGCGGGGCTTGCCGAAGCCATTCTCGGTGACGGGCCGCTGGAAGGCGCCGAAGAACTCGCGCTGTAGGTTCGCCAGCTCGATCCGGTCCTGGGGCCGCTTCGGCCCGGCGACGCTCGGTCCGACCGTCGAGAGGTCGAGCGAGAGGTCGGACGAATAATCGATCTGGCCCTGCTGGGGCATCCCCCAGAGGCCTTGGGCCTGGTAATAAGCCTCATACAGGGCTACCTGCTTTTCGTCGCGACCGGTGGCGCGGAGGTAGGTGGAGCATTCCCCGTCGATGGGGAAAAACCCCATCGTTGCGCCGTACTCGGGCGCCATGTTGGCGATCGTGGCGCGGTCCACCACCGGCAGCGCCTGCGCGCCCGGCCCGTAGAACTCGACGAACTTGCCGACCACCTTCGCCTTGCGCAGCAGCTGCGTCAGCGTCAGCGCGAGGTCGGTCGCGGTGACCCCCTCGCGCAGCGCACCCGTGAGGTGCACGCCCACGACGTCGGGCGTCAGGAAGTAAACCGGCTGGCCGAGCATCCCGGCCTCGGCCTCGATGCCGCCCACGCCCCAGCCGACGATCCCGATGCCATTGATCATCGTGGTGTGCGAGTCCGTGCCAACCAGGGTGTCCGGGTAGCACACGCCCTGCGCGTCGGTGAGGACGCCCTTGGCGAGGTACTCGAGGTTGACCTGGTGGACGATGCCGATGCCCGGGGGCACGACCTTGAAGGTGTCGAAGGCCTGCATGCCCCACTTCAGGAATTGGTAGCGCTCGCGGTTGCGGGAAAACTCCAGCTCGAGATTGCGCTGCATCGCGTCGGCCGAGCCGGCGAAGTCCACCTGCACCGAGTGGTCAACCACCAGGTCGACCGGCACCAGCGGCTCGATGATCTTCGGGTCCCGGCCCATCCGCGCGACGGCGGAGCGCATCGCCGCGAGGTCGACCAGCAGCGGCACGCCGGTGAAGTCCTGCAGCACGATGCGCGCGACCACGAACGGGATCTCCTCGGTGCGCGGGGCCTTGGCGCCCCAGCTGGCGAGCTCCCGGACGGCCCCCTCGGCGACGCGCTTGCCGTCGCAGTTGCGCAGCAGCGACTCGAGCACCAGCCGGATCGAGACCGGCAGCCGCGACACGCGGAAGCCGGCGGCCTCGAGGGCGGGCAGCGAGTAGAAGGAGTGCGACGCGCCGTTGGCGGAGAACGTCTGCAGCGTGTTGAAGGGATTCGGCAGGCTCATGAGGAAACGAAAGCGACGGCCGCGGGAGGGACGGGCGCACGCCCGCGCCGCCGGGGCGGCGGCCCGGCGGCGGCGGCAGGAAACCGGATCAGCTGGCGAGGGCGGCCTTGACGGCGGCGAAGTTCGGCAGGTCCTTCGGCGTGGCGGTCTGCTCGGCGTACTTCACGACGCCATCCCGGCCGATGACGAACGCGGCGCGCGCCGCCGTGTCGCCCACGCCCGCGAGCATCGGGAAGAGCACACCGTAGGCGCGGGTGACTTCCTTGTTCAGGTCGCTGACGAGTGGGATCGAGATCCGGTTGACCTTCGCCCAAGCCTCCTGGGCGAACGGGCTGTCGACGCTCACGCCGATCACCTCGGCGCCGAGCTGGGCGTACTGCTCGAGGCCGGCCGATTGGTCGCACATTTCCTGCGTGCATACGCCGGTGAAGGCCAGGGGGAAGAACAGCAGCACGGTCTGCTTCTGGCCGAAGTTGCGGCTGAGGGTGACGTCCTTGAGGCCTTCCGGCGTCTTGGTCTTGAGGGTGAAATCCGGGGCCTTGGTTCCGACGGCGATGGGCATAGGGAGCGATGGGTTGACGGTTGATCAGGCCCGGGCGCTTGGTCCCGGGAGGAAAGGTCACGTTGAGCGGCGCCCCGGCGCCCCGCAAATCGATTCTCGCGGCCCGCGCCCGGCGCGGAATCCGCACTTGCGCGCGCCCGCCCGCCCTCCGTTTACTCCCGGGTCCCGCATGAACATCCTCGATGAGCTGCGCTGGCGCGGCCTCCTCGCCGACTGCACCGATCCCGTCGCGCTCCAGGCCCGCCTCGACCAGGGCCCGATCACGCTTTACTGCGGCTTCGACCCCACCGCCGACTCGCTTCACGTCGGCAACCTCGTCCCGCTGCTCGCGCTGCGCCGCTTCCAGCTTCTCGGGCACCACCCGATCGCGCTCGCCGGCGGCGCCACCGGGATGGTCGGCGACCCCTCCGGCAAATCCGCCGAACGCAACCTGCAGACCCCGGAACAGGTCGCGCACAACATCGCCTCGATCCGGAACCAGCTTACCCAGTTCCTCGACTTCGACGTCCGCGCCAACCCCGCCCGCCTCGTCAACAACCACGACTGGACCGGCCCGCTCACGCTGCTCGAGTTCCTGCGCGACGTCGGCAAGCACATCTCCGTCAACTCGATGGTGGCGAAGGACTCGGTCCGTTCGCGGATGGAGGACCGGGAGGCCGGGATCAGCTACACGGAGTTCAGCTATATGCTGCTCCAAGGCTACGACTTCTACCACCTGCGCCACGCCCTCGGCTGCGAGCTGCAGATCGGCGCGACCGACCAGTGGGGCAACATCACCGTGGGCACGGAGCTCACCCGCAAGAAGCTCGGCGCCACGGTCTGGGGCCTCGTCTTCCCGCTGCTGACCAAGTCCGACGGCTCCAAGTACGGCAAGACGGCCACCGGCACGGTCTGGCTGGATCCGCGCCGCACCTCGCCCTACCGCTTCTACCAGTTTTTCGTGAACGCGGACGACGCGGACGTCGGCAAGCTGCTGCGGACGCTCACCTTCCTGGGCGCGGAGGAGATCGCCGGGCTCGAGCGCGAGGTGGCCGCCAACCCGGGCGCCCGCGCCGCCCAGAAGGCGCTCGCCCGCGAGATGACGCGGCTCGTCCACGGCGAGAGCCGCCTAGCCGGGGCCCTCCGCGCCAGCGACGCCCTCTTCGGCGGCCCGCTCGACGGCCTCACGGCCGAGGACTTCCAGGACATCATCGCCGAGATCCCGCGGCACGCGCTCGAACGCGGCCGCCTCGGCGGGGCCGGCGCCCCGCTCGGGGACCTGCTGGTCCACGCCGGCCTGTGCCCGTCGAAGGGCCAGGCCCGGAAGGACATCGAGGGCGGCGGGATCTACGTGAACAACCAGCGCACCGGGGAGATCACCCGCACGCTCGGCGAGGCCGACGTGCTGCACGGCAAGTACGTCCTCCTGCGCAAGGGCAAACGCAGCTACGCCGTGCTCGAGCTGACCTGATCAGCGGCCCCCGGCGGTCCCCGGGGCCGCCAGGAATCCGACGAGGTCCGCCATCGCCTGGGCGTCCACGGCCGCCTCGAGGCCCTCCGGCATCAGGGAGCGTCCCGAACTGATCAGGGTGCGCAGCTCGCTGCGGAGGATCACCTGTTCCTCCCCGTCGAGCCCCAGCAGGGTGAGCGAGCCGGCCGACTCGGCGGCGAGCATCCCCACCGCGGTGCGGCCGTCCGCGAGGTTGGCGGTGTAGAACAGGTAACGATCCTCGACCGCGCGGTTCGGATCGAGGATGTGCCCGATCAGGTACTCGGGACTGCGGTCCTTCACCACCGCCAGGTCCGGCCCGACCGCCCGGCCCGGCACTGGTCCGAAGCGATGGCAGGCGCTGCAGGACTGGGCGAACACCTCGCCTCCCCGGCGCGGATCCGCGCGTAACGGCGCCACGGCCGCCAGGTAGTCGCGGACGACCGCCTGCCGCCCGGCCGCATCCGCCGCCCCGAACACCGCCGCGGCCCGCTCCGCGATCCGCGGATTCCCGTGCTGCGTGAGGGCGGTCCGCCGCGCGGCGTCGATCTGGGCCCGGAAGGCCTCGTCGCGCTCCGCCCGGTCCAGCAGCACCTGGGCCCACGCGGGCCGGGCGGCCAGCAACCCCAGGATGATCGCGCGCAATGGTGGGGAGTGCCCGTCCCAGCCGGCGAGCAGGAGGCCGGGAGTCTGCGTCCGGTTGATGCCGCCCAAAGCGCGGGCCGCCGCCAGTTGGACCTCGGGCGGTTGCCGCGCTTCCAGCAAGGAGCCGAGGAGCTTGCCGTCCTCGGCCTGCTGCCCCCGACCGCGCCCCAGCAGCGCGACGGCCGCGAGCCGCGTTCCGACCGGGCCCGTCGCGTCGGCCGCGACCACCCGGGCGCGCGCGAGCACGGGGTCCAACGCCTCAAGGGCCTCGCGGAGTGGCGCGCCGGCGTCCCCGTGCAGTCGCGCCAACGTCTGCCCTTGCCGCTGGAGGAGATCCAGCAGTTCGCCCAGGGAGCGCAGGCCCTCGCCTTCCGCCCCGCGCGCCAACGCGGCGGGAACCGCCGCCAGCAACCGGGTGAGGGCGCGCGCGTTCGCCGTGGCCGCGGCAATCTCCGCCACCAACGCGGCCTGACCCGGCCCGGCGGCGGGCAGCGCCTCCAACACCACGTCGGCGTGCGGCAGCGCGGAACTCAGGGCGGCCGCACGCACGTAGCGGTCGCGCTCCCGGGCGAGCAACCGCGCCAGCGCCTCTCCCGCCTCCGCCCCCGGCCACTCCCCGAGCGTGTAGCCCACCTGCTGGCGCACCGCGGCGTCAGGGTCGTCGACCAGGCTGATCACCGCCGCGCGGAGCCCCGGATCGCCCGCGCCCGAAGCCTCGCTCAGGCGCACCGCCTGACGGCGCACGCCGGCGTGCGGGTCGCGCAGGGAACTGAGCAGCACCGCGGGATTCAGCGCCCCCAGCCCCTGCAATACCCAAAGCGCCTGGGCCCGCGCGGCGGGGAGTTCCGCGCCCCGCGCCACCCGCTCGACCAAAGCCGCGGCCTCGTCCGGCCGGCGCCACTCCAGTTGCTGCTGCGCCAGATCACGCAGCGTGCCGCTGGGCGAGCGCAGCGCGTCCGCCAGCCCCGCCGCCTCGGCGCGCTCGAGCCGGGGCACGGCCCGCAGGGCACCCCCGCGCGGCCGGATCCGGTAGATGCGGCCCTTGTCGGCCCCGGCCCTGAGGTCGCCCAGCACGCGCTGCCACGCGTCCGGGATCCATTGCGGATGCTCGATGACCAACCGGTACATATCCGCGAGGTACAACGCTCCGTCGGGTCCCGCCCGCGCCGCGACGAACCGCGACCAGGCATCCGTGGAGGCGAGGAACTCCGCGGCCGCCTCGGCCTCCGGGCGCCGGCTGCGGAACGTGGCGCCGTCTGCTTCCAGCACCTCGCGGTGCACGAGGTTGTGGACCGGCTCGCAGACCAAGATGTTGCCCGCGTAGCCGGGCCCCAGAAGCGAGTCGCGATAGATGACCGTGCCGCAGGCCGACGTGAAGTGGTTGGCCGCGAAGCCGTCGTTGAACCGCGCGAGGGTCACGCTGCGCGGGTAGACGCGGGCCGCCCCGGGGATCGCGGCCACCGTCACCGTGGCGGACGGCGGGACGAGCCGCGGGTTCCGCCGGAGGTAGTGCTCCTCGAGGGCGAAGTGCCAGATCGGGTTGGAATTGTTGCCGCCGAACCAGTTGCCCCAGTCGTCGCGGTTGCGCCCCGCCTGCGTCTGGCCCGCGACCGTCTCGATCTCCCCGGAGTCGGGCCGGAGCCGAAAGTCGCGCTGGCCGAGTTCCACCACGGGGCCGGCGATGCCCGCGCGCCGCACCTTGCCCCCGCTGTTGCCGTTGGCGAGGTGCACCCAGCCATCGAGGCCCCACTGGAGGCCGTTGCTCAGGTGCTGCTCGTTCCCCTCCGCGAGGCCCGTGAACAGCGGCCGCCGCACATCGGCCCGGCCGTCGCCATCGGTGTCCTCAAGGAACAGCAGGTCCGGCACCGCCACGACGAGGACGCCCGACCGCCACGGGAGCACCGCCGTCGGCGAGCGCAGTCCATCCGCGAAGAGCGTGGAGCGGTCGTAACGGCCGTCGCCCCGCGTCGATTCCAGCACGCGGATCCGGCCCCCCGGCTGCCCCTTGCCATCAAGGCCGCGCGGGTAATCGGCCATCTCGACCACCCACAGCCGGCCATCCGCACCCCACGCGAGATCAACCGGGTCGAGGACCGCGGGCTCGGCGGCCACCAGCTCGACCTCGAGGTCCGCGGGCACCTGGATCGCCGCGAGGGAGGCGGCGGCGGCCAGCGGTGCCGGGAGCACAACCTGGGGGGGCGGCGCCACCTCCTTGTAGCCGCAGGCCAGCCACGCGAGCAGGGGAAGGAGGAAACGGAAAAGTCGATCCGCGCGCATCAGGGCCAAGTAGGAGAGGAGTGGCGCCGGCGCAAGGGCGGGAACGGGACGCCTCAACGGCGGGCGGTGTGAAATTCCTCGGGCACCAGGCCGCGCACCGCGGCGATCAGGCGGTCCTCGGTGTCCGCCCGCAGGCGGGTCGGCCAGCCGTAGTAGTCCATCGAGCCGTCGACCTCGTAACCGCCCTCCGGGTACATCCGGCGCGAGGGGACATAGCACGGCACGGCATTGGCGTAGGCATTCACCCAGAGCCGCGGCCCGTCGAGTTCCCGACGCAGGCGCAGGACGTATTCGGAAACCACCTCGCCGCCGAGGAACACCATCGCGAGTTCCCGCCCAAAGGTCCAGGACTGCACCGGCAGGGGCACCGCGTCCGGAAGTGGCCGGCCCGCCGCGAGGTCCGCCAGAAACCGGCCGGCCGCGTAGTGCGCCGGTGCCCGGGAACCGGGACCACGCCGGGCTTCCAGCGCGGCCCGGTCCGGCAGCGGGTCCAGCGGGAGCGGGACGAGGCGGTAGGCGGCCGCGGTGACCGGCCCGAGGGGCCTCCACGTGCCGGGCAGGAGCCGGGCGACCTCCGCCGCGACCGCGGCCCCGTGCACGGGCACGCCCTCGAGCCCGCGTGGCAGGCCCGGGTTGGCGTCCGCGCCACATCCGATCGCCACCAGCGCGGGCGCCCCCGCGTGGGCCGCCTCGAGCCGCGTCGCCGCCTCCCCCGCCCAGTCGGAGTGCACGAAGTTGTCCCCGCCGCCGAGCGTCGTGCAATGGCAGGCGTAATTCAGGAACAGCGCGCGGATGCCCCCGTCGGGGGCGCTGACGCGGAGCACGGGCAGCGCGTGATCCGCGGGGCCCTCGGGCACGATGCCGAAGCCCTTCCACTTGCCGTCCACGACCTGGCGCCGCTGGGTGGCGAACCCGACCCGGCCCTCGGCCCAGGCGAGCCGGGCCGGCCGGCGATCCGCCAGCGCGGCCGCGGCGACCTCGACGAGACGCTCCCGCAGGCGGGCGGTGTAGGCGGCGATGCGGGCCGTCTCCTCCGGCGGGAGGTCCCGCGCGAACATATTGGGCAGCA
Source organism: Verrucomicrobiota bacterium (assembly GCA_016871595.1). Classification (GTDB taxonomy): domain Bacteria; phylum Verrucomicrobiota; class Verrucomicrobiia; order Opitutales; family Opitutaceae; genus ER46. The sequence goes on from VHCY01000018.1 coordinate 23,262, forward strand.
CGTCGGCGAGCGCGGGGCCGTTGTGGGTGTGGGTCGCGCAGAGGGCGAGCCGCGCGCGGGGCAGGCCGAAGCGCCGTTCGAGGGCATCGGCCACGAGGCGGGCGGTCTCCTCCCCGATCCCGATCAGTTCCGCGGTGATCAGCACCACCGGACCCTCGGCGTCCCCGCCCAGCGCCAGCGCGCGCGCGTGCAGCGGGGCGCCGACCCGCGGCGCTTCCGTGGCGCGGGATTGGTAACCCGTCAGCCGGATGGGCACCTCGGGGGTGATGTCGACGCGGGCCACACCGACCGGCACCAGCGGGCCGGACGGGGCCGCCGGCGCGGCGGCGACGCGCAGCGCCAGCAGGGCGGCAAGCAGGAACCGGGTACGGCGGAAGGGCGCGGGGGCGGGGTGCATCGGGGTGATCCCCTTCGTGGCGCGGCGGCGACGGGGCGTCGAGCTCCCAGCGGCCGGCGCAAGTCCGGCTTGGCACGCGCCGCCGCCTCGCGAACATCGCGGGATGTCCCCCACCCCTTCCCTGCACGGGTTCAGTCTGGTCGCCGGCACGACGGTCGCGCCCGGGGGCCGGACCTTCCGGGCGGTGAACCCCGCCGGCGGCGAGCCGCTGGCGCCGGACTTCCACGAGGCGTCACCTGCCGAGGCGGACCGGGCGATGCGGCTGGCCCGCGAGGCCCAGGCGACGTTCGCGGACGCGACGGGCGAGACCCGGGCGGCCCTCCTCGAGGCCATCGCCGCCGGCATCGAGGAACTGGGGGACGCGCTGATCGCGCGGGCGAACGCGGAGACGGGCCTGCCCGCCGCGCGCCTGACCGGCGAACGCGCACGCACCTGCGGCCAGCTGCGGCTCTTCGCCCAGTTGGCGCGGGAGGGCTCCTGGGTGGACGCGCGGCTGGATCCCGCGCTCCCGGAGCGGCGGCCGCTGCCCCGGCCCGACGTGCGCCGGTTGCTCCGCCCGGTGGGCCCCGTGGTGGTGTTCGGCTCCAGCAACTTCCCCCTCGCCTTCTCGACCGCCGGCGGGGACACGGCCTCGGCGCTGGCGGCGGGTTGCCCGGTGGTGGTCAAGGCGCACCGGGCGCACCCCGGCACGGCGGAACTCGTGGGCGGGGCCGTCGCGCGCGCCGTGGCGGCGCGGGGCCTGCCAGCGGGCGTGTTCTCGCAGCTCCACGGCGAGGGCGCGACGCTGGGGGTGGCCCTCGTGCGCCACCCGGCGACGGCGGCGGTGGGCTTCACTGGCTCGCAGGCGGCGGGGCGCGCCCTGCACGACGCGGCGGCGGCGCGGCCGCGGCCGATCCCGGTCTTCGCGGAGATGAGCAGCCTGAACCCCGTCTTCCTGCTGCCCGGGGCGCTGCGCGAACGGGGCGCGGAGATCGCGGCGGGCCTCCTCGCCTCGTTCACCCTGGGTGTCGGCCAGTTCTGCACCAAGCCCGGCCTCGTCTTCGCGGTGCGCGGCGAGGCCACCGAGGCGTTCCTCACGGCCCTCGCGACCGGCGTGCGCGCCGCGCCCTGCGGCACGATGCTCACCCCGGGCATCCGCGCGGCGTTCCTCGCCAACCAGGCGCGCCTCCTCGCCGCGGCAGGGGTGGCCGAGTGGGCCGGCGGGGCCGGCGAACCCGCCCCCGAACGGCACGAGGCGCGGCCCGTCGTGGCGCGCACCACCGCCGCGCGCTTCCTCGCCCACCCCGAGTTGGCGGAGGAGGCCTTCGGTCCCTTCACCCTGGTCGTCGAGGCCGGGGATGGCGCCGAACTCGCCGCGTGCGCCGCGGCCCTCTCCGGGCAACTCACCGCCACCCTGCACGGGACCCCCGGGGATCTCGCCGCCGCCGCCAGCCTCCGGGAGCTGCTCGCGGAACGCGCCGGGCGGCTCGTCCTCAACGGCTTCCCCACCGGCGTCGAGGTCTGCCCGGCGATGCACCACGGCGGCCCGTATCCGGCGACCACGGACAGCCGCTTCACGTCCGTCGGCACCGCCGCGATCCTGCGCTTCGCCCGCCCCGTCTGCTACCAGGGTTTCCCCGACGCGCTGCTGCCGCCGGCGCTGCAGGACGCCAATCCGCAGGGCCTGCTGCGGCTGGTCGACGGCCGGCCGACCCGTGAACCCCTCGCCGCGCGGAGGGCGGGCTGAGATGGACCCGCTCCTCGACTCCCCGGAGGCCGCCTACGCGGGCCTGCGCACGACGGCGGAGGGCCCCGCGGGACGTCTGCCGCTGGAACCCACCCAATTGCGCCACCTCAGCAGCGGCGACCTCTTCGGCCTGACCCAGAACGCGGGGATGGGCTGGAATCCGGCGCTGCTCGGCGGCCGCCAGTACCTCATTCTGAGCACCCAGGGCGGCATCCGCGCCCCGGACGGCACGCCCGTCGCGCTCGGTTACCACACCGGGCACTGGGAGGTCGGCCTGCTGATGGAGGAGGCCGCGCGCGCGTTCACCGCGGCGGGCGCCATCCCCTTCGCGGGTTACGTTTCCGACCCCTGCGACGGCCGGACCAACGGCACGGCGGGGATGCTCGACAGCCTCGCCTACCGCAACGACGCGGCCGTGGTGCTGCGCCGCCTGATCCGCTCCCTGCCGACGCGGCGCGGCGTCCTCGGCGTCGCCACCTGCGACAAGGGGCTGCCCGCGATGATGATGGCGCTGGCCGGCTGCCCTGACCTGCCCGGCATCCTCGTGCCGGGCGGCGTGACCCTCCTGGCGCACGGTGCGGAGGACACGGGCAAGGTCCAGACCCTCGCGACGCGCTTCGCCCGCGGGGAGATCACGCTCGACCACGCCGCCGAGATGGGCTGCCGCGCCTGCGGCTCGCCCGGCGGCGGCTGCCAGTTTATGGGCACGGCCGCGACCAGCCAGGTGGTCGGCGAAGCCCTCGGGTTGACGCTCCCGCACGGCGCGCTGGCCCCGTCCGGGGCGCCCCTCTGGCGCGACCTCGCTCGGCGCTCCGCCGGCGCGCTACTCGCGCTCGACCAATCCGGCACGCCGCTGCGGGAGATCCTGACCGGGGACGCGGTGCACAACGCGCTCGTGCTGCACGCGGCGTTCGGCGGTTCCACCAACCTGTTGCTGCACCTGCCGGCGATCGCCCACGCGGCGGGCCTGCAGCCCCCGGCACTTGAGGACTGGATGCGCGTGAACCGCGCGGTGCCGCGGCTGGTCGACGTGCTCCCCAACGGCCCGCGCAGCTTCGCGACGGTGCAGGTCTACCTCGCCGGGGGCGTGCCCGAGGTGATGCTGCACTTGCGCGCGACCGGCCTGCTGCGCCTCGGCACCCGCACCGTTTCCGGACGCACCCTCGGCGAAAACCTCGACTGGTGGGAACGTTCCGAGCGCCGCCGCCGGCTCCGGGAACTGCTGCACGGACTGGACGGCATCGATCCCGACGAGGTGATCCTCTCCCCGGAGCGGGCCGCCGCCCGGGGAATGACCAGCACCCTGACCCTCCTGCGCGGCAACCTTGCGCCCGAGGGCGCGCTGGTGAAGAGCACCGCCATCAGCCCGTCGCTAATCGGGCCGGACGGGATCTACCGCCACGAGGGTCCCGCCCGCGTCTTCACCACCGAGTCGGCCGCGATTGCCGCGGTGAAGGCTGGCCGGCTCACGCCGGGCGACGTGCTTGTACTCGCGGGCATCGGGCCGGGCATCGGGATGCCCGAGACCTACCAGATCACCTCCGCCCTGAAATACGTGCGCGGCGGCGAGCGCATCGCGCTGGTCACCGACGGACGCTTCTCCGGGGTGTCGACCGGTGCCTGCATCGGCCACGTGAGCCCCGAGGCCTGGGCGGGCGGCCCGCTCGCGGGGGTCCGCGACGGCGACCGGATCCGTCTGGTGGTGGATACGCGCCGCCTTGAGGGCTCCGTGGATGCGATCGACCTCTCGGCCGCGGAACTGGCGGCCCGCGGGCGCCATCCCTCGCTCCGGCCCGACCCCCGGGTCCCGGCGGACACGCGGCTGTGGTCCGTGCTGCAGCAGGCGTGCGGCGGGACGTGGGCCGGCTGCGTCCACGACGCCGACCGCATCGCGGAACTGCTGGAGCTGGGGCTCGCCGCGGAACGTGCCGCGGCGGCGAAGCCCGCCGGCGAATGAGCCGCGGGCCGCGCCTCGGGCGCCCGGCGGCTCAGGCCTCGACGCCGAGTTTCTCCAGCAGGCGCTGGAGGTCCTCGTTGCCGCGGTACTCGATGACGATCCGGCCACGTCGGGCCGTGTGCAGCACCGCCACTCGCGCGCCGAGATGCGAGGTGAGCCTCCGTTCGATCCCGGCCACGGCCGCGGCATCTTGCGGGCGCGAGCCCCGCTCGGAACGCGGGGATCCCGGCGTGCGCCGCGAGGCCTGGGCGGCTTTCTCTGCGGCCCGCACGCTGAGCCCCCCCTCGAGGATGCGCCGCGCCAGCACCGTCCGGGACGCGCCGGGCTCGACCCCGAGCAACACCTTGGCGTGGCCGACCGAGAGCAGGCCCTTGGCGAGATAACCCTGCAGCTCCGCCTCAAGCGAGAGCAGGCGCAGGGAATTCGCGACCGTGGCGCGGCCGCGGCCCACGCGCTCCGCCGCGGTATCCTGCGTGAGGTCGAAGTCGCGGATCAGGCTCGCATAACCTTGGGCCTCCTCGAGGGGATTGAGCCCTTCGCGCTGGAGGTTTTCGATCAAGCCGATCGCGGCCGAGGAGGCGTCGCTCGCCTCTACCAGCCGGGCGGGGATAACCTTGATTTTAAGAAGCTGGAAGGCGCGCCAGCGGCGCTCGCCGGCGATCAGCTGGAAGCGCTCCCCCTGCCGCCGCACGACGATCGGCTGGAGCAGGCCCTCGGCGCGGATGCTCTCGGCCAGTTCCTGCAGCTGCTCCGGCGCGATCTCGCGCCGGGCTTGGTAGGGACTGGGGTCCACGAGCCCGACAGCAATCTCCTGGAATCCGGGCGCCGCGACGGGCCCGGCCGCGGTAGACGGGGCCGCCGCGGCGGGGCTGGCGGCGGCAGCGGGCGTCGCCGCGGGCTGGGCGGGACGGGCCGCCGCGATGAGACCGCCAAGGCCGCGGCCGAGACGTGATTTGGGAGCTGCCGGCATAAGTTTATTTTCCTCCTGGGATGAAAAGGACCTGGCCCGCCTGAATCCGGGAGGGATCGGCGAGCTTGTTCGCGTTGATGATGTCCTGCGCGCGCCCGCCGGTCTTGCGGGCGATCACCGCCAGGGTGTCCCCCTTCTGCACGGTGTAACTGACCCCCTCGCGCGGGAAATCCTCGGCGAAGCCCGCCGCCGGGGCGCGGGCGCCGTTCGTGCGCGCCAGCGACTCCAGCGCGGCGTTCGTCTGCTTCGCCAATTTCTCCATCTGCGTGGCGACTTGCTGCAAGGTCTCGGCCTTGCTCGCGGCGACGGCGGCCCGTGCCTCCCGCGCCGACTCGGCCAAGGACTCCCGCAGTTGCGCAAGCGTTACCTGCGCCCGGCCCGCGGCCGAAAGCTGGCCACGCAGCTCGGCGTTCTCCCGCTCCAATTGCTCGACCCGCAGCGCGAGCTCGCCCAGCCGCTGCGACAGCCCCCGCACATCCTCCCGCAGATTCGCCACCTCCACCGGGAGGTTCTGGGCGTGGAGCGTCCCGGCCATAAGCAGGACGAGGCAGCGCGGCGGGAGCATCGGCGGCGACAATGAGGTGCGCGGGACCGAAAACAAGCGGCTAGTGGGTCGCGGCCGGCGCGGGCGGGCGCGGCGGCACCAGCAGCGCGGGCATCGGGCGCGAGGCGAACATCGCCCCCGCCGGCACCGGAAACCCCCGCAGGAACTCCCCTGCCGGCAACATCCGGCCGCCGGGCCGCTGCAGCCGGCGCAACCGCAGGAGTCCCGCCCCGGTCCACACCAAAAGCCCCTCCGCGTCGCTCCCCGCGACCGAGCCCGGGGCTCCGGGCGCGCCCAGCGGGAGGCCGGCCGCGAGGTCCGCCAGCCCGAACTTCAGGACTTCCGGGCCGAGCGCCGCGCTGCAACCGGGCCACGGGAAAAGCCCGTTGATGCGCGCCGCGAGTTCGGCCGCGGGCCGGGCGAAGTCCAGCGCCCCGTCCTCCTTGGTCAGTTTCCGGCAATGCGTCACCGCGGCTTCGTCTTGCGGGGCGAAGGCGAGTTCACCCCGCGCGAGCAACGGCAGGCACCGGGCGACCAGGGGCACGCAGGCCGCCGCGAGACGCGCGTCGATCTCAAGGGCGGTGTCCAGCGCGTGGATCGGGATCCGCTCCCGGTCTGCGACGGGCCCCGCGTCGAGGCGGCGAACGATCCGCATCAGGGAAACGCCCGTCTCCCGCAGACCTCGGGCGACCGCGGTCTGGATCGGGGAGGCCCCGCGGAGGGCGGGCAAAAGGGAGGTGTGCAAGTTGAGCATCCCGAGCCGGGGCACGGCGAGGAAGTCGTCGCGCAGAAGGTGGCCATAAGCCATTACTAACCCGAGGTCTGGGCAGAGCGCCGCGAGTTGGGCGGTGAACTCGGGGGTCAGGCGTTCCGGCTGCCGGACCGGCAGCGCGCGGGCCTCCGCCCACGCCTTGATCGCGTTGGGCCGCACCTGCTGCCCGCGACCAGCCGGACGGTCCGGCTGGGTGAAGACACCGACCACCTCGGCCACGGCCGCCCCCGCCCCAGCGAGCCAGTCCAGCAGCGGCCGGGCGATGGGATCGGAGCCGAGGAAGACGAGGCGCAGCGGCGGCATGCGGATGAAGTGACCGCCGCCGGGACGCCGGTTCAAAGCAAATCCCTGCCGGAAAGCGTTCTCGCCTGCGCGTCCCCCACCCGGCTTGCTCGGGAACCGCATGAATTCCCCGGAGCCCGCGACCCACGACGCCTACGCGGCCCTGCGGGTGCCCCAATACCGGGATTACCTGATCGGGAGCTCCCTCGCCCTCTTCGGCCGGCAGGCGGTCCTCGCGGCGGTGACGTGGCAGGTCTACGAGTGGACCCGTTCCGCCGCGGCGCTTGGGCTGGTGGGCGCCGTGAACGTGCTGCCCCTGCTGGCCCTCTCGCTGCCCGCGGGGGCGCTGGCGGACCGGCACGACCGGCGCCGCCTCATCGCGGCGGGCACGGCGGTGCTCGTGGTCGCGAACGGCCTCCTCGCCCTGCTCTCGGCCGCGGCGGACTCCCTCCCGGCCTGGGCCCCGCTCGGCTGGGGCAATGCGGCGTTGAGGGCGGTGGCCGGCTGGTTCGAGCTCGCGGGCGACCCCGCCCAGCTGCGTTTCGACCAACCCGCACTGCCCCTCATGTTCCTGCTGCTTCTGGGCCACGCGACCGTGCGGATCCTGGTGTGGCCCGCCCGCGCTAGCATCACCCCGCTGCTGGTGCCCACCCCCGCGCTCGGCAACGCGATCACGTGGAACTCCAGCAGCTTCGAGATCGCCACCATCGCGGGCCCCGCCCTCGGGGGGCTGATTATCGCCGCGGGTGGCACCACGGCGGTCTACCTCCTCGGCACGGTAACGGAACTCCTCTTCCTCGTCGCGATCGCGCGCGTGCGCTACTTCCACCCGCCGACCCCGGCGCCGGGGCAGCGCTCGTGGCGCGACATGCTGGCGGGGGCGGAATTCATCTGGAACCGGAAGGTGATCCTCGGGGCGAGCAGCCTGGACCTCTTCGCGGTGCTATTGGGCGGCGCCACGGCGCTGCTGCCCGTGTTCGCGGCGCAGATCCTGGAGGTGGGCCCCGTTGGTTTCGGCTGGCTCCGCGCCGCCCCGTCCATCGGCGCGATCGCGATGGCATTCTGGCTGGCGCACCGCCCGCCGCTCGCCCGGCCGGGCCGCGCCCTGCTCTGGTCCGTCGCCGGCTTCGGGTTGGCGACCATCCTCTTCGGCTGGTCGCGCTCGCTGTGGCTTTCGCTCCTCGCCCTCGCCCTCACCGGTGCGCTCGACAACGTCAGCGTGGTCGTCCGCCAATCGCTGGTCCAACTGCTCACGCCGGACGCGCTGCGGGGGCGCGTGACGGCGGTGAACCAGATCTTCATCGGCTCCTCCAACGAGATCGGCGCGCTGCGCGCAGGCCTGATGTCCGCGGCGGTGGGCCCGGTCGCGGCGGTCGTCTGGGGCGGCGTGGGCACCGTGCTGGTGGCCGCCGTGATCGCCCGGACGGTCCCCCCGCTCCGGAGCCTGCCGCCGCTGCACACCCTCCGACCCTGAGGCGGACGGAGGAAGGGGCAGACCCCGCCCCGGCGCCGCGCGGGGCGTCGCCGGGGCGGGAACGGTCAGTAACGGTAGTGCTCGGGCTTGTAGGGCCCGCCGACCGGCACGCCAAGGTAACCGGCTTGGTCCTTGGTCAGCTTGGTCAGCTTCGCGCCGATCTTGTCGAGGTGCAGCCGGGCCACCTCCTCGTCGAGGTGCTTCGGCAGCCGGTAGACCCCGACCGCGTACGCGTCCCGGTTGCGCCAGAGGTCCATCTGCGCGAGCGCCTGGTTGGTGAAGCTGTTCGACATCACGAACGACGGGTGGCCGGTGGCGCAACCGAGGTTCACCAGCCGCCCCTCGGCGAGCAGGTAGATCGAGCGCCCGTTCGGGAACGTGTACTGGTCGTACTGCGGCTTAACGTTGATCCGCTTGGCGTCCGACTGATTCAGGCGCTCGACCTGGATCTCGTTGTCGAAGTGGCCGATGTTGCAGACGATCGCCTGGTCCTTCATCCGCCGCATATGCTCGAGGGTCAGGATGTCACGGTTGCCCGTGGTCGTGACGTAGATGT
>VHCY01000019.1 GCA_016871595.1 Verrucomicrobiota bacterium
CTGGCCCGGCCGCGTGCCCGCGGGGCGGACCAGCGACCAGCTCATCTGCCACACCGACCTCCTGGCCACGATGGCCGACCTGCTCGGGGAACGGCTGCCCGACGACGCCGGCGAGGACAGCGTGAGCCTCCTGCCCGCCCTGCTCGGCCGGGACCGCGCGCCGCTGCGCGAGGCGGTCGTGCACCACTCGATCAACGGGGCCTTCGCGATCCGCCAGGGCGCGTGGAAGCTAGCCTTCGCCCCGGGCTCGGGCGGCTGGGGCAAGCCCGGGGACGCCGAGGCCCGGCGCGCCGGCCTACCGGCGGTGCAGCTCTACGATCTGGCGCAGGACCTCGCCGAAAGCCGTAACCTGCAGGCCGAGCAACCCGCGGTCGTCGCGCGCCTGACCGCGCTGCTGGAGGGCTACGTGACGCGCGGCCGCAGCACCCCCGGCGCGCCACGGACGAACGACGTCCCAGTCTCCTGGCGCTAACCCGCGCGGGCGTCGGAGCGTTGAAATCCGCGGCCCGCCAGTCCGCACGAGGCTCATTACGCCTCCGGACGGCTTGGTGTGGCTGGGGCGCGCCTGCCCGCCGACTTGTCCGCCGTCTTGTCCGCCGTAGCCTTGGCGGAGGTGGAAGCCTTGGCGGAGGTGGAAGCCCCGGTGAGGGCGGACGACAACCCATTCCGCGCCGCCATCACCTCCGAAGATCTCGGCGATGGCCACAAAAGGCTGGTATGCGGTCAATCAAGGGGAAAGTTGGATGGTTTTAATTTGAGCGGTGACGAAGGCTTCGCGGTCGGCGAAGCCGAGGGCTTTGAGGCTGTCCTTGCCGATCACGGTGGCCAGGCGCAGCAGCTTGGCGCGCAGGTGGTCGGTCGCTTGGACCAGCGGCGTGAAGTGGCCCATCAGCAGGTGCCAGACCGCGACGGTGATCTTGCGCGCGACCGCGGCGGCGGCCTCGTGGCGGTGTTTCCTCATCAGCAGCTTCCAGCCCCATTTGTGCCAGGGGCTGTCGCGTTGGTTCAGGGCATTTTGGGCGCTCTGGATGAGCAGGCTCCGCACGTCACTGCGGCCAAAGCGGCCGACGCCGTGATCGCGGCCGACGGCGTTGTTGCCGGATTAGGTCTTGCGGGGTGCGAGCCCCAAGTAGCCGACCAGCTGCTTGGCGGTGGGGAAGCGATGCACGTCGCCGAGCATCGCCATCAGCGCGAAGGCCACGCGGTGGCGGATGCCCATCATCCGCCACAGGCTGGCCCAGCGGGGCTCGGCGATGAGGGCCTGCACGATGACCCGTTCCAGTTTCCGGCGGCGGGTCTCGACCTGGCGCAGTTGCGCGAAGGCGTCCGCCAGCAACTCGAGCTGCAGGGGCGTCCACGCCTTGGCGGCCCGGGCCACGGCCTCGCCGCTGGGCTGGTTGAGACGCACGCCAACGGCCAGCCGCACGCAGTGCTCGTTGAGGAAGGAGCGGATGCGGTTGCGGGCGCGGGTCGCGTCCTTGACGGCGTTGCGGTGGGCAAAGAACACCTCGCGGTGGGCGCGCGTCCTGGCGTCCGGCTGCCAGACCTCCTTGGCCAGGCCGCTGCGGTAGATCCGGGCCAGTTTCACCGCGCTGTGCCGATCGTCATTGCAGAAGTTGTCCCGGAGCTTGCCGGCCTGCGCGCTCTCGAGCACCACGGCGGTGTGGCCGATCGCGTGCAGGCGCGCGGCCACCTCGAAGCTGTTGCCCGAGGCTTCCAGCACGGCCACGTCCCCCTTCCTTAGCTACTTTTTCGCCCAGGCCTCGAGCCCGGCGGTCGGGACCCGGTCCTGCACCCAGTCGACGGTTGGTTGCTTCGGATCCGCGTCCAGCGCCGCCGCGGCAAACACGTCCGGATGCATATCCAGCCCGATGATACGTTTGGCTTCAGTTTCCTTCATGGCATTTGCTTTGGGATGTTAAGCAAGCGGCGCATGAAAGCAGACGGCCACTGGACAATCACAAAGGGGCGCTATCCGCGCTCGGCGCCGAGCGTGGCGTCTATAGACGCCGCGGGACCGCAGCGACGAACCTCTCGGGCAGAGCTCAATCCGCGGCGCTTCGATCCGCGAAGCCGTTCGCTGGGAGCATTCTGGCGGCCTCGGCTCGAATCCCTCCCGTCTGCGTCGCTCCCCTGATCCCGTCCCCGGCGCCTATGGGCGCCACGCACGGCCTCACAACCAACGGTGTCAGGCCGTGAATTGCTAGAGGGGTACGGCCGCTCGCTCTAATGCCCGCCCAAAAGTAGCGATTCACGGCCTGACCCGTTCAGGGCGACGACGCCTCCAGGCGCCGGAAGGCGGACCAGCGGACGTGCCCGGCACGCGGGGCAATCCGGCCCCTACCTCACCTCCGAATGCATCCCGATGAAGGTGTCAGGCGTTACACCCTCGCACCCGCCCGCCGACTCCACGTCTGCGGCGGAGTGTCTTAGTCCACGCCAGAATCCAACCTATGAACCTCCGCAACTCGCTGCTCTCGCTGGCCCTCTGGGCCGCTTCCGTCACCGGCCTCACGGCCGCCGCCCCCGCCACCGTCGTCGATATCGCCGTCGGCTCCAAGGACCACACCACCCTCGTCGCCGCGGTCAAGGCCGCCGGCCTGGTCGAGACCCTGAGCGGCAAAGGCCCCTTCACGGTCTTCGCCCCGACGAACGCCGCGTTCGCCAAGCTGCCCGCCGGCACGGTCGAGAATCTCCTCAAGCCCGAGAACAAAGCCAAGCTGGTGGCCGTGCTCACCTACCACGTCGTCCCCGGCAAGGTGATGGCCAAGGACGTGAAGGCCGGCGCCGTGAAGACGGTGAACGGCAAGGAAGCGACCCTCGCCACGGCGGGCGGCGTCACCATCAACGGCGCGAAGGTCGTCGCGGCCGACCTCGCGGCCGGCAATGGCGTGGTCCACGTCATCGACACGGTCATCCTTCCCTGACCCGACCGCTGGCAGGACTCTGACGGGCCGGGACGCACCTCCCCTCTGGAGTAAACGCCCCGCCCCGCGGATCCCACCAGCCGAAAGGCCGTCCCGCTCCCGCGGGGCGGCTTTTTTGCGCCCGTATGCCCCACCGCAGCCGCATCCACCCGCCCTGCCGCCGGCCAGTGTGGGAGCGGGCGGCCCGCTTTCCCCTTGCGCCGTCCCCGGCAACCCCTTCGAACAGGCTGATGACGCGCTTTTTCCCCGGGCTCGTTTGGCTGTTGCTGGGTACGACCGTGGGCTTGCCGGCGGCTGCCCCGGCCACCCCGACCGGCTCCCGCGTGGAGCCCCTCACGCTCCCCCTGCGGCTCTCGATGACCGCCAACGAGGTTATCGCGGCGCTCGGCCCGCCGCGGTCGGACAACCGCGCCTACGGCGGGGGCATCGGATACCCGGGGCTCCGGGTGCTGTTCGACGCCACCGGCCGGGAAATCGGGACCCTCACGATCGAGGGCGACGCCCGCCTCGCCTCCGGGATCGGCGTCGGCACCGCCCTTGCGCGCGTGCAGGCGGAGTACCCGGGCGGGAAGATGGTCTACGGCAGCTACGAGGTCACCGTCGGGCAGTACGCCTTGTCCTTTCGCGCTCCCGCAGGCGCCGTAGATCGGATCGTCATCCGGCCAGCCGACCGGCGCTTCGCCGCGCTGCCCTCCGCCGCGCCAACCGCGGCCCCGGCACCCGCACCCGCGCTCCGCGCGCTCGCCGGGAAGTGGATCGACCCGCGCAACGCGCAAACGCTCGAGATCCTCCCGGACGGACGCTACCGCACGGGCGTGGGCGGCGAGGGGCGGGTCACCGCCGCCGCGGCCGGGCTCGTGTTCTCCGGCGTCCTCACGGCCTGGGATCAGGGCCGCGCCACGCTGTCCGCCGATGGCCAGGTGATCGAGTTCCTCTGGCGCAACGCCGACGGCTCCCGGAACTACTTTGCGTTTCAGCGCGCCGGGGCCGCTGCGGCCGACCCCGCCCCGCCCGCGGCGGCCGCGCCGGCGGAACTGCGCGCGCTGGCCGGTCGCTGGGTCAGCCAGAGCGTCCGGAATGATTATGACAACGGCGCCTTTGACCGCGGGGCGGGCGAGGACGCCACGCCGCTGTTCATTCTGGAGAACGGAACGTGGCGCTACGGCACGCAGAGCGGCCGGGTGACGGTCAGCGATGCCTCGCCGGCGGACCTCGCCTTTATGGACTTCAAGCCGACCGCCAAGCCGGAGAACCTGCCGCGGCGGAAGTTCGAGTTGCTGGGCTGGGCCGGGGACCGGGCGATGGGCTTCTGGCGCACCGACCCGGCGGACGGCCAACCCTACCGCGTGGTCCTGCACTTCCGCATCCGTGAGCCCCGGCCCGGCCTCGCGACGTGGATCCGCTCGCGGGCCCCGAACTGACCCGGCCGCGGAAGGAGGCCGCCGAACGAGTAGCAGGCTGACCCCTCCCCCAAAGCTCGAAACACCGGGGCGGACGAAAACCCATTCCTCCGCCGCCATCACCTCCGAAGATCTCAGCGATGGCCACAAAAGGCTCAAAGGGCTCTATCCGCGCTCGGCGCCGTGCGTGGCGTCTATCGACGCCGCGGGACCGCAGCGACAAACCACTCCAGCAGGGCTCGATCCGCGGTGCTTCGATCCGCGAAGCCCTTTGCTGGGAGCATTCTGGCGGCCTCGGCTCGGATCCCTCCCGTCTGAGTGGCTCCCCCCCCAATCCCGTCCCCGGCGCCTATGGGCGCCACGCACGGCGCCGCCTCGCCCTCGACCCTTTGAGCCTTTTGTGGCCCCCCTCCGTTGCTGGAGCGATTGGTACGGGGGACACCACCAACGGGGTCAGGGGGTGAATTGCTAGAGGGCTACGGCCGCTCGCTCTAATGCCCGCCCAAAGGTAGCGATTCACGGACTGACCCGTTCGGGGCGACGCGTTCGATCGCGCGCGCCCGTAGCGCGGTCCCTCGCGCGGCCCACCCGTCGGCCGGATCCTATGCCGACCCCAATCGGCCCGGTGTGACCGGGGAAACCTTCCCCGGTCCACGCCACCCGCCCCGCCGGCCGCCTCCCACCACATCCCTGTCCCCAAGCCCGATCTGATCTTTTTCCTTCGCTCCTCCCTCAGTGATCCTTCGGTAATCCTTCGGTTATCCTTCGGTTATTTCAACGACTTACCTATTATTTTCCTCTGACAACCGAACGACTACCGAAGGATAACCGAAGGATTTAAGGAGGCACACTGGAGGCACTCTGAACCCAAACGCCTCCGACCCCGGCCGCGGCGACCCCCTCTCCCTCGCGCCGGAGGCCGGCCCCCACCGAGGCCCGAAACCCCGGCTCAATTCTGCTCAATCCGGTCGTCCGGCAGGTTGCCCTGGAGCTTCCGCCGGAGGCGCAACGCCTCGATCTCCCGGCGGAACACCCCGCCCAGCAACGCCAACCGCCGGTTCACGTCGAGGGTCTCCAACAACCGCTGCCGCAGGTCCGCGTCGTCGCACAGGCTCGCCGCCGCGATGTCCACGAACGCCTCCGGATCGTCGACCGTCTTCAGGAAGGCCGCCATCTCGCCCTCACCCTTGCCGGCCAGGCGCAATTTGACCCCGATCAGCCGCGACAACTCCCGCCGCAGGGCCTCGTTGGCCTCCGCGGTCGCCCCCGCCTCGCTCGCCAAAGCCCGGATTTGGATCCGGCGGTACGGCTCGTCCCGGGCGATCGCCACCACCTCGGCGCGACACAGGCCCTGCAGGAGCAAATTGGAGGTGCCATCCGGATTACGCTGGCAGGCCCGCACAATCCCCACCGCGGCCACCCGGTGCGGCGGCTCAAAGTCCCCCGCCTCCGCCCGCCGCTCATCCAACCCCACCACCGCAAACAGCCGGTCCCCCGCCAGGACATCGCGCAGCATCGCGCGGTACCGCGGCTCAAAGATGTGGAGCGGCATCAGCGCCTGCGGAAACAAGGTCGCCTGCGCCAAAGTCATCACCGGAACCTCGTCCGGTAGCGTGATCTCCATCTCCATACGCCCCACCGTAGCGGGACTGACGGAAGATTCAACTGGGACAGCACGCCCACCCCGCGCCCAGTGGGACAGGGCAGATGCGCCAAGGTGACCCACTTCACCCTGCACGCACCCCGGTCGCGAGAGGGGTTTGATTTTTTAACCCTCTGCGGAAACGAATCTTGGAAAACCCTTGCCCCTCCCGGCACATCGCTTGCTATCGCCAGCGGCATGAGCCGTATTCTTGGCATCGATCTGGGCACGACCAACTCCTGTATGGCGGTGATGGAGGGCGGGGAGCCCGTCGTCATCCCGAACGCGGAGGGCGCCCGCACGACCCCGTCGGTGGTGGCGTTCACCAAGACCGGCGAGCGGCTGGTCGGCCAGGCCGCCAAGCGGCAGGCGATCACCAATCCGCGCAACACCGTCTTCTCCGCCAAGCGCTTCATCGGCCGCAAGTTCACCGAGGTCCGCGAGGAGGCGAAGAATATGCCCTTCAAGGTCGCCGAGGGGAAGAACGGCGACGCCTACATCGAGGTCCAGGTCGGCGACAAGACCGAGCAGTACGCGCCGCAGCAGATCGCCGCCTTCGTGCTCGGCAAGCTCAAGGCCGACGCCGAGGCCTACCTCGGGGACAAGATCACGCAGGCCGTGATCACCGTGCCGGCCTACTTCAACGACTCCCAGCGCCAGGCCACCAAGGACGCCGGCAAGATCGCCGGCCTCGAGGTGCTCCGCATCATCAACGAGCCCACCGCCGCCTCCCTCGCCTACGGCCTCGACAAGAAGAAGGACGAGAAGATCGCCGTCTTCGATCTCGGCGGCGGCACCTTCGACGTCTCCGTGCTCGAGATCGGCGACGGGGTGTTCGAGGTGAAGGCCACCAACGGCGACACCCACCTCGGCGGCGACAATTGGGACGAGTCCCTCATCGGCTGGCTGGTCGACACCTTCCGCAAGGAGAACGGCATCGACCTCCGCAAGGACCCGATGGCCCTCCAGCGCCTCAAGGAGGAGGCCGAAAAGGCCAAGATCGCCCTGTCTTCCGCCCAGTCGGTCGACATCAACCTGCCCTTCATCACCGCAGACGCCTCCGGGCCCAAGCACCTCAACGTGCAGCTCACCCGCGCCCGGATGGAGCAGATCTGTGACCCCCTCTTCGAGCGCTGCGTGCAGCCTTTCAAGAACTGCCTCAAGGACGCCGAACTGAGCTCCTCCCAGATCGATGAGTTGGTGCTCGTCGGCGGGATGACGCGGATGCCCAAGGTGGTCGAGATCGCCCACAAGCTCGGCGGCAAGCCGCCGCACCAGGGCGTCAACCCGGACGAGGTGGTCGCCGTCGGCGCGGCCGTCCAGGGCGGCGTGCTCAAGGGTGAGGTGCGCGATGTGCTGCTGCTGGACGTTACCCCGCTCACGCTCGGCATCGAGACCGCCGGCCAGGTGGCGACGCCGATGATCCCGCGCAACACGACCATTCCGGCCAAGAAGACCCAGACGTTCTCCACCTACAGCGACAGCCAGCCGTCCGTGGAGATCGTGGTCCTGCAGGGCGAGCGCCCGATGTCCCGGGACAACAAGGTCCTGGGCACGTTCCGGCTCGACGGCATTCCGCCGGCACCGCGCGGCACCCCGCAGATCGAGGTGACGTTCGACATCGACGCGAACGGCATCCTCCACGTTTCCGCCAAGGACCTAGGCACCGGCAAGGACCAGAAAATCACCATCCAGGGCTCGTCCGGCCTCTCCAAGGAGGAGGTCGAGAAGATGACCAAGGATGCGGAGCTCCACGCCGCCGAGGACCGTAAGCGCAAGGAGGCGGTCGAGGCCCGCAACCAGCTGGATTCCTCGATCTACCAGCTGGAGAAGACCCTGAAGGACGCCGGGGACAAGGTCTCCGCCGAGCTGAAGGTCAAGGCCGACGCGGCCCTGGCCGAGGCGAAGAAGGATCTGGAGAGCAATGATCCCGAGCGGATGAAGGCGGCCCTCGAGAAGCTGGCCGCCGTGGGCGGCGAGCTCTACTCGACCGCCCAGCAGGCCGCCGGGGCCGCCAGCGCGCCGCCCCCGGGGGCCGACGCCGAGCCGCCCAAGGGCACCGCCGGCAAGAAGACCGAGAAGAAGGCCGACGTCGTCGATGCCGACTTCGAGGTGGTCGACGAGGACGACAAGAAGAAGTAAGCTCCCTCCATTTGGTCCGTCGACGGCGCTTCCGCGTCGTCGGGGGACCTTGTTCCAAACCACTGAACCCTTCCGTTCAAACCCAACCAAAACCACATATGGCTAAAGTCACCATCAAGCCCATCGGCGATCGTGTTCTCGTGGAGCACATCGAGGAAAAAGAGCAGGTCCGCGGCGGGATCATCATCCCGGACAGCGCCAAGGAAAAGCCCCAAGAGGCCAAGGTCATCGCCCTCGGCACCGGCAAGAAGGGCGAGGACGGCAAGGTCACGCCCTTCGAAGTGAAGGTCGGCGACCGCGTCCTCATTAGCAAGTACGGCGGCACCGAGGTGAAGCTCGACGACAAGAAGTACACGCTCGTCCGCGAGGACGACATCCTCGGCATCATCGGCTGAGTCCCCCACCCCTCACTGAACAACCCAATCCAAACCCACGAATATGGCTGCTAAGCAACTCCTCTTCGACGAGAGCGCTCGTCACAAGGTCCTCCGGGGCGTCGAGCTCCTCTCCAAGGCCGTCAAGGTCACCCTCGGGCCCAAGGGCCGCAATGTGGTGATCGACAAGAAGTTCGGCTCCCCGACGGTCACCAAGGACGGTGTCACCGTCGCCAAGGAGGTCGAGCTCCCGGATCCCTACGAGAATATGGGCGCCCAGATGGTCAAGGAGGTCGCCTCCAAGACCAGCGACGCCGCGGGTGACGGCACCACCACCGCCACCGTGCTCGCCGAGGCCATCTACAAGGAAGGCCTGAAGAACGTCACCGCGGGCTCGAACCCGATCTTCCTCAAGCGCGGCATCGACAAGGCCGTCGAGGCCGCGATCACCGAGCTCGGCAAGATCTCGAAGCGCGTCAACGACCGCGAGGAGATCCGCCAGGTCGCCACCGTCTCGGCCAACTGGGACGACAAGATCGGCAACATCATCGCCGACGCGATGGACAAGGTCGGCAAGGACGGCACCATCACCGTCGAGGAGAACAAGTCGATCGAGACCACCCTCGATGTCGTCGAGGGCATGCAGTTCGACAAGGGCTACCTGTCGCCCTACTTCGCCACCAATATGGAGGCGCAGGAGGCCATCCTCGAGGACTGCTACGTCCTGATCCACGAGAAGAAGATCGCGAACCTCCAGGAGTTCCTGCCCCTGCTGCAGCTGGTCGCCAAGAGCGGCAAGCAGCTCCTCGTCATCGCCGAGGAAGTCGAGGGTGAGGCCCTGGCCGCGCTGGTCGTGAACAAGATCCGTGGCACCATCAACGTGTGCGCGGTGAAGGCGCCTGGCTTCGGGGATCGCCGCAAGGCGATGCTCGAGGACATCGCGATCCTCACCGGCGGCCGCTGCATCACCGAGGACCTCGGCATCAAGCTCGAGAACCTCCAGATCAGCGACCTCGGCCGCGCCAAGCGCATCGTGGTCGACAAGGAGAATACCACCATCGTCGAGGGTTCGGGCAAGTCCTCCGAGATCCAGGGCCGCGTGAAGCAGATCCGCCGCCAGATCGAGGAGACCACCTCGGACTACGACCGCGAGAAGCTCCAGGAGCGCCTGGCGAAGCTCGCCGGCGGCGTGGCCGTCATCAACGTCGGTGCCTCCACCGAGGTCGAGATGAAGGAGAAGAAGGCCCGCGTCGAGGACGCCCTCCACGCCACCCGTGCGGCGGTCGAGGAAGGCATCGTCCCCGGCGGCGGCGTCGCGCTGCTCCGCACCGCCAAGGCCATCGACAGCCTCAAGCTCGAGGGTGACGAGGCCATCGGCGCCCAGATCGTCCGCCGGGCGATCGAGTCCCCCATCCGGATGCTCTGCGCCAACGCTGGCGTCGAGGGTGCGGTCGTGGTGGGCCAGATCGCCTCCAACAAGGGCAACTACGGCTACAATGTGGCCACGGGCGAGTACGAGGACCTGGTTAAGGCCGGCGTCGTCGACCCGACCAAGGTCACCCGCACCGCCCTCCAGAACGCGGCCTCCGTCGCCGGGCTCCTGCTCACGACCGAGTGCATGATCACCGAGATCCCGGAGAAGAAGGAAGCTCCGGCGGCCGGTGGCCACGGCCACGGTCCGGGCGGGATGGATTACTAAGTCCGATCCGGCAACCCCGGTTCTGATGCCCACGGCGCGCCACCCCCGGGTGGCGCGCCTTCTTTTTGGGCCCCGCCAGCGCAGCGTTGTCAGCCGCGCCGGCGCCCTCATTCTCCGGGAGATGCGTCTGCCGCTCTGCCTGGCCCTGCTTGCCCTCGGCCCCCTTTTCGCCGCCGAAACCACCCCGCCCGAGGCCCCGGCCAACCCGCCTGATCTCTTCGCGGCGCCCGCGGTGACCCGGCCGCTGCGGATCGCGATCTACCAGGGGCCGGGCGCCGGCGAATCGGGCGTCGCCACCGTCACCCGCCGCGCCCAGCAGTTGCCGGGGGCCACCGTGACGGCCCTGACCCCGGCGGAGGTGGGCACGCGGGATCTCTCGGGCTTCGATCTGATCGTGTTTTCGGGCGGCAGCGGCAGCGCCCAGGCCAAGGCGATCGGCGAGGCCGGGCGGCGGCAGGTCCGGGCCTTCGTGGAGAACGGGGGCGGCTACCTGGGGATCTGCGCCGGGGCCTATCTGGCGTGCGCCGGGTTCGATTGGGGGCTGGGGATCCTCAATGCCCGGACCGTCTCAAACAAGTGGCAGCGCGGCCGCGGGATGATGCGCATCCAATTGTCGCCGGCAGGCCAGCAGCTGTTCGGTCCGGTAGCGGATCCCTTCACCATCCGTTACGCGAACGGCCCCATCATCAAGCCGCTGGGCCGGGAGGGCCTGCCGCCCTATGAGGTGGCGGCGTGGTTCCGGACGGAGATCGCCCGCAACGGGACGCCGGAGGGCGTGATGATCCATTCCCCGGCGGCGGTGCACGCGCCGTTCGGACGCGGCAAGGTGCTGACCATTTCCCCGCACGCCGAGGATACCCCGGGATTGGAGCATTTTATCCCGCGGGCGATCGCCTGGCTGGCCGCCCCGCGTTGAGGTCCCGCGGATGGAACTGATCTTCCTCGGCACCGGCACCTCGCAGGGCGTGCCGATGATTGCGTGCCCTTGCGCGGTCTGCCGTTCGCCGGACCCCCGCAACCAGCGGGCGCGGGCCTCCGTCCACGTGGTGATGGACGGCCTGCACGTGCAGGTCGACGCCGCGCCGGAATTCCGGCTGCAGTGCCTGCGGGAGGACATCCGCCAGCTGGACCTGTTCATCCTGACCCACGGGCACGCGGACCACGTGGTGGGAATGGACGACCTGCGGCGGTTCTGCGACCTGCGGGAGGGCACCGCGCTGACCGTTTACGGCACGGAGGAGGGGCTAGGGCGGGTGGCGGCCATCTACCCCTACGCCTTGGGCGAACGGCCGCGGGCGCGGGGTTACGCGGCCTTCCGCCTGACCGCGATGCCGGCGCGGCTGGACCTGCCGCAGGGCACCATTGAGGCGACCCTGTTGCCGCACGGCGGGATCAATACCCTCGGGCTGGTCTTTACCGAGCGCAGTTCCGGCCGGCGCCTGGCCTATTATACCGACTGCAAGACCGTGCCCCCGGAGGCGGTGGCGCTGGCCCGCGGGGCCGACGTGCTGGTGCTCGATGGCCTGCGGCCCTTGCCGCATCCATCGCACCTGTCCTTGGAGGAGGCGGTGGCGGTGGCGGGGGAGATCGGCGCCCGGCAAACCCTGCTGACCCATCTGACCCACCTGAGCGATCACGCGACGCTGGCGGCGAGCCTGCCGGCAGGCGTCGCGCCGGCCCACGACGGCCTGCGGATCACGCTGTAGGCCCCAGCTCAGGCCTGTAGGGGGCTCAAGGCGCCTGGAGCGGCCAGACGCGGGGGATGACCGCGAGGGCGACGATCAGGCAGAGCAGATTGAGGGGGACCCCGATGCGGACGAAGTCGCGGAAGCGATAGCCGCCAATCCCGTAAATGTAGGTGTTCGTCTGGTAACCGATGGGGGTGGCGAAGGCGGCGCTGGCGGCGATGGTGACCCCGATGATGAAGGGCCGGCTGTCGAGGCCCGCCTCCCCGGCGACCCCGATCGCGATGGGCACCATCAGGGCGGCGACCGCGTTATTGGAGAGGATTTCCGTCAGGAGCAGCGTCAGCACGTAGAGCGTAGCCAGCATCACCATTGGTTTGTGGGGGCCGGAGACCACGTGGCCGACCCCGGAGACGACGTTCCGGGCGAGCCAGTCGGCGGCGCCGGTCTGCTGCATCGCCACGCCCAGGGCGAGCATCCCGAAGATCATTACCAGCAAGGGCCATTCGATCGCCTCGTAGGCCTCCTTGGGCTTGATGCAGCCGGTGAGGCACATCACCAGCGCCCCGGCGAGCGCGCCGAGGTGGATGGGCACCAGCCCGAGCGTCTCGAGCGCGATGACGCCGCCGATCGTGGCCAGCACGAGGGGGATCCGGCCGTGGCGGGAGACGGAAGGCAGGGGCGGACGATCGAAAAGGATGATGTCGTCCCCTCGCCGGAGCCCATTCACCGCCTGCTCGGTGCCCATCATCAGCAGGATATCCCCCATCTGGAGCGGGATGGTCTCGAGCTTGTCGCGGACGTTCTCCCCGCCCCGGTGGATGGCGAGGACGATGACGCGGAAGCGTTGGCGGAAGTTCAGTTCACTGATGCTTTGCCCGATGATCTCGGAGTTGGGGGCGATGGCGCCCTCGACCACCACGCCCTCGTGGGTGGCGATCTGCTCCAGTCCCGCCTCGGCGGTGAAGTCGAAGCCGGGCATCGAGCGGACCTGGGCGATGCCCGAGGGGAGGCAGGCCAGCACCATCCGGTCGCCTTCCTCCAAGGGCGTGCGCTCCGGGTCGACGTCGATGCCCACCCCGTCGCGGACGACTTCAATGACCCGGAAGCCCCGGGCGCGGGTGAGGCCGGCGGCGCGGAGGCTCTTGCCGTTGAGGGGGGAGCCGGGGGGCACGTAGGCCTCGGCGAAGTATTCCCGGCGTTCGTCCTCGCTCAGCGTGGCGGTGAGGGGTTCGCGGTTCGGGAGGAGACGGCGGCCGGCCAAACCGAGGTAAACGGCCCCCAGGAGCGCCGCGGGCACCCCCACCGCGGCGAGTTCGAACATCCCAAGCCCGGGCAGGTCGCGCTCAATCAGAATGCCATTGGCCACCAGGTTGGTGCTGGTGCCGATCAGGGTGCAATTCCCGCCCAAGACCGAGGCAAAGGAGACCGGGATCAGGAACTTGGACACCGGCAGCCCCATCCGCCTGGCCAAGCTGATGGCCACCGGGACGAAGACCACCACCACGGGGGTGTTATTGATCCAGGCCGAGACAAACGCCACCAGCAGCACCAGCAGGAAGATCACCAGCGGATAGGGCAGCCCTTGGACCCGTTCGAGGCTGCCGGACAGGTAATCGAGGGCGCCGCACCGCAGCAGGGCGGCACAGAGGACGAACAGGGCCGCGACCGTGAGGGGGGCCGGGTTCGCGAACACCGCGAACACGTCCGCCACCGGGACCAACCCGGAGACCGCGATCACCACGAGCACGCCGAGCGCCACGACATCGGGCGGGAATTTCTCCCACACGAAGCCGGCCATGGCGATCACGACGAGCGCCAAGACGAGGGCGATTTCCAGCGTCATAGGGCCCGCAAGCTGGCAGCGCCCGCGCCGGGGGCCGAGTCGAAAACCCCGCCGGACGGCGAAATTCCCGCCGGACGGTCCAACCGCACAAGCTTTGACACGCGCCCGGAGGCGGTGGTGTGCTGGCTCGTTCCCGTCCCACCATGGCCAAAATCTACTCCGACATCACCGCCACGATCGGCAATACCCCCTTGGTCCGCCTGAACCGGACCGCGGCCGCGCATCAGGCCGGCGCTGAGGTCCTGCTCAAGCTCGAGTTCTTCAACCCGCTTTCCAGCGTCAAGGACCGCATCGGGGTGTCGATGATCGAGGACGCCCTGCAGAGCGGGAAGATCAACGCGCAGAGCGTCCTGATCGAGCCGACCTCGGGCAACACGGGCATCGCGCTCGCGTTCGTCGCCGCGGCCAAGGGGCTGAAGCTGATCTTGACGATGCCCGAGACGATGAGCCTCGAGCGCCGCAAGCTGCTGAAGATCCTGGGCGCGCGGCTGGTGCTGACCGAGGGGCCGAAGGGGATGAAGGGCGCCATCGCCAAGGCGGAGGAGCTCGCCGCCCGCATTCCGAATGCGGTCATTCTCCAGCAGTTCAACAATCCGGCCAACCCGGCCGTGCACCGCCGCACCACCGCCGAGGAGATCTGGCGGGATACCGACGGCAAGGTGGACATCGTGGTGGCCGGGGTCGGCACCGGCGGCACCATCACGGGCATCGGCGAGGTGCTGAAGGCGCGAAAGCCCTCGGTGAAGATCGTCGCGGTGGAGCCGGATGCCTCCCCGGTGCTCTCCGGCGGCACGCCGGGCCCCCACAAGCTTCAGGGCATCGGCGCCGGCTTCGTGCCGGGCGTGCTCAACGCCAAGATCTACGACGAGGTGATCCGGGTGAAGGAGGCCGATTCCGGCCCCGTCTCGAAGCAGATCAACCAGTTGGACGGCATCCCCGTGGGCATCTCGTCCGGGGCCATCGCGTGGGCGGCGCTGCAGCTCGCCCGCCGGCCGGAGAACCAGGGCAAGCAGATCGTGGCCATCATCCCCTCGAGCAGCGAGCGCTACCTGTCTTCCTGGCTGTTCGCGGACATCAACACCGAGAGCGACACGCTGGACGACCTCCTGCCGCCCGCCTGAGCGGGACGCGGGGACGGTCTCCGGGAGCGGTTCAGCGCCGCTCCCGGTACCAGCCGAAGAAGGCCACGGCGAGGGCGGCCATGGCGCCAAACACGCCCACCAGTTTCATCATCACGCCGGCCAGCAGCTGGTCATCCGCCGCCGAGAAGTTCGGGAACAGGCGGGGGGCATACTCATAAGTCGGATAAAGCACGTCGTGGCTGAAGGTGATGTAGGCGAACACCGGCGTCATCGCGATGAGCACCCCCAGCAGGTAGACCATCTGGACCCCGGGGCGCCGCGGCGGCAGCACCCGGGAGGGGCTGAACAGCGGCCACCAGTACAGGATCGCCGCCCCGAAGAACATCAGGTGCTCGATGATGTGCACCAGCCGATCCTGCAGCGCCCAATCGTAGAACATCGGCGCGTGCCAGGCCCCGACCACGATCGTGTAGGTTGAACCCGCGAGCAACGGATGGGTCATCAGCCGCAGCACCGGATGGAGCCCGGGCGCGCCGAGGACCGGATCGATCATCCAAGACGGCAGTCCCCGGAGGAAGAGGATGGCCGCAGGGTAGATCATCAGCTGGTGCTGCAGCATATGGGCGCTGAACAGGTAGCGCTCGGCGACCTGATCCAGCGGGGAGCCCACGGCCAGATAGAAGAAAAGCAGCCCGGAGTAGAACTGGATGGCCTGCGCGAGCGGCCAGGGCTGGCCCGGGGCCAGACGGGCCCGGAAAGGGCCCGCCAGCACGGCCCAGAGCCAGCCGGCGACCACGAGGCCCCCGATCAGCCAGGGTTCATTGTGCCAATGGCGCCAGTCGATCATAGGCGGGTCCGGCGGGCCGGGAGGGAGGCGGGCGGGCGGTGCACGGGAAAGGGGTGGGAAGGACGTGCTGAAACCGGCGGGCCGCAACTCGGATTGAACGGGGCGCAAAAAAACCCGGTCCCGCGCGGGGGCGGAACCGGGTGGAAAGGAGCGCGTTTCGGTTCAGGAGGTCGGCAGCGGCAGGCTCGCCTCGGCCGAGAACAGGGCGAGCAGGGCCCAGACCGTACCCGAGGCCAGCACGAGGCCGATGAAGAACAGGATCGTGCAGAAGGGCTTATCCCACCGCAGGTGCATGAAGTAGAAGATGACGAACAGGAACTTCACCAGCGAGAGGACCACCAGGGAGGCGACCAGCACCCACTTGGGGAAGGGCAGGAACACCGCGACGATCTCAATGCCCGTGATGACCGCGAGGAGCATCGCGATCTGGACGTAGATCTGGAACTTGCTCTCGTCGTGGCCGTGGTCAGCAGCGTGGCCGCCGGCGGAATGGGAGGGGGCGCTCATCGGGTTCAGAGGTATTCGAGCAGGTAGACGGCGGTGAAGATCACGATCCAGACGATATCCACGAAGTGCCAATAGAGGCCCATCGACTCGACATCGATCGCATTGGCCTCGCCGAAGGCCACGGGGCCACGGGGACGGGCGAACCAGACGCAGGCCGCGACGGCGGCCAGGGCGCCGGCCATCGCGAGGAACTCGGCCTTCACGAAATGGCCCATCGCGGCACCGAAGGAGGGTTCCACCTGGATCGAGTGCACCAAGCCGAGCGTGACCTTCAGGCACAGGCCGAGCAGGGCGAGGAGCGCCAGCGCGTGCCAGAGCTGGTGCGACAGCCAGGTCCGCCGGGCCGAGCCCGCGCCCGGCTTGAAGGAGCGGACGTACATCAGCGTCAGCCAGAGCACGCCGATCGCCACGTGGCAGCCGTGGGTGCCCGTGAGGGTGTAGAAGGTCGTCCCGAGCAGGCTGTTCGAGAGGGTCATCTTCTTGTCCACCACGAAGTGCTGGAACTCGTAGACTTGGCACCCGAGGAAGATCATCCCGAAGAAGATCGTCGTGAGCAGGGACCAGCGGCAGCTGCGGACGTTACCCTTCTGGATCGCGGTGACGGCGAGGGCCATCATCAGCGAGGACATCAGGAGGATGAACGTGGAGAAGGAGGTCAGCTCGACGCTGAAGACCGCCTTCGGGTCGAGGCCACCCGCCGGCGGGTGCAGGCGATAGACCAGGTGGGTGGCGATCAGCACCCCGAAGAACATACAGTCCGAGGCCAGAAACGCCCACATCAGGAGCTTCTTGTTCGGAATGCCCGTCGACGTGGACGGGTCGTGGTGGTGATCGATCGAAGCGGAGGCCGCGTGGCTGCTCATTGGAGGTGGGGGGCGGGGATCAGTGCTTGCCGTGGCCGTGGTCGTCACCGTGGCCCTTGACGGGCTTGCCGTCCTTGTCGAGGTGCAGATGGTAACCCTCGTTGCCCTCCAGCGACCAGAAGTAGATGCCCACGAGCGTCACCAGGCCGCCCAAGAGCGACAGGCCGAGTTTCCAGTGGATCCCCGGGACGTCCCACTTGGCCTCAAAGGCGGTGGAGCCGACGCCGGCGATGAGGAGCCCGGAGCTGGCGACGAGGGGCCAGATGGAGCCGTGGGGCATATGGATGCCCCCGTGGGCCTCCTCGGCCTTCTCGGCCACGGCGCGTTCGGCCGCGATCTGCTCGCGGTGGTTCTTCTCGTACCAGAAGGCGTCGCGGTCGTGGACCGTGGGGACGACGCGGAAGTTGTATTCCGGGGGCGGGTTCGGGATCGACCACTCCAGCGTGCGGCCATCCCAGGGATCGCGGCCGACCTTCTCGCCCTTGTAGTAGGTGTAGATCATAACCGCGAAATAGACCGCGATGCCAAGGCCGAGGACGAAGGCGCCGATCGAGGCGATGTAGTTGGGGGTGTTCCAGCCCAGGTTCGGATCGTAGGTGAACGTCCGGCGGGGCATCCCGTTCAGCCCGAGGAAGTGCATCGGGAAGAAGGTGACGTTGAAGCCCACGAAGATGATCCAGAAGGAGAGCTTGCCCCAGAACTCGCTCACCTTGCGGCCGAACATCAGGGGGAACCAGTAGTGGATGCCGGCCAGCAGGGCGAAGATCGAACCGCCGATCAGCACGTAATGGAAGTGGGCGATGACGAAGTAGGAATCGCTCTGCTGGGTGTCCGCCGGGGCCGCCGAGTGCATCACGCCGGAGAAGCCACCGATCATGAACATCCAGACGAAGCCGAGGGCGAACATCATCGGGGTGCGCATCATCAGGCGCCCGCCCCACATCGTGCCGATCCAGTTGAAGATCTTCACGCCGGTCGGGACCGCGATCGCCATCGTGGCGAGGGCGAAGGCCGCCGTGGCCACGGTGCCCATCCCGGTGGTGAACATATGGTGGCTCCACACGGCGAAGCCGAGGAAACCGATGCAGGCGCCAGAGAAGACCACGATCGGGTAGCCGAAGAGCGGCTTGCGGGAGAAGGTGGGCAGGATCTCCGAGATGATGCCCATCGCGGGGAGGATCAGGATGTACACCTCCGGGTGGCCGAAGACCCAGAACAGGTGCTGCCACAGGATCGGCATCCCGCCGCCGGAAACCTCGAAGAAGACCGTCCCGAAGTTGCGGTCCATCATCAGCTCGACCAGCGCGATGGTGATCGCGGGGAAGGAAAGGACGATCAGGAAGGCCGTCACCAGCGTCATCCAGGTGAACACCGGGAGGCGCATCATCGTCATCCCGGGGGCCCGCATATTGATGATCGTGACGATGAAGTTCAGGGAGGCCGCGATGGAGGCGACGCCCAAGAGTTGCAGGCCCATCACCCAGTAGTCCACCGAGTGGCCGGGGGTGAACTGCCGCGAGGTGAGCGGGGAATAGCCGTACCAGCCGACATCGGGGGCATTATGGCCCTCGACCCCGAAGATGGGCCCGATCCAGCCGAGGTTGAGCACGATGGCACCGGCGACGAAGGTCCAGAGCGAGAAGGCGTTGAGCCGCGGGAAGGCGACGTCGCGCGCCCCGATCTGGAGGGGCATGATGTAATTGAAGAAGGCCGCCGAGAGCGGCATCACGGCCAGGAAGATCATCGTCGTCCCGTGCATCGTGAACATCGTGTTGTACATCTGGGCGCTCAGCACGGTCCCGTTGGGGTACATCAGCTGGGCCCGGATGAGCAGCGCCTCGACGCCGCCGACCAAGAAGAAGAACAGGGCGAACACCCCGTAAAGAAAGCCGATGCGCTTGTGATCGACCGTGGTGAGCCAGCTCATCAGGCCGGTCTTGGCGGTGGGATGGGCGAGCAGCTTGGGCTGCGCCGGAACCGCGTCCTCCTTGGTGAGATAGGCGGTCTTGGCCGTGGTGTCCATAGGTGGTCCGGGGGCTGGAAGGTGGGAGGGAGGGCGGGCCTTACTTGAGGCTGAGCAGATAGGCCGTGAGGGCCACCTGTTCGGCGTCGGAGAGGGTGATCTTGTTGTCGCGGTAAGCCTTGGCCATCTTGTTGCCGGGCTTCACGGACTCCGGATCGCGGATCCAGCGGCGGAGCTGTTCGGGATTATTCTCGATCAGGCCGGCGCCGATGGTGGTACGGGCGCCAAAGTGCGTCAGGTCGGGGCCCTGGACGCCCATCGCGCCGTGGCCGCGGACCGCGTGGCAGGCATTGCAGGTCTTGGTGGCGAACAGCTCGCGACCCTGCGCGACGAGGGCGGGATTCTCGTCCTTCTCGACCGCCTGCTTGGCCCGCCAGGCCTCCAGGGGGTTGCGGTCGAAGGCCTCGGAGACGCCCACCTCGTTCGTCTTGAAGGCGCGGAGGGCGGCGACCGGGGCGGCGGCGGCCACGGGGGCGGCCGGGGCGGCGACGGAGCGGGCGAGGGCGAGCTGCTTTTCCTTCCAGGCGGCGAAATCCTTCTCGTCGAGGGCAATCACGCGGAAGCGCATCACCGCGTGGGAATCCCCGCAGTACTCGGCGCACTGGCCCCAGAAGTACCCGGGCTTGTCGGCCTGCAACCAGAAGAAGTTGGCCCGGTTGGGGATCATATCAATCTTTCCACCCAGCTTCGGCACCCAGAAGGAATGGATCACATCGACCGTGCGGACGTTGATGCGCACCGGGCGGCCGGCGGGGATGACCAGCTCGTTGCCCGTGACCAGCGGGGTCTTGGCGCCCGCGGTGTCGACGGCGGCCTGCTCTGACGGGTATTCGAACTTGAACCACCATTGGTGGCCGGTGGCCGTGACCTCGTAGGCGTTCTTCTTCTCCGCTTCCGGCACGTCGTGCGTGTACCAGATGGCGGTCAGCGTGGGCACCGCGATGATGACCAGCGCAAGCACCGAGGCGCCGATCAGGCTGATCTCGACGAGGGGGTTCCCGTGGCTCTGGGGCGGGGGCTCCGCGCGCTCATCCGCCTCGGTCCGGGCGCGGAAACGCCACATCGTGTAGGCGAGCACGCCCCCGACCAGAATGAAGATGATGAGCGTGACCCAGCAGGTGACGTAGAACAGGCTGAGCTGCGAACGGGCCACCGGGCCCTCGGCGATCATCGTCGACTGGTGACCGTCCATCCGCCAGAAATTGAGATCGCAGCCCGGGAGGAGCAGCAGGCCCGCGAGGGCGGCAAGGAACCGGCCGGCGCGAGCCAGGAAGGAGGGAACGAAGCGCATGGGAGCGGACTCAGGAGAGAGGGAACGGAAACGACCGAAAGAAAAAAGCGAGTAAGGTTTGCGAAGGAAGGGGCATTTCAAGCCCCAATTAAGCCGGGTAATGCCCCGAGGGGATTGCGTCGTTCGGGTTTGCATCGCGGGAGCCCCCTCCCACCGTGGACCGCGTTATGAAATTCCTCGCTTCCCTCTCCCTGCTCACCGCGCTCCTTGCCGGCACCGTCCTCCGCGCCGCCGAGCCCGCGCGCACGATCGAGATCACCGCCAACGACCAGATGAAGTTCAACCTCGCCAAGATCGAGGCCAAGGTCGGCGAGACGATCAAGGTCGTCCTCAAGAACGTCGGCACGCTGCCGAAGGAGGCGATGGGCCACAATTGGGTGCTCCTGAAGCCCGGCACCGACCTGAACGCCTTCGCCCAGGCCTCGATGACCGCGAAGGACGCCGAGTACATCGCGCCCGCCCACAAGGACAAGGTGGTCGCGTTTGTGAAGGTGCTGGGCCCCAAGCAGACCGGCGAGGTCACGTTCACCGTCCCGGCCGCCGGCGAGTACACCTACGTCTGCTCCTTTCCCGGCCACTATATGCTGATGAAGGGCACGCTGGTCGCGAAGTAAGCGCGCCTGCCCCACCCTTTGGGCGCCCGGCTCCGGCTCGGCGCCTTTTTTGTGCCCGCTTCCGGCGGAAAACGTTCTTGCCCTCGCGGAAGGGCGCGTTTGTGTCCCCCGGCTCGCGCGCCAACATAGCTCAGCTGGTAGAGCAACGCTTTCGTAAAGCGTGGGTCCCCGGTTCAAATCCGGGTGTTGGCTCCAGCTCCCGCCCCTCAGGCGGCCACCGCCGCCTCCAGCGGGCCCAACCCTCCGCCGGAGCCCCGGGTCAGCGGGCCGAACCAGCGCCAGTCGCGCTCCGCGCAATGGTAGCCCGCCCACGCCTCCCCCTCGGCGGCGAGCCCCGCCCGGTAGGGCGCCCGGTACAGGTAGCGGAACGTGGGGTAGCCATCCGCGCCAGAGGGCAGCGGGCGGTGGCTGAACTCGGGGGCCCAGGCGAGTCCCAGCCGCGCCAGCGACGGCGCCAGCTTGCCCTGCAGGACCAGCCCTACCTGATCGGCGGCCCGGCTCTCCGGCACGGCGGCCACCAGGTGCAGTTCGGCCGCCAGCACGACGGCCGTCCGCACCCGGGAAACCCCCTCCAGGCCCAACAGATGGAGGGCGGCCTGGAACTCGGCGCAGACCGGGGGCACCGCGAGCCCGGGGCGGCCGCGGCGGGTCCGGAAGGTGAAGTAATGGCAACCGGGGCCGAAGACGCGCACCGGCAGGAAGGCGGGAGACAAGGGATCCATCCCGGGAGCCCGGCGGACCCGGCAGTGGCCCGCAAACGCCGCCAGACCCTGAATTCCGGCCCAAACCCGGGGGCGAGGCCGCACGCTTGCCTCGCGGGCCCGGGCGCGGCACATCCCCGGCGTATGGACTGCCGCCCGGGCTGTGGCGCGTGCTGCATCGCGCCCTCCATTTCCTCGCCCATCCCCGGGATGCCCCGGGGCAAGCCGGCCGGCGTCCCCTGCGTGCAGCTGTTGCCCGACCTGCGGTGCGCGCTCTTCGGCCGCCCGGAGCGTCCGGCCTTCTGCGTGAGCCTGCGTCCCCAGGAATCGATGTGCGGCGCCAGCGCGGCGGAAGCCCACGCCCTCCTCGAGGCGCTCGAGGTCGCCACCCGGCCGGCTTAAGCGCCGGCGGCCGCCCCCCCACCCCGCAAACCAACCCTCCTTCCCGGCGAACGATGTGTGGCCGCTACGTGCTCAAACGCGAGGACCTCGAAGCCCTGTTGCGGCAACTGGGAGTGCCGGACATTTCCGCCTTCACCAGCCGCTACAATCTCGCGCCGACGAGCCTCGTCCCGATCGTCCGCGGCCCGCGGCCCCAGCGGACCGCGAACACTGCGCAATGGGGCCTGGTCCCGCCTTGGGCGGCGAGCCCGGGCGGCAGCCGGCTGGCGAACGCCCGGGCGGAAAGCATCGCGGCCCGGCCCGCGTTCCGCGAGGCCTTCCAGCGGCGCCGGTGCGTCGTGCCGGCCAGCGGCTTCTACGAGTGGGAAACCCGCGGCGGCCGGAAGCTCCCGTGGTACTTCGCCCCGCGCGCCGGCCCGCCCCTCGCGCTCGCCGGCGTCTGGGCGGAAGGCACCGAAAACACCCCCGCCACCTTCGCCCTCATCACGACCGAAGCCTGCGCGGAGGTGGCCCGCATCCACGACCGGATGCCCGTCGCCCTGTCCCCGGAGGCCGCGGAGGTCTGGCTGGATCCCGCCCCGCCCGCGGCGGAGCTCCTGCCGCTGCTGCGCCCCTTGCCGGCGGGGGTCCTCGCGGCGACGCGGGTGTCGCCGCGGGTCAACCAGGTCCGCCACGAGGGTCCGGACTGCCTGTTGCCCGTGACCGGGCCGGAGGACGAGGGGGACGGCCAGCTGGGGCTGGCCGGGCTGGTTTGAAGCCTGCGGCCTCGCCAGCGCCGCCCCGGACCGCCACGTTGGACCCGTGACCCTGCTCGATCGCCACCTGTTCAAGGGCGTGCTCGCGACCTGCCTCGCGGCGGTGGCGCTGTTCGCCTTCATCGTGGCGCTGCCGAACGTCGTCCGCGAACTGCTCAGTCCCCTCCTCGCGGGCCAGTTCGGCCCGGCCACCTTCGTTCGGCTGGTGGGCCTGCTGCTGCCCTTCGCGATCTCCTTCGCGCTGCCGATGGGGATGCTCACGGGGATTCTGCTCACGCTCGGGCGCCTGTCGGCGGACCACGAGATCACGGCGATGCGGGCGGCCGGCCTGAGCCTGGCGCGGATCGCGCGGCCGGTGCTGGTGCTGGCGGCGCTGGGCACCGCGCTGGCCATCCACATCAACCTCGAGTCCGCCCCGTGGGCCCGGGCCGAGTTCCACCGCGCCTTCGCCGATGCCGTGCGCGGCAACCCGATGGGGATCGTGGTGCCGCGGACCTTCATCCGGGATTTCCGCGGCGTGGTCCTCTACGTGGGGGCCAAGGAGGGGGACGAGTTGCGCGACATCTGGCTGTGGGATCTCGACCGCGAGTCCCGCGTGCGCCGGCTGGTGCGGGCGGAATCGGGGCGGCTGGTCTACGACGAAGCGACCAACAGCCTCGTGCCCACCCTGGTGCGGGCGACCATCGAGGAGCGGGACGGCGATGATCCGGAGTCCCCGGCGCGGGCCCCCAAGGTGGCCACGGTGGAGCGGTTTGAGGACGTGCGGATCTCGCTGGAGCGTTACCTCGGGCAGAGCCTCGTGCGGATCAAGACGGAGTGGCTGACTCTCGGGGAGCTCCGGGCGGCGCGGGCCCGCCACGCGGCGACCGTCCCGGCGGCCGGGAAGGAACGCGAGCACGCGCGGGAGCGGATGAATTTCGACCTGCTGATGCAGGAGAAGCTGAGCCTGGCGACGGCGGTCTTCTCGTTCGCGCTGCTGGGCATTCCCCTGGGCATCCGCGTCTCGCGGCGGGAGACCTCCGCCAACCTCGGCCTCGCGATCGTCCTGGTGCTGGCGTTCTACGTCCTCACCGCCGGGGTGAAGGCGCTCGACCAGCGGCCGGAGTGGCGGCCGGACCTCCTCATCTGGCTGCCGAACCTGCTCTTTGCGGGCCTCGGCTTCCGGCTCTTCCGCCGCATCGGGCAGAATTGAGGTGGCGGGATGGCTCGGCCCCGCTTGCCGGGGGGTGCGCACCGGTTGCGCCGGTGCGAGAGGCGTCAGGGCTTGTCGGCGCGGACCACCGCCCCGTTGCGGAAGACGACCTCGCGGATATCCGGCGCCACGGGCCGCGTCATAATGGGCCCGCCGATCCCGCCGGTCCCCATCCCGATGCCGGAGCCTCCGATGCCGATGCCCCCGGAACCGCCCCCGATGCCGATGCCGACGCTGGAGGAAGTCCCCACGACCGTGCCGCCGCGGCCGGTGCTCACGCCGATCGCGGTGCCCGTGCCGCCGATGCCCCCGCCCATCATCCCGCCGCGGGACCCGGGATAATAGCCGCCGGGATCACCGCCCTTGGCGTAGATCCAGATCTCATCACCCGCGGGGGAGATGCTGACCTCGCTCGGCTCGCCCCACGCCACGCGGACCATATCCTGGTCCATTCCCGGCTCAACGCGGCCGTCGAGCACCGCCTGCTTCACCTCGAGGGGCCACGTCTCGTAGATGGCCCGGTTGCGGTCGATGCGGCCCATCTGGGAGGACGAGCAGCCGCCAGCGCAGACCGCGGCGAACAGGAGCAGGGCCGGGACCCGGGGGAGGAGACCACGCTTCATCGGCCGGACCGTGGCACGGGATGGGGCGCGCGTAAAGTCCGGGGAAGCCACGCGAGCGCCGCTCCGCGATTGCCACGCGCGGGGAAGTGCCCACGATCCCGGCCCGTTTCCGGTGGCGCGACGCCGCCGGCCCTCCCCTTCCCCATGCCCGCCCAGAAAATCAACCTCGCCCTCGTCGGCCTCGGCTTCGGCGCCGAGTTCATCCCCATCTACCAGGCGCACCCCGACGCGCGCCTAGTCGCGGTCTGCCAGCGCGACCCGAAGAAGCTCAAGGCCATCCAGCAGGCCTTCGGCATCCCCAAGGGCTACACCAGCTACGAGGAACTGCTGCGGGACCCGGAGATCGACGCGGTCCACATCAACACCCCGATCCCGGACCACGCCGGCCAGACGATCAAGGGCCTCGAGGCGGGCAAACACGTGGCCTGCACCGTGCCGATGGCGACCTCCATCGCGGACTGCCGCCGCATCGTCAACCTCTCCCGCCGCACCGGCCGGCGCTATATGATGATGGAGACCGTCGTCTACGCCCGGGAATTCCTGTACCTGAAGGAGCTCCACGAGAAGGGCGACCTCGGTCGCATCCAGTTCCTCCAGGCGAGCCACCAGCAGGATATGGACGGCTGGCCCAACTACTGGCCCGGCCTCCCCCCGATGTGGTACGCCACCCATTGCGTCGGGCCGATGCTCGCCCTCACCGGCGCCGCCGCCGAGTACGTCTCCTGCTTCGGCTCCGGCACGATCCGGCCCGAGCTGGTCAAGCACTACGGCTCGCCCTTCGCGGTCGAGACGGCCCACGTGAAGCTGCGGGACAGCGACCTGACCGCGCGGATCATCCGCTCGCTCTTCGATGTGGCCCGGCAGTACCGCGAGAGCATCGACGTGTACGGCTCGAAGCGGTCGTTCGAATGGACCCTGGTCGAGCACGAGCCGCACGTGCTGCACACGGCCAAGCTCCCCGAGGCCAGGATCCCGCGCAAGGTGCGGGTGCCCGATTACGCGCGCCGGCTGCCGGCCGGGATCCGGCCGTTCACGACCAAGGGCGTCTACGACCTCGGCAAGAAGACGCACCTGAGCTTCACCCAGGGGGCCGGCCACGGCGGCTCGCACCCGCACCTCGCCCACGAGTTCGTCCGCGCCCTGATCGAGGACCGCGACCCCTACCCAAACGCCATCCAGTCGGCGAACTGGACCTGCGTCGGCCTGTGCGCCCACCAGTCCGCCCTCGCCGGCGGCAAGATCGTGCGCCTGCCGGCCTTCACCCAGCCCGCCGCGCCGGGCCGCCGATGATCGAGGTCCGGGGCCTCACCCGCGTCTTCCGCACCTACAAGAAGCGCCCGGGCTTCCTCGGTGGCGTCCGGGGGCTCTTCCGGCGCGATTTCGAGGAGAACGCGGCCGCGCAGGACATCTCCTTCTCCATCGCGGAGGGGGAGTTCGTCGGCTTCCTCGGGCCCAACGGCGCGGGGAAGACAACCACGCTCAAGATGCTCGCGGGCCTCATCATCCCCACCCGCGGGACGGCCCGCGTCGCCGGCCACGACCCCACCCGGCGCGAGAACGCCTACCGGCGGATCTTCGCCCTTGTGCTCGGCCAGAAGAACCAGCTCTGGTGGGATCTGCCCGCCATCGAGTCCTTCCAGCTCCTCCGCGCCGTCTACGGCCTGCCGCCGGCGGAGTACCGCGCCACCCTCGACGAGCTGGTCGACCTCCTCGAGGTCCGCCCGAAGCTCGACGTGATGGTCCGGGAACTCTCCCTCGGCGAACGGATGAAGATGGAGCTAATCGCCGCCCTGCTCCACCGGCCGCGGGTACTTTTTCTGGACGAGCCCACCATCGGCCTCGATGTGGTCTCCCAGCGCAAGGTCCGGGCCTTCCTGCGCGACTACAACCGCCGCCACCGGGTGACGATCCTCCTGACGAGCCACTATATGGCCGATATCCAGGAACTGTGCGGCCGCGTGATCGTGATCCACCGCGGCCGGAAGATCTATGATGGGGCGCTCGACCGCCTCGAGGCCGCGGGCGGCGCCCGGCGCAAGATCGTGACCTTCGTGCCCGCCGCCCACGGCGCGGCCGCCTTTGGCGAGGGCTGGAGCTGCCCGCACGCCCTCACCACCCGGCGCGACGACGAGGGCAAATTCACGCTCACCGTCCCGGCCGACCAGGTGGTCGCGGCGTCACAGGACATCCTGCGCGCGGGGGCGGTCGCCGACATCACGATCGAGGACGTGCCCCTCGAGGACGTGATCGCCGAGCTATTCACCGCCCAGACCTAGCGACGTGAGGTCGGGCCAGCGCCACGCCGCCCCGATCAGCTCCGCGACCAGGCCCCGGCAGGTCCGCGCGGCCACCTGGGCGGCCACGTGCAGCCCGGCGGCGTCCCCGGTGTCGGGCAAGGCGAGGCGGGCCGCCGCGGCGGCATCGAGGCGCTCGAGCCGGCGGACATCGGGGAAGGAGGGCCATCCCCGCCGCAAGCGCAGCTCGTGGAGCAGACGCGCGTTGCCCTCGGCCAACTGGTGGTGGAGCGCCCGCCGCGCAGCGAGAATTTCCCCGCGGGCTAGGCGCCGCCGTAGGGCCACATAGTCGCAGACCCAACCCTCGGCGAGCGCACGCACCGCGGCGTCATCGAGCCGCGCCGGCGGAACCGCGCTGGCCACTTGGGCGTAGAAGGCACCAAATTCCGCCTCGCCCTTCAGGATCTGGTAGCCGCCGGCGAGGACCGCAGCCAGGTCGGTGAGCGCCTGCCGCGCGGCCGGATCGGAAGGCAACCCGCCCGCCCCCACCAACCGCGCGAGGCCGCGCAGGGGTTCGGCCGGCAGCACCACCACGTCCAGTTCGCCGCGCGCGGTGACCGCCGTCGCCTTGAGCGCGCTGCCGAGGCGGCCGGGGCGGAGGGCGTAGGCCAGCGGGGGCAGGCCGAGGGCGGCGAGCCACGCCCCATCCGCGAAACGCCCGGGCGCCGCGGTGGCCAGTTGAAAGTCCCAGTCGGAGCCCGCATCGGGTCCGGTAGCCGGGTCCCCCGCGCGCGACTGCGAGCCGATCAGGACGCACAGGGTGATCGCGGGCTCGGCGGCGGCCCAGGCGGCGATGAGGTCTCCGGGGGCGGCGGGCTTCACAGCTTGCGCAGCGAAAGCAGGATCTCGGTGCCCTCGAGCCCGGGGCCGGCGTGGATCTCACCGTGGTGCAGCCGCAGGATTTCCTTGGCGAGGAACACCCCAAGGCGGCCCTGGTTGGGCACAGCGCCCTCTTCCGGCTCCGGCAAAATGCCCTCCAGTTCGAGGAGCCGGCCCTTGATCGAGAGCAGGGCCGTCAAGTCGGCGCCGGCGCCGGTGGAACGGACCCGCAGCGAGAGATCTTTCAGGCCGAGCTCGGCGCGGTTCTCCCCGAGAGTGCGGAGGATGGCGCGCAGGGCGAAGTCCAGCAGCATCCGGTTCGCCAGCAGCACCACCGGCTCGGCGCCCGCCTCCACCCGCAGCCCGAGGGCGCGTCCGACCTCCTGTGCCAGCTCGCGGATGTCGACCGCCTCCGCCTCGGCCTCGTGCAGGCCCTGCATCACCGCCAGGTTCGCGTTGAGCGTCTCGAGTTGGCCCACGTCCGCCTTGATCGTCTCCATCAGATAGGGCGGCGGCATCCGCTCCGCTTTGGCCTGCCGTAAGGTGGTGAGCGAGACGAGCGCGTTGCCCAACTCGTGGCTGAGGGTGAGGGCGAGATCACGCAGCACCTCGCGGCGTCGCTGCCGCTCCACTTGTTCGGCGTCGCGGACCTCCATCGTGGCGTCGT
Source organism: Verrucomicrobiota bacterium (assembly GCA_016871595.1). GTDB lineage: Bacteria > Verrucomicrobiota > Verrucomicrobiia > Opitutales > Opitutaceae > ER46. The sequence goes on from VHCY01000019.1 coordinate 28,396, forward strand.
CCCACCAGGCCCAGACCCCGCCAGTCTCGGCCACAATGCCCGCGGCCGCCCGCCACGGCTGGCCGGGGCGCGGCGACTCCCGGAAGACCGCGCGGTTACGCCGGGCCTGTCCGATCAGTTCGCGCACCAGCACGGGCAGCTGCCGAGGCACGGCCTCCGTCGGCCCCAGAATCACGCTGCCGGGAAGGTACTTCTCCGCGAGCGTCGCCTTGTCGGCGGCGGCAGCGAGGCGCTCGTGCGCGAGGCACCGGGCGAGCGCCAGCCGCAGCCAGCGCGCCAGCTGCACCGCGCGTTCACGGTCCCCCGTGTCGGGCGGCGCGCCGTCGTCCCGAACCCCCACTACGAGCAGCGCGAGCAGCCGGCCGTTGTCGTGGACGGGCACCAGCAGCCGGGCGCCCCAGAGCGCGAGCCGGTTGCGCACCGCCAGCCCGGCGAGGGGGTCCGCGTCGATCGCCATCTCCGAACCATCGACCACGGCGGGCCGCGTCTCGAAGAAGTCCACGAGCGGGTCGTCCGCGCCGAATCCACTCTCCGCGCCATCCGCCCCCTCCGTCCGGAACACGGTGCCCGCGCGGACGAAAACCGTGATGCGCGAGGCCTGCAGCGCCCGGCGCGCCCCGCGGCGGAACTCGGCCAGCAGCGCGTCGCGCCGCCCGAGGTTCTCGAGGGCGCCCTCGATGAATTCCCACCAGCCGGCCGGCGCGGCCGGGCCGCCCCAGGCAGACGCCGGCTCCTCGCGCCGGACCCGCGCCGCCAGAGACGCCGCGAGCGCCTGCTGCTCCGCGAGCTCGTCCACCACCGGCAGGAACTCACCCAGCCGTTCCGCGCTTTCCTCGTACGCGAGGTGAAGTGGTCCCCGAAAGTTGGACAGGTCGGATCGTTAACCCAGAGTCCGAAACACGATCCCTATGTCCAAGAAACGACGTCAGCACAGTCCCGATCTGAAAGCCAAGGTAGGTCTTGAGGCCCTCAAGGGCATCGAGCCGG